>NZ_JBXVVH010000006.1:0-163673 GCF_057219185.1 Lacinutrix sp. YIN62
GACTTATACTAAACCAATTTTTAGCTATATTTGAAAACAGGATTAGGATATAAATAACCTAACCCTGAAATTTTGAACTTACACACTTTTTAGGATAGTGTCAATGGTTGGTATGGATTTAATAATTTCAACCCAGCTAATAACACTTTTAATTACCAAGTAAAAATGGTATATAATATTAAACCTTAAAAAATGAATACTATGAAATCTTTAATTTTAATTTTAACATTTATCACTTTGTTTAGTTGTAATTCAGATGATGACAATGAACAATTTAACTATGACGTTGGTTTTGAATTTAGTGTAAAAGATACTCAAGGAAATGATTTACTTGATACACAAAATCCAAATTCATTTAATCATTCTGAAATAAAACTGTATTATAAAATAAATGGAGAAATAACAGAAGTTTATAATAGCAGTTTAGATAACCCAAGAAATTACTTGATTTATGAACACGAAAGTGAATATAGAATAAGAGTTTTTGTGAATAATTCAGAAACTGAAGAATTGCCTGAAACTTATATTCACTGGAATGATACCGAAATTGACACAATTATTTCTGAAATTACAAGAACAAGTAACTTGGTTAGAATCGATAAAATTTGGTTAAATGACATTGATAATTCAATTTGGGATTCTTCTAATAATACAGAACCTTATTATGAAATAATTAAATAAAAAACTACAGGTAACAAAGCACTGAGGTAAAAACCAAATAAAACGCAATTAATTACACCTCAAAACATTGCTATATTTATCGTTATAAGGCACCCCATTTTTAACAATAGAAAACGCTTGTTTTAGTAACTTATTACACACTGCTATTAAAGCCAGCTTTTTCCTTTTGCCACTATTCTATCGAAAAGGGCTTTACATGCTCGGTTATATTTACAGGCATTAAAAGGGCACATAAATAATAAATTTCTAAGTTTTGGGTTCCCCATTTTACTAATTCGCGGGCGTCCTTTTACACGGCTTCCACTTTGTCTTATTATTGGAGTTAATCCAGCATAACTACATAACGCTTTTGAACTTTCAAAACGATGAAAACCATCTGTAAAAACCAATAACATTAAAGCCGTTTTGTTGCCTATTCCTGGAATACTTTGTAATAAAGTTAATGATGATTGTCTGTGCTTTAGTTCTTTATGATTATGTGTCTAATTTAATAAAATGCTAACTTAAGTCGTATAAAATTAATGTGGGTTTTTGTGGTTTAGCCCGAAGTTTTGGTTTATTTATAAAGTCCGTTTAAACTTATTTATCTATTTTTAGGTCGACAAAAATAAAAACACAAAATAAGTATAAGCTCAGTAGCTCGGTTGACAAAATAAAGTTTGTTTACCTCCCACACTAATCTTATACAAAAACGTTGTACACAATTTGAGAAATGAACAGAATTGACAAAATTGGAATAGCATTATTGATTCTTGGATTTTTAATTCCTTTTTTCATTTACTTTGGTTTTATAATCGGACTTCCAATTTATATTATTGGAATTATAACACTTCTGTTTGGGAATTTAAAAATCAAACAAAAATTGTTTTGGATTTTAATACCGGCAATTTTGTTTATTCCGGTTTCAAAAGCATATCATTCTATTTGATTTTATTATGCAGACATCCAGAAATTCGACATAATACTACCAGCAGAATTTAAAGGAACTGCTATAATAATAGACAATACAGACTTTGGTCAAACTTTCGAAAAAAAAAATAGGCGTGAACAAATTATATTTGATGAAAACGGAATTGCATTTTATCCAACCGAATTAGAAATGGATAGATCAAGGTTTAGAGTTTTTACTAAACAAAAAAATGGAGAATTAAAACAAATATTATTGAGTTCGGAGAGTTCTGACAAAAACACTCTTTTGGCTTACGGAGAAAGTAGTTTTAAAAAAACTATAGAATCTGAAATCAAACATATTCCTTATGATTTTGTGAGAATTGGAGAGAATTTTAAAGAACAGAGTGGTTCGGAAAAAAGATGCGAACTGATTGAAAAAATAAAAGAAGGGAAATTAAAAACTGTGTACAACAAAGAACTGTGGATAAAAACAAGTGAAAACTCATTAATTTTTCACTAACGTACTTCTGTAAGTCTCATCATATATTAATCCTGATTTAGCAATTGCGAAGGCCTGTTTTAAAAGTTTATTACACACTGCTATTAAAGCCAGTTTTTTACTCTTTCCTTTGGCTACAATTCTCTCATATAACTCTCTGCAAGCTTTGTTACATTTACAAGCATTAAAAGAGCACATAAATAATAAATTACGTAGCTTTTGATTTCCTACTTTACTAATTCTTGGTCGTGAGTTTAGACTACTCACACTTTTTCTTATTACTGGTGTAAGTCCTGCATATTATTAGGTATATATCGGCTGCTTTAAAAGGAAGACATATTGTAATTGAAGACATAGGAAGCAGTATTTGGAAAGTATTTTATAGAAACGTATTCTTGAGTTTCTTTGATGAAAAGCAACTTAGAAATAAACAACAATCAACAAGGTTAGAAACTAATTTAGTGTAAACTCTAATCTTTAACTGATGTAAATTATAAGGTTGTATAATTGTATTCGGTTTAATATTATAAACTGAATAGTTATTTTAGTACGGGACATGCAGATGCTTAGTTAATGTTTACTTCATAGATACTCCCTATTAAAGCCCTATTAAAGCCCTATATAGTTGCGGTTAATTGCGGTTAGTTAACCTTTTTAGCTAAAACCCTATGTAGTTTAGCCCCAAAATAGATCGGAGTGGTATTTTAAATTTCAAACTAATATATTAGAGAGATGAAATACAAGAAATGGACCTTAGAACAAAAGTTAGAAATACTAAGCAGTTCTGAAGAAATAGGAGTCGTAGAAATTACCGTAAATACGGAGTCAGTACAGGTACTTTTTATAGTTGGGGAAAGAACTCTGATAGCCAAGGAAACACTGTCTTTGGTAACATCAAACAAAATATGAACTTCAAACGTTTTATGTTAAGAGAGAGGGAAAGGCTAATGTGAAAATAGGGCTAATTGCAATGGCTCATAACCTTAAAAAGTATAAACTAACTTTACTTTTTTTAGTTAAGGATTTTAACGCAAATATTCATAGCTAAAATCTATATCTAAAAATAATAAAAAAGATAATCGCCTAAAATTTACTTTTTAGACGATCTCTTTTTATGATATATGCAAATTAGTTACTGTTTTTCGTCAATTTTAATCTTATCTATAAAGCTTTGTAATTTTTCTCCATAGAAAGAAGATTTTATTGCAGGAGTTAAAGAGTTATTAATGGTATCCAGTAGTTTTATGTTTGCATCATATAATTCTGTAAGCGCTAAAAAAGGAGCAACTTCACTGTCCTTATTATAAATGGCAAAATTTACTGTATATAAATATTTACGTTTTTGCATTCCATCATACATTTTTTTTGTTTGATTAGCTAAAACGGTATCATTAGCTTTAATAGCATCAAAGTTTGCTTTAATAAGTTCTAAGTTCTTATCATTAAATTTAGACATCATCGCTAAATGCTTTTCCAAAACCTCTTGCTGTTTAGAGCCTTTAATTTTGGCATCATAAGCAAAGTTTTCTAAAGAAGTGTGTATTTCTGTAATGCCTTTATTAGCAAAGAATGAAATACGTTCATTATCGTTATCATTTTTATCTAGATACAAAAAATATAACTCTGGTGTTTGAATATTACTTTTTAACTCAAACTGAGAAGATCCGTTTAGATTTACAGAATCTAATGTAATAAAAATTGAATCTTTAGCTTTTTTTAAGTAAAGCGTTCCTTTTTTTAAGCCTTTTACATTTCCTTTTACAATGAGTTTATCATTATCGTTTCCACAAGAAAAAATAAGAAATAAACCAAGAAGTACTAATAATTTTTGCATTTGTAGTATTGAAATTAATTTCCGCAAATATGCCATAAATAATTATTAAAAACTAACTAGCGGAAGCCAATTGCATTAAAATAGTACAGCCTATTGCGGCAATGGTCCCTACAGCATATCCAAAGACGGCTAATAAAACACCTACAGTAGCTAATGAAGGGTGAAAAGCAGAAGCTACGATAGGAGCAGAAGCAGCCCCTCCAACATTGGCTTGACTCCCTACTGCTAAGAAAAAATATGGAGCTTTAATTATTTTAGCAACACTAATTAATAGTACAGCATGTACGGTCATCCAGACAAGCCCAATAGCTATTAACCAAACATTATCGAATATAAGTTTTAAATCCATTTTCATGCCTATTGAAGCAACGAGTATATAAATAAAGACACTCCCAAATTTACTAGCTCCAGCGCCTTCGTAATTTTTAGCTTTTGTAAAAGAGAGGAGAATGGCTATAAGGGTTGCTATACTAATCATCCAAAAGAATTTGGAACCTAAGAACGTAAATATATTACGCGTAGTTTGTGATTCTATTCCAGAAACAATTTCATTAAAGAGTGGAGCTAATAGGTTAGAACATAAATGAGCGATACTTACAGTTCCAAAGGCAATGGCTGCCATAATCATTAAATCGGAAAGTGAAGGGTTACGTTTTACCTTAGCAGTAAAAGTAGACATTTTCTCTTTTAAACTTTCAATGGAAGCGGTATCTGCTTTAAGCCAGGCATTAATACGTTTACGCTTACCGATACCTATTAATAATAAGGCCATCCAAATATTAGCAACAACGATGTCTACAAAAACCATTCCGCCATAGAGTTTTTGATTGTAACCATAAATTTCTAACATAGCCGTCTGGTTTGCACCACCTCCAATCCAGCTTCCCGCTAGTGTAGATAAGCCTCTCCATACAGCATCTGGACCTATTCCTCCAACGGTTTCTGGAGAAACTATAGCGATTAATAAAATGGCTATAGGGCCACCAATAACAATACCTATGGTTCCTGTAATAAACATAATAAGTGCACGCCAACCTAAATTAAAAACGGCTTTTAAATCAATACTTAATGTCATTAATACTAATGCTGCTGGTAATAAATAACGACTGGAAACATAGTAAAGGTTAGATTTATGGGTTACAATTTCTCCTGAAGCACTTGTCGTTACCCATTCAGGCGAGATTAATCCCGATGTTGTTAAAAATGCAGGAATCATATAGGCCATAAATAAACCTGGAACAATTTTATAAAATCGAGGCCAGAAACCTGTTTTTATAGATTCAGTATAGAATATAGCTCCTAAAGCTAACATAAGCAGTCCAAATACAATAGTATCGTCTGTAAAAAGAGGTGTGTTTTCCATTTAAATTATTTTTTCAATTGCAAAATACTATAATTAATGGCATAAAAAAAACAACGCTTTTAAGAGTCGCTTTTATCTTTAGTTTTATGGATTGGTTTAGGGGCACGCTTAGCTTGTTTTAAGCTTTGCATTAGCATCCATTCAATTTGACCATTGGTACTACGAAATTCATCCCCAGCCCATTTTTCTATGGCTTTGAGCATGTTTTCATTTATTCGTAATGCAAAGGCTTTCTTTTTTGACATCTTGTTATTTTCTAAAATGGAATTTTATCTGTTTTTATGGCGTTCAAAAATAAGATATGCTATACCACCGTGTTGGTTTGTTGAAATGGTATTTACTACCCATCCTTCTTTAGCATATTTATTTAAAAGGGCTTCTAGTTTTTTTGCCTTGTTTCTAAAACCAAGAACTGGTGTTACGACTTTGTATTCTTTCATTTAAATAAGGATTAATGATTTAAAGTCCCAGTGTTTAACACTGGAGAGGCATCTTTATCTCCACATAAAATAACCATTAAATTACTTACCATTGCGGCTTTGCGCTCTTCATCTAAATCAACAATACTTTTTTTATTAAGTTCTTCTAAAGCCATTTCTACCATACTAACAGCACCTTCTACTATTTTATGTCTTGCGGCAACAATAGCCGTTGCTTGTTGTCGCTTTAGCATTGCATTAGCAATTTCTTGTGCGTATGCTAAGTAACCAATCCTAGCTTCAAGAACTTCAATACCTGCAATAGATAAACGTTCATCTATTTCCTTTTCAAGAGCTTCACTAACTTCATTGACACTAGAGCGTAAAGTGATGTCTTCTTTATGACCTTCATCTGCAAAATTATCGTAAGGGTACATACTCGCTAATTTTCTTACAGCCGCATCAGTTTGTACGCGAACAAAATTCTCATAATTGTCGACATCAAAAGCCGCTTTGTAAGTATTGTGTACACGCCAAACTAATATTGTACTAATCATTATTGGGTTCCCTAATTTATCATTGACTTTTAAGCGTTCACTGTCAAAATTACTGGCTCTAAGTGAGATCTTTTTTTTAGTATAAAAAGGGTTTACCCAATAAAAACCATTTTTTTTAACGGTTCCAACATACTTTCCAAAAAGAAGTAATACTCTAGAGTTATTAGGTTGTACCATAATAAAGCCAGGTGCTATAAATAAAGCTATAATTATTAATAGAATAAATTCAGGATTATTAGTAAAGACTGCAGAGAATATGCTTCCGAAGAATAATAGTAAAAATAGTAATAGTGTTAAATAGCCATTAGCAGGTGTAATGATTTTCTCTTCTTTCATAGGTTTTGATTTAAATTGATATTATGATGATATCATAAAGATATGATTTAATTTTAAGTAAAAAAAATATAATTAAAATTAAGTTTGGTATAATGTTTGGTTTGAAAATCTCATAATTATTAATAGCGAAACATTTAAAGCGGAATTACTTTAAACGATAAGCGCTCATTATCATAATTTTGATTGGTCGGTAAAAAAAAAGCATTTGTATTTACAGGTGCTTTTTCTATTTATTACTGAATTAGGAATTTAAAAAACGAAAAAGCTGTCCTTTAGACTGTTTCTTTGTGAAAAATAGCATTAAAAAATAACATTTGGCACGATGATTGCTTTATGTAATCGTAATTATTAGCGTAGATTAGTTTTTAAAGTGTGGTTACTTTATAATTAGGAGCTATAATTATCATATTTTTGGTTGGTTAGTATGGAAAAGCATCTGTTTTACAGGTGCTTTTTCTATTTATAGTGTTTTTTATTTTTTTTTTTAATCTTATGAGCTAAAATAAAAAGTATTAATTTTTTGTAATGAAAAGATTATATCTTCGTCAAAAGTTCAAACTAAAGTAAAAAGAGTCTAGTGTTATCTGGGACAATAAATTAATTAAATTATGAAAAAATATTTTAGCATTGCAATACTGCTTTTAGTGCTTGTATCTTGTAAAGAAAAGGTGGAAAACGTTAAAGATGAAGCGGTAATTGAGGTCAAGGGAGATTCTGAAAAAACCATAGCGGTTTCAACAATTGAATATCCTGAAAATGTCACTCGTATTTTTGATGCGCATGGAAGTATGGCTAAATGGAATAGGTTAGAAAGCCTTACATTTGAGATTGAAGGTGCAGATGGTAATGAGAAAACCACTACAGATCTTAAGAATAGAAGATCATTGATAGAAACTAAAGATTATACTTTGGGATATAATGGAGAATATATTTGGTTGGATGAACGTAGTGAGAAAGCCTTTAAGAGTAATCCTAAATTTTATTATAATTTAATGTTTTATTTTTATGGAATGCCATTTGTATTGGGAGATGATGGTATTACTTATGAAGATGTAGCGCCATTAACTTTTGAAGGGAAACAATATCCTGGGATTAAAATCACTTACAAATCTGGTATTGGAGCATCTTCAAAAGATGAATATATTTTATATTATGATAAAGACACTAATAAAATGGCCTGGTTAGGGTATACAGTGACTTATTTTTCTAAAGAAAAAAGTAAAGATTTTCATTTTGTTAGATACACCGATTGGCAAACTGTAAATGGATTTGTCCTACCTTCCAAATTAGAATGGTATAAGACTGATGGTTTTACAATAGGAGAGAAGCAAAGTGAAAAGAAATTTGTTAATGTTTCTGTAGCTAAAACTAAGCTTAATGATGCCATTTTTAAAAAACGAGATGATGCTATAGTTATAGAATAAAAAACTTATAGGGTATAGTAACGTTGCAAAAGCTTTTAAGTCTCTTTTTTAATTATTCTATGTATAATAAATATAGGCATAGAAAATTCACGATATAAAAGGTAGACATACTAAGCCAACCCAATAATAAAGGGATTAGTTGTTGAATAAAGCTAAGGACGATTTATAATTATAAAAAAGGCTTCAGTAATTACTGAAGCTTTTTTATTTCATTTTTAAATAAGGGTTTTTAATACTAATTTTTGTACTTTTTAGAATACCGCTCATATAACTCTACTTGATGAGTGGCTAAACTAATATCTCTTCCTTCGATATATGCTTTAACAAGTTTATTTGTTCTCATATCTAAAGCATCTCCTTCACTAATAAACAGTGTGGCCATTTTACCAACTTCAATAGAACCGACCTTATCGTCTATACCTAGAATTTTAGCTGTATTCAATGTTATTAGACTTAAAGCCTCTTCTTTTGTTAAGCCATAAGCGACACAGGTGCCTGCAAGAAAGGGGAGGTTACGTGTGTTCATACGCTCCATTTGGCCAGCATTCTCTAAACCTACTAAAACGCCAGATTTTACCAGTTTGTTTGCTAGTTTAAAAGGCACATCGTAATCTTCATCTGTATTGGTAGGAGTGCTATGCACACGTTTTAATAAGACGGGAATATTATGTTGCTTCAATACATCGGAAACCAAAGCGGCCTCATAGCCACCAACAATAACCATATTTTTAATATTATTGGCTATAGAAAAGGCTACAGCATCTGTTATCCCTTTCTCGTTGTTTACGTGAATATATAGTTTTTTAGTTCCTGTTATAAGGCCATGCAATGCCTCAAAGGGAAGGTGTCTAGGAGTCTTTTCTCCTGAGTTGTAAGCTTTTGCTTCTGTAAAATAAGTAGTAAGACTAGTAACCTGTTTTTTGTAATTTTTATTCATCTTTAAAGATGAAGACTCACCTAACCATCTGCGTCCGCGAGAAAAAGGACTTGGCCAATTCATATGAATACCATCATCTTCTTTAATAATCGCATCTTCCCAATTCCAAGCATCTAATTGTACAATAGAAGAACTGCCAGATATGCGTCCGCCACGAGGTGTAATCTGCGCCATTAATACGCCATTGGGACGCATAGATTCTACTACTTTAGATTCCGTATTATAGGCTATAATGCTACGAATGTGTGGATTCATAATACCTATTTCATCATTGTCTCTAGTGGCACGAACAGCATCGATTTCAATTAAACCTAGAGTTGAGTTAGGAGCAATAAATCCAGGGTATATATGTTTTCCTTTAGCATTAATAACTTTTCCTAATCGAGCGATTTTCATGCTTGCATTACCAACAAATGTGATTTTTCCATTATCGAACATAATTAATGAGTTCTCAATGGTTTTTCCATTTCCAAGATGCGCAATCGCGCCTTCAATGGTATAAGCTTGTGTTTGTTTTTTTGCAGGTGTTTGTTGTGCGTTTGCTACTAAAGTGAAAAATAACGCTAGTAATACTATAGGTTGTTTAAAATATTTCATTTCTATAAATGTGTTGTTGTAAATATTTTTGGGGTTAAAAATCGGTGTCACAATGAAAATGCGTTTGTACTTTCTTTTCTATAGGTTTCGTTTTTAGCCCTTTATTTTTTGCTTGAAGCATAAGTGTTGTTAAGTCACTTTTTTCTTTTTTAATAGCTTTCCGCATTTGTGCATCTCTAGTAATGTCAAAATAAGTTACTCCTTCAATTATCGTTTTTTCTGCCTTGGCATAAATAGATAAAGGATTGTCACTCCATAATACAACATCGGCATCTTTACCAACTTTAATGCTGCCAACACGATCGTCTATGTGTAGCAGCTTTGCAGGGTTTAGGGTTACAAATTTCCAAGCGTCTTCTTCACTAATATTACCATATTTTATAGATTTTGCAGCTTCTTGATTTAAACGTCTAGACATTTCCGCATCATCACTATTAATAGCAACTGTAATTCCTGCATTATGCATTATTGCCGCATTGTATGGAATAGCATCGTTAACTTCGTATTTGTAGGCCCACCAATCACTAAAAGTAGAGCCACCAACGCCATGTTTTTTCATTTTGTCTGCAACTTTGTACCCTTCTAAAATATGAGTAAAGGTGTTTATATTAAAGTTGAATTGCTCAGCAACCTTCATTAGCATATTAATTTCACTTTGAATATAGGAATGACAGCTAATAAAACGTTCCTTATTTATAATTTCAGCAAGAGTTTCTAGCTCTAGGTCTTTACGGTATGGGGAATTGCTTTTCTTTAAAGCATCGTATTCTTTAGCACGTTGAAAATAATCTATATACAATTGTTCTACACCCATTCTTGTTTGCGGAAAACGTGTTTTAGCATTGTCGCCCCAATTACTTTGCTTTACGTTTTCTCCTAAGGCAAATTTTATGAATTTTGGAGCATTTTTAAATAATAGATTATTAGCAGATTCACCCCATTTTAATTTTATGATGGCAGAACGTCCTCCAATTGGGTTTGCCGAACCGTGAAGTATTTGAATGGATGTTACACCACCAGCCAAATTTCTGTAAATATTTATGTCTTCAGGGTTTATAACGTCTTCTATCGTTACTTCGGCAGTAGAATTATGCCCAGATTCATTGATAGAGCTTGCTGCTATATGTGAATGCTCATCAATAATTCCTGCTGTAAGGTGTTTGCCTTTTCCATCGACAATAGTAGTCTTACCTGAGGGGGAGATCTCATGTCCTATTTTTGCAATTTTACCATTTTTAATTAAGACATCGGTGTTTTTTAAAATACCTTCCTTTTCATTAGTCCAAACGGTTACATTTTTAAACAATACCGTTTCTTGTTGCGGTAATGTTTCAAATCCATACGCCATATTAGGGTAAGTAACAGGAAATAATTGTTTGTGTTTTGAGGTATTTTTTTTCGTTTCTTTTTTTCTCTTTTTAGCGGCTTTCGTTTCTTTTTTTAAGGCATAAAAAGCGCTTTCATTTCCGTTAGGAAAATAAACCTTACCCTTCAAGTTTTTGTTATCTATTACTTTGTAAGCAATTCTAATAAACTCTTGTTTTGTTGTGTCTAAAGATGCTAATGTTAAGTGTATCCAATCCTCTTGACGTTTAATCTTAGTACCTAAAGTCATATTGCCACATTTTACTTTAGTTTTTAGTTTTTGTAACGTTCCAGAAATAGATAAGTCGTAAGTTTTATTATCTAGTTTAAAGCTGTAATCTCCTCGAGTGTCTATTATATTCATAGGAGAAATCTCATTTTTAACCCCAACGATCCAGTTTTGGTAAATTGTAGTTCCTTTTTCAAAAATGTCGCCAGAACTAATTAAGAAATTAGCATAAGCTCCCATTTTTAACGTTCCTATTTCATCACTTTTACCTATAATACCAGCAGGAATGGTTGTTAAAGCTGCTAAGGCTGTTTCTTTTGCTAAACCAGCATCTATAGCTTTAAGTATATTGGGAATAAAGTTTTTTGTTTTCTTTAACTTATAGGTGGAAAATGCAAAAGGGATATTATTTTCAGCCAATATTTTAGGATTATATGGTCTTTGATTCCATTCACGTAAATCAGCAAGGTCTACAGATTTTGCCAAGAAGGGATCTTCCATATCATACGCGTCTGGAAAATTTAAAGGGATTATAAACTTCGCGTTGGTTGCTTTTATAGCTTTAATATATTCATATTCATCGCCACCACTAACAAAGGTATATTGCGTGTTAAATTGGTCGCCTATTTTATCTAATCGAAGTACGTTTAGCTTATTCCCTGCATCTACAATTTGAGCTAAGGGTTTATTTTTTATAAATGCTTCTAAAGCTCTATCTTTTTGTTTAATATGGCCTTTTGCATACCAGTCTGCATCAAAATTTACTTGCCGTAATAAAGCTAATGTTCCCATAAGCGATGAGGGGTAAGATTGTCTAGAGGTAATGCTTTTTTTAGTGCCGTAATATTGTCCAATATTCTCGTCTAGAATATGATTATTATTCGCTCCTTCTGTGTTTAATGAGATTAAAGTACCGGTGCCTCTAATAATACCATCTGTAATATGACTGTTTACAACTCCAAATCCCAATTTTTGTAATTCTTTAGCGCTTTGTGAGTTAAAATTGAAATAATCTATAGCATTTTGATCTGACCTAATGTGATCATTCCAATAATAACCTTCTCGACTGGCATCGTATTGAGGAACTCGTGAAGTATTAGCGGGTCTTTTGGGTTTGGAGATTCCAAATGAAGAATAGATGTCTATGAAAGAAGGGTAGATGCTTTTACCCGAGAGATTTATAGTTACACTATTGTTTGGGATTGTTATAGCAACTCCAGAGGCGACAACTCTACCATCTTTAATTAATAATGTCCCTTTTTCTATGACTTGGGTTGGGGAAATATAAATTTTAGCATTTATAAATGCTGTATAATTAGAGTGGTTAGTTTTAACACCATCGTTTTTAGGAATGTTCTCTTGAGCAAATAGCATAAAACCACACAAGAGATAGGTGAACATAAAATACTTTTTAATCATAAGTTAGTTTAATATGGGATTATAAATTTAAAGATAGTAATATGAGTGAATTAAAAATATATTACCGTTATATTTAACATTGTTATTCAGTTAAAGTGATGCGTTTGAATATAATTAACCAATAAAGCAACAACATAGTTGTAACTTTTCATACCATCTTCTTGATTATTTGCCTGTAGATAAGAGCTGTACGTCTCTTTAAAAATAGGTTCTAAAGGGTTTTGATAGTCTTCCCAGAATTCACGTACTTCTTGGTAGTTTTTTAAGATACCTTCATTTATGGTTGGTAGAAGCTTTGAATAGGCTTGTTTGTCTCGTTTGTATATTTCATGCAAACAATGCCGCAATCCAAAGGTGTATCCAGAATACCTAAAATAAATGTTATTATGATTTGTGGTGACTAAATACCCTATAAAATTGGCCTCGTTTTCTGCCGCATAGCCTAATTGATGAGCGACTTCATGAGATGCAGTAGAAGGGTATTTAAAAGCGGGAATTAGATCATCTATTTGTGCTTCATTAGTTAGTGGATTTAAGTAACCACTGAAGCCCATATAGGATAACGGTAAACTAAAAAGAGATTGTTTTATGCTTTTTGGAGTGTACTCAAATTGAGGGAATTTTTCTTTTAAAGTAGCATAACCTTCAGGGACACGTTTTAAAATATCAGATTTAGAATACGGGAATTCTACTTTTAAGGTGCTGTCTTTCGTAAGCTTCAATTGAATAGCATTAGATTTGGCAATAAGTTTTTTGGTGACAGAGATTAGAGTTTCTGTGGTGTAATCTGGACTTAGGTCTAATGTTTTATAAAGTGGAAGTCTATAGTAATTCATTCCCCATACCATATGAAAAGTAATATAAAGTATAGAAAGTGCAGAGCATACATCTATTA
Source organism: Lacinutrix sp. YIN62 (assembly GCF_057219185.1). Classification (NCBI taxonomy): domain Bacteria; kingdom Pseudomonadati; phylum Bacteroidota; class Flavobacteriia; order Flavobacteriales; family Flavobacteriaceae; genus Lacinutrix; species Lacinutrix sp. YIN62. Next base: position 13,447 of record NZ_JBXVVH010000006.1, read on the forward strand.
ACCAATTTTTAAAATCTCTTATAACCCGTTTCCTATTTACAATAAACCATCGCAAGACAAAGAGGATACCCAGGGCATAAATAAAATCTCCAAAGGAAAATGGCAGCCAACCTAATGAAAATCTAAAGAGTTTTGAGATATATGGATAAATGCCAGAACTATAGTAGGTTTCAATAAATTCGGGGAATAAGGCCAGTAATTTTACTGTTATTATTGCGGGAATAAGCGATACAGCAATTATAAGCTTTTTGTTTTTTAGCATATTCCAAAAATAAATAAAATATGCCGTTTATTTAGTTGTCTGTTATGAAAGATATTGCATTTGTTCTAATGATATACGCACTTTGATTTAAAAGGAATATTTGATTTGTTATTTGACTATTAATCTATTTTAAATGCAGAACTTTTTTAATATCAATTTGTATTTTTGCAATTCAAAAAAACAACAAGTCAATGAATTCAGAAATAAGAGCATTAGAGCCACAAGAACTTTGGAATAAATTTGCAGATTTAAACGCTGTACCAAGAGCTTCTAAAAAAGAAGAACGCGTTATAGCGTTTATGAAAGATTTTGGATCTAAATTAGGTTTGGAAACCATAGAGGATGAAGTGGGGAATGTTATTATAAAAAAACCTGCAACAAAAGGGATGGAAGATAGGGTGACCATTGTTATGCAATCGCATTTAGATATGGTTCATCAAAAAAATGCAGCTACCAATTTTAATTTTGATACGCAAGGCATAGATATGTATATCGATGGGGATTGGGTAAAAGCTAAAGGAACGACTTTAGGAGCAGATAACGGTTTGGGAGTTGCTACAATTATGGCTGTTTTAGAAAGTACAGAAATTGCACACCCAGCAATAGAAGCGTTATTTACTATTGATGAAGAAACTGGAATGACAGGGGCAATGGGGCTTAAAGGTGGTTTGTTAGAAGGCGGTATTCTTTTAAATTTAGATACAGAAGAAGATGATGAAATAGGCGTTGGTTGTGCTGGAGGTATAGATGTCACAGCAACACGAACGTATAAAGAAGAGGAAACACCAGAGTTTAAAATAGGATATAAAATTATAGTAAAAGGATTGCAAGGAGGGCATTCAGGGATGGATATCCACAAGGGCTTAGGAAATGCCAATAAAATAATGAACCGTTTACTTTTTGATGGTTTTGAAAACTTTGGATTGCGTATTTCTGAGATCGATGGTGGTAGTTTACGTAATGCTATTCCTAGAGAAAGTAATGCTATAGTAGCCATAGATGCTGTACATGAAGTTGCGTTTAATAATGAAATGGAGGAGCTTGCAAACATTATTAAAACGGAATTAAAAACTATGGAGCCAGATTTAGAGATTGAACTTCTAAAAACGGAAACACCTAAGCAAATAATGGATTTAGGAGTTCAGGAAGGTGTGACACGCGCTTTGTATTCTGCATTGAATGGAGTGTATAGAATGAGTGCCGACATCCCAGAACTGGTTGAAACGTCTAATAATATTGCACGTGTAATTCTTAAGGACGGAGCGTTAAAAATAGGGTGTTTAACACGCTCATCGGTAGAGAGCTCTAAAATAGATTTGGCAAACATGTTAAGAGCAACTTTTGAGCTTACAGGTTGTGAGGTTGAGTGTTCTGGAGATTACCCTGGTTGGACACCCAATATGGAATCTTCCATTTTAAAAGTGCTTAGTGAGTTGTATGAGGAAATGAACGGAGAAAAAGCACACGTAGCAGCTTGTCATGCTGGATTAGAGTGTGGTATTTTAGGAACGCATTACCCAGAAATGGAAATGATTAGTTTTGGGCCCACAATAAAAGGGGCGCATTCACCAGATGAGCGTGCAAATATTCCATCGGCACGTAAGTATTGGGAATTTGTGTTGGAAATTTTAAAACGTATTCCGAAAAAGAGTTAAACACTAGTTGTTTTTACATGAGTTTCGTGTTGTATAACACTAAAGGAAATAAAAAAAGCCTTCATACTAAATAGAGTTATGAAGGCTTTTTTTTTGTTCCTTTTTAAGCATATTATAAGAGCGGAACGATTATTTTACTATATCAACAAGTTTTAAATCAAAGATAAGATTAGAGTTTGGAGGAATTGGTCCACCACCTCTTTCTCCGTATCCTAAAGAAGATGGGATGTATACTCTTATTTTGTCTCCAACATTCATCGTTAGCATTGCTTCTCTAAAGCCAGGAACCAAACGAGCTGTTGTGTTGTAAATCATCGGGAAAGGTTGGTAGCCGCCTTGATTAGCGCGACGCTCATCATATACGCCGTACTCTTTAGCTATTTCAGACCAGCTAGTATCAAATAAGGTTCCGTTTTCTAAATATCCAGCATAATTAATTAATACTTTATTTTCAGTAGTAGGTTTTACTCCAGAACCTTCTTCTAGTTTTGTAATCGCTATTCCTGAAGGTAAAACTGTTGCTTTTTCTTTTAACGCTTTATTTGTTTTTAAGAAAGCGGCTTTAGATTTTTCTAGTAAAGCTTTAGCTTCCTTATTTTTTGCTTCTAATTCAATAAAGTAATCGTCGAATACTTTTGGAGCATCAAATTTTTTCGCAGTAGCCCCTTTTCTAATAATATTCAAGGACTCTATAACAACATCATCAACGGGTTTATCTCTAGCTCCTGTTTTTACATTAGAAATACTATCTTGAATATCTAATCCTAGAACGAGTTCTCCAAAAACAGTGTGTTTAGAGTCTAGATTAGGGGTAGGGATTTCTGTAATGAAAAATTGAGAACCATTAGTTGCTGGTCCAGAATTAGCCATAGACAATATACCTGGCTTGCTATGTTTCATTTCATTGATTTCATCTTTAAATTTATATCCAGGATTTCCTGCTCCAGAAGCCGTTGGGTCTCCACCTTGGATCATAAATTTATCAATAACACGATGAAATGTTGTTCCGTCGTAAAACTTTTTACCAATATAGGCGGTATCTACTTTTGTATTTGTTCCTTCTGCAAGAGAGATAAAATTAGCAACGGTTACTGGCGCTTTTTCATAATTAAGTTTGGCCACCATTGTTCCTTTATTAGTAATGAATTCTGCATATAACCCATCTTCTAGATCAGGGTAATTGTCTTGGCATGATGCCGAGCTAAGGGATATTAATAATGCAATAGCAAAAATTTTCATAGTGTGTTTTAATTTATTCATTGTGTTAATTTTATTTTTGGGTGATGGCGTTTACAGTTACTGTACTTATAATAGGAATGTTTGTCCCTATTTTATGTTCATCTCCATAATAACCATAGGCTTTTTGAGACGGGAAAATAAAGGTTGCTGTTTCTCCAGCTTTCATAAGTTTCAACCCTTCTCTTAAACCTGTAAATAATTCTTCTTTGTCCATCGCGTAGTTACGCGTTTTTAATTCTTCTTTGGTATAGATGGTATTTCCGTTTAAGTCAGTAATATTAAAATTAAAATTTATAATATCGCCAAAACGTGGGGTTCTTAAACTGTCAGAATCTATTTTCGTGATGAAAGTATACCAAAAACCATTTTCTGAGGCAATGTATTTATTATCTGTAGATTTACTTATAATCTCACTAATATATTGTTTTTCTTTTTCATGCAATTTTTTATTACGTGCTATAGACTCATTAATAAAAGCGCCCGATTTTACGGTTATAGGCTTTCGTGCTTCTGGAGTTTGACAACCAACAGCAAAAAGAGATAAAAGGCAGAGTAATACTAATCTATACATTTTTTAAAGCTTCATTATATTGTGGTAATATACTAATAAATTTTTCTACGGTTGTTTCTAAAGACGTTTCACTTTTTCCTCCAGCAGCGTTGGTATGTCCCCCGCCTTCAAAATGAGATCTTGATAATTCATTTACAGAGAAATCGCTTTTGGAACGCAACGATATTTTTATGATTTTATTTTGTTTGTCTTCAATAAAAATGGCCGCTAAAACGATATTATTTAGTGATAGTGCATAATTAACAAAACCTTCTGTATCGCCTTTTTTATAATCGAATTGTTGCAATTCATTTTGAGATAAGGTAATGTATGCTGTTCTGGATTCAGGAATAACCTTTAAATTGCTTAATGCACGACCTAATAATTGTAAACGATTGTAACTATTAGTGTCATATACATTATTATGTATTTGTGTGTTATTGGCACCTTTGTCTATTAGTTCAGCAATAATTCTATGAGTAGTACTGGTGGTTGATCTGTATCTAAACGAACCTGTATCAGTCATTATGCCAATATACAAGCAAGTGGCTAAATCTTTATCAATGTAATCTAAAGCATCCAGTTTGTCTAAAAAATGATATACCATTTCACAGGTGGAGCTCATCGTAATATCACTAAACATATAATCTGGATAATCATCTGGTTGTTGGTGATGATCTATCATGATTTTTATAGCGTTACTATTTTTTAAGACTGTTTCCATATTTCCAGTTCTATGAAAGGCATTAAAGTCTAAAGTAAACATGATGTCTGCATCATTAATTAGGGCCTCGCTTTCTTCTTGTTTCGTTTCAAATTTTAAAATAGAATCTTGTTTTGGAATCCATTTCAAAAAATCTGGAAAATCATTTGGAGCTATAATTACAGCGTTATGGTTCAATTTTAAAAGGTAATGTAATAACCCTAATGTTGAGCCAATGGCATCACCATCAGGATTTTTATGAGGGATTATTACAATTTTTTTTTGTGTAGAAAGCAATTTTTTAAGCTCTACAATATCTTGTGTATTCATAGGCGACGAAGATACAATTTTTTAATAATGGATTATATGAGTAATTTAAAGAAAAGCATTACTTTTGCGCAAACTTTGTAAAACAGGTCTGTTAATGAGTTAATGATCTGTTTTATTTTAGTTTAACTAGACTAGTATTTAATAGAGTAACATTAATATTTAGAATAAAATAAAAAAGATGGCAACAAATAGAACATTTACAATGCTTAAGCCTGATGCAGTTGAAAAAGGAAACATAGGCGCAATATTAGAAAAAATAAATGCTTCAGGATTTAGAATTGTAGCAATGAAATTAACACAGATGACAACATCTGATGCTGAAACTTTTTACGCAGTTCATAAAGAAAGACCTTTCTTTGGAGAATTAGTAGAGTATATGACACGTGGTCCTATTGTTGCTGCGATTTTAGAAAAAGAAAATGCAGTGGAAGATTTTAGAACTTTAATAGGAGCTACAAATCCAGCAGATGCAGCTGAAGGAACTATACGTAAGCTGTATGCAGCTTCTATTGGTGAAAATGCAGTGCATGGTAGTGATAGTGATGAGAATGCTGCTATTGAAGGCGCTTTTCACTTTTCTGGAAGAGAAATGTTTTAAGAAAATAGTTTTTATAATAAAAAGCCTGAATTTTAACAAATTCAGGCTTTTTTTATGAAGAATAAACGCCTACCTTAGTATAACTTTAACTTTTATTATGATGAAAAAATACAATCGTTTACTCTTTTGTGCCTTGTTATCAAGTTCATTCTTGTTTGCACAGAAAGTACAAAAATCAATTTCTCAATTTCAGGATAAAACACATGCTAAGGTAACCGTAAATAATAATTACGGGACAGCAGAATTTATTCGGTTTCCATTAAATAGTGCTTTAAAAGTACAAGGAAGCTCTCTTTATGAGAAAGCAATACATTTTTTAAATGCAAATAAAGAGATATATCAAATTAACGCAACAACAAGTCAATTTGAATTTAAAAAAGAAGTAACAGATAATTACGGTTTAAAATCGCTATCAGTAGCTCAAAAACACAATGGAGTTCCTGTATATGATGGTAAATTAAGGTTTCATTTTAATCTTCAAAATGAGTTAACCTCTGTTAATGGTAATTACATTCCAAATATTAAAATTAATGTAACGCCTACCTTAAGTGGTGCTGAGGCTAATGCAATAGCGGTTCAAACCATAGGAAATCAAAATCTAAACAACTCTGGAGCTCCATTATTCGTGAACAAAAGTACATTGTATGTGTTCCCTAAAGGTTTGGCTCAAGGATACATAAGTACTAATTACTTAGTATATGAAGTGGAAGTGCGAAACAATAATGATGTTAGAGAATATGTGTTTGTTAATGCTCACAATGGAACCATAGTGGAGCAGTTTACGGGAATGGCGCATGCTTTAGATCGTATTATATATGAAGGTAATACAGGAAATACGGTTTGGACAGAAGGAGATCCTTTTCCTGGAGCTTTAACTATATGGCAACAAAATGAAGTCGTTGCTTCAGGTCACGTGTATAATTTTTTTAATAATGCTTTTGGTTATGTCTCTTATGATAATGCAGATGCAGCAATGAGAACGATAAATAACAATCCTAATATTGCTTGCCCTAACGCAACATGGAATGGTGCTACAGCAAATTATTGCAATGGAACAGCTGCAGACGATGTTATCGCTCATGAATGGGGACACGCATACACAGAATATACAAGTGGATTAATTTATCAATGGCAATCTGGAGCTATTAACGAATCTTACTCCGATATTTGGGGAGAAACAATCGATTTACTAAATGGTTATGAGGATGCAGATGAGGACAACTCATTGCGAACAAGCTGTAATAGTTCAAACCGTTGGATCGTAGGAGAAGATGCTACTTCTATCGCAGGAGGTCAGGGACTTAGAGATATGTGGGATCCAAATTGTAAGGGTGATCCTGGTAAGGTTACAGATGGGCAATATTGGTGCTCTACAGTGGATTCTGGCGGGGTACATTCGAATTCTGGAGTTCCAAATCATGCTTATGCCCTATTAGTCGATGGAGGAAGTTATAACGGGCAAGTTGTAAACGCTTTAGGTTTTACAAAAGCTGCTCACATTTTTTGGAGAGCACAAAGTCAATATTTAACAGCTACAAGTGATTTTTCTGCGTTAGCAGATGCTTTAGAAGCTTCAGCAACAGACTTGGTGGGGATAAATTTGGAAGGGTTATCCTCAGAAGGAGCTACAGGACCATCAGGAGAAATGATTACTAACAGTGATTTAACAGCTGTAACAGCTGCTATTTTGGCTGTAGAATTAAGAACCAATCCCGATGCTTGCGGTTTTGAAACCATTCTTTCTCCAATTGCAGATTTGTGTGGTGCTTCTACAAGTAATCCTGTGTTTTCTGAAGATTGGGAAACAGGAATGGATGGTTGGTCACTTGAGCAACTACCAAGTAATGCCGCTACATGGCAACCTAGAGATTGGACTATATCTAGTGATTTACCTGTAAATAGAGTAGGGAACGCTATTTTTGGAGCAGATCCCATTATAGGAAATTGTACTAGTGATTTGGAGAATGGGATCATACGTTTAATTAGTCCAGTGATTACGATGCCAGCATTTTCTAATGGGAATTTTGAAATGGCTTTTAATCATTATGTAGCAATGGAGTTTCAATGGGATGGAGCTAATATAAAGGCGAGTGTAGATGGTGGTGCTTGGCAAGTTATTCCTGCCGCAGCTTTTACTGAGAATCCATATAATACAGCATTGAATAGTTTAGCTGGAGATGGTAATGACAATCCAATGGAAGGAGAACCTGTTTTTTCGGGAACCGATGGTGGTTCACTTACAAGTACTTGGGGTACAAGTGTTATCGATTTATCTGTTATTGGTGTTGGAGCAAATTCAACAGTTCAATTTAGATTTGAATTAGGAACAGATGGATGTAATGGTAATGAAGGTTGGTATATAGATGAAATAATGATCTATAATTGTTTGGATACATTATCGGTTTCTGAGTTTGAGGATATAGAAAACTTAATAAGAATTTATCCTAACCCTTCTAATGGTATTTTTAATATTGAAAGACGTAATAATGTAGAGCTTATTAATGCAGAAATATATGATATTAATGGGCGTTTGATTAAGTCCTTAGACTTATCTAATATGGATATAAATAAAACAATAAATTTATCGGGCGTGACTTCTGGTATGTATTTTATGACCGTTACTTCTAAGGATGCTAAGGGAATTGTAAAACTTATTAAAAAATAATAAGATTGTCTTAATAAGGATATAGTGCTTTAAAATAGCGCTATAGAATTAATGAGTTAAAGGTAGCGATTTTATATCGCTACCTTTTTTGTTTTATATGCTTGAAGAGGAAATTAATCGGATATAAAAAAAGCCTATACATGTTGAGTATAGGCTTTAATTTAAAAAAGTTTAATAGAAATATATATACTTATACTACTTTTACATTTACTGCGTTTAATCCTTTTTTACCTTCTTGTAAATCGAATTCAACTTCATCGCCTTCACGAATTTCGTCGATTAAACCCGAAATGTGTACAAAATGGTCTTTGTCTACACCTTCTTCAGTGATAAAACCAAATCCTTTGGTGTCATTGAAGAATTTTACTGTGCCTTTGTTCATTGTAATAAATTTTAAATTAATTGTTTAATTGCCGCAAAGATAAGCGCAATATTTAACAAAAGGGGATTCTATATCAAATAATTAAGAAAATAAAAAAAGCCTATCACATTTTGATAGGCTATTTTTGTAAATAGTTAAATAGAATATATATAAATTATACTACTTTTACGTTTACTGCATTCATACCTTTTCTTCCTTCTTGAAGGTCGAATTCTACTGCGTCTCCTTCACGAACTTCGTCAATTAAACCAGAGATGTGCACGAAATGGTCTTTGTCTGATCCTTCTTCTGTTATAAAACCGAAACCTTTAGAATCATTGAAAAATTTTACTGTACCTTGAGCCATTTTAAAAAAATTTAAATTTATTGAACCCAAATATAATATAATATTCTAACAATTTCTTTTTTTATTTTTTTATTTTCACAAAGAATTAAACAAAAAAAAAGAAAAAATTAATAAAATTAATAAAAGAGGTTATTGAAGGATTAGTTTTTTAATAAGCTCTTTACCAAGCTCTTCATTTAGCATACGTATTATTTTGTCTTTACCATAATTTAATTCTTCTCTTAAAACACTAGAGTCTAATTGCACATATAATGTTTCATTTTTTAACTCAATAGCTTTCGTATAGTTGTTAATGCCATTCCCCATTAATGCTGTCCATGCGTCTCTAACATTAACTTTATCAAGACCTTTTTCTAATTTATTAGTTTCTACAAAGCTTTTCAAAGCATCTGAAATGCTTAATAAATCGTTGTTACGTTTAGCCATTGTTTTATTGTACGTTTATAGGAATAAATCTTTTATACAAATATACATCGTTATTTTGGTTTACGACTTTTAATTCCTGCTCAGAAGCATATAAAAGCATTTCTTTCCATGTCGAAAAAGGGGTTTTATAATAAATGTTTAAACTGTCATTTTCTAATTTTAAGGTTATATACTCAGTCGCGTTTGACGTTTGGTAAGTACCATTAAAAAGGGGTTTCATTTTTTTTCTAAAACCTATAAGGCTATCATTTATATTAATGTAATCTATAGTTGTGTTTACCGTATAGTCCCATTTTAGCCCGTTAGCACGTGTGACTTTTTCGATTTCCCAGTAGCCATTTATATGTGGTATAAATGTTTTAGGGTTTTTGGTGCAACTAGCAATGCTTAGAAAAAGCAGGAATAGAACTATAAACTGTTTCATTATAAATTAAAAATTTCATAGGATTGATGTACTTGCTTTACCGTATTTTCTGTTCGTTCTGCATGTGTGTCACTAATAAATAACTGTCCGAAATTTTCATTATCTACTAGTTTTATAATTTGGGTAACTCTTTGTTCATCTAATTTATCAAAAATATCGTCTAATAGCAGAATGGGATTGACCCCACTTTGCTGCTTTATGAAATCAAATTGCGCCAGCTTTAAAGCGACTAAAAACGATTTTTGTTGCCCTTGACTACCAAATTTTTTAATAGGATGCTCTTCTTTATTAAAAAGCAAATCGTCTTTATGAATGCCAACACTAGTATATTGTAAGGCTTTATCTTTGTTAATATTCTGTTTAAGCAAGGTGTTTAAATCGATATTAGATAAATCACTTTTATACGCTATGTCAACCACTTCATTATTGTTACTTATAGCACTATAGCGCGCTTTAAAAATAGGAACAAATGCTTTTAGAAATTCATTCCGTTTTGTGAATATACGGGTGCCAAAATCGGTCAATTGGTTGTTGTATATTTCTAGCGTATCCTGGTTAAATGTATTATTTAGAGCAAAAAACTTTAGCAGCGAATTACGTTGTGCTAAAATTTTATTGTATTTTATTAAATCTGCTAGATATGTTTTATCACTTTGTGAAATTACATTGTCTATAAACTTTCTGCGGATATCACTTCCTTCACTAATTAAATCACGATCAGCCGGAGAAATAATTACTAAAGGTAAAAAGCCAATGTGTTCACTAAATTTTTCATATGCTTTACCATTGCGTTTAATTATTTTTTTTTGACCGCGTTTTAAGCTAACAACTATCTTTTCAATTTTATCTGCTTTCTTATAATCACCATTAACGACAAAAAAATCTTCGTTATGCTTTATGTTTTGAGAAGCAATAGGATTGAAATAGCCTTTTCCGAAGGACAAGTGATAAATGGCATCTAAAATATTTGTTTTGCCTACGCCATTATTTCCTACAAAGCAGTTTATAGTATCATTAAAAGTAAAAGATTTACTCTCGAAGTTTTTATAGTTTAATAAAGAAAGTGATTTTAAAATCATATAGAATCAACAAAAAATAACCTAAAGTTTTATTACAAGTATATAGGACTTGCAAAATAACAAATAAATTACCTTTTATATATGGATAAAAATTATATTTTTGCGATGCATAAATATACAATTCATGGCAACTTACAAGAAAAGAGGTTATAAACCAAAAACGAAAGAAGAAGTAATAGTAGAAACTGAGGAAAACTCAACAACTGCAGAGGTATTTAATACATTAGATGAAACGGCTTCTAAGACAGAGGATTTTGTAGCAGAGAACCAAAAATATATATTCATAATCATTGGTGTAGTTGCTGCATTAGTTTTAGGATATATGGGATATAATCAATTTGTAACTAAACCGGCAGAAGAGGAAGCTATTAACGAAATGTATAATGCTCAAAAGCACTTTAATGAAGCTGTGAGTGGTGTCGCTTCAGATTCTTTATATACATTAGCTTTGAATGGAAGTGATGGTAAATTAGGAATGTTAGATATTATTGATAACTATAATGGTACCGCTGCTGCTAATTTAGCGAATTATTATGTAGGATTAGCGTATTTAAATCTTAAGGATTATAAGAATGCGGTATCGTATTTAGATGCTTTTTCTATTGAAGATGAGGTGCATGCCGCTAAAGCAAAAGGGCTTATTGGAGATGCTTTTATGCAATTAGATCAAAAAGAAGATGCTTTGAAATATTATAAGAAAGCTGCGCAAATGCGAACGAATGATTATACGGCTCCTATTTACTTGCAAAAAGCAGGGATCACGGCTTTAGAATTAGGTTTAGCAAGCGAAGCTCTAGGGTTCTTTAATACAATAAAAGAGAATTATCCAAATACAACCGAAGCTTCTAATGTTGAGGTGTTTATAGGAGAAGCACAAGCGATGACAAATAAATAAAGCTTCCGTTTTTTCGGAACGTAACTTATGGCTACAGAAAATAACAATTTATCAGTATATGATAAAGCAGCAATCCCAAACGCGAAAGACTTTCGGTTTGGGATTGTTGTTTCAGAATGGAATGACGATATTACAGAAGGTTTGTATAATGGCGCATATAATACGCTTATAGAACATAATGTAAATCCTGAAAATATTAAGCGTTGGAATGTTCCAGGGAGTTATGAACTTATCTATGGAAGTAAAAGAATGCAAGAGCAAAAAGTAGATGCAGTTATAGCAATAGGTAGCGTTATTCAAGGCGAAACAAAACATTTCGATTTTGTTTGCGAAGCGGTATCTCAAGGGATTAAAGATTTAAATATCTCACACGATACACCTGTTATTTTTTGTGTTCTAACCGATAATAACTTGCAACAAGCAATTGATCGTTCTGGGGGAAAGCATGGAAATAAGGGAACCGAAGCAGCAGTAGCAGCCATAAAAATGGCAAACCTTAGAAAAAACGCTTAATTTGTATTACTCTTAATACATTTTCTATTGGAATTTTAAATGTATTATTTTAATATATTAGGATATTAGAAAGCATCACGACTTCAGAACTTTAATTTTGTTAACAATTTTTAGCACTACCAATTCTTAAATCTATGGGATTTTAAGTATTTTTGAGTGTTAACAACCGTTTTTCATAGTATTTATGTTCAAAAATCGAAAAAATCGAAGTTTTAATTATAGCCCTCGATATTACACTGAAGAGAAAAAGACTTCTAATCTAAAAGAAAGTTTTAAAAACTCTTCAAACTCAAAATATTTTGAAGGAAAACGAAAGCGAAAAGCATCTACATTGCCATTATTACTTATTGTTTTGGCCTTGATAATTGCGTTCATGTATTATTTAGAAACTAAATTAAGATAAATTGAAGAGCTATGGGTTTTATGAAACTTAGAAAGAATAAACGATTTAGTTATACACCGCGGTATTATAAAAAAGGTGCAGAAGGAAGTCCTTTTGAAATAAAACACAAGTTTGATGATTACAGAACCTCTGTTGGTGATAATAAAAATATAAAACAGAAATTCAATTCGGCTTGGGATGAGTTTGTAAATTCTCCAGATAAAGAAGTGAATCGTCGTATTTTAATTATAGGTTTAATATTGGCATTTTTTATTTTATGGTTTTTCGATTTCAATTTGAGTATCTTTTTTAAGAAGCAGTAAATGGCAGATATTATTCAATTATTACCAGATCATGTTGCTAATCAAATTGCAGCAGGAGAAGTAGTACAGAGGCCCGCTTCGGTTGTAAAGGAATTATTAGAGAATGCTATAGATGCAGGAGCAAGTCAAATAAAACTTATAGTTAAGGATGCAGGAAAAACGCTTATTCAAGTTATAGATAACGGTAAAGGGATGAGCGTAACAGATGCGCGTTTGAGTTTTGAACGTCATGCGACTTCAAAAATACGCTCTGCGGGAGATTTATTCCAATTAAATACTAAAGGATTTAGAGGCGAGGCCTTAGCTAGTATTGCTGCTATTGCACATGTAGAGCTTAAGACGAAACAAGAACAAGATGATGTAGGTACAGCAATAGAGATTGAAGGCAGTACTATTATTTCACAAGAAGTTGTTGTTACGCCAAAAGGCACGTCTTTAGCTGTAAAGAATTTGTTTTTTAATATTCCTGCACGGCGGAATTTTTTAAAATCGAATCCTGTAGAAACCCGTCATATCATTGATGAGTTTCATCGTGTAGTTTTGGCACACCCTAATATTAGTTTTATAATGTTTCATAATGGTAGTGAATCTTTTAATCTACCCAAGAGTAATTATAGGCAACGTATTGTTAATGTTTTTGGAGTAAAAACAAACGAAAAATTGGTACCAGTAGAGGAAGATACGGAAGTACTAAACGTTTCTGGATTTATTGGGAAACCAGAATTTGCTAAAAAAACAAGAGGAGAACAGTTCTTTTTTGTTAATGACCGCTATATTAAAAGCGCATATTTAAACCATGCCATAAGTTCTGCTTTTGAAGGGTTATTGAAGGACGGGACTCACGCTAGTTATTTTTTAAACCTAACTGTAGACCCGCAAACTATAGATATAAATATTCACCCTACTAAAACGGAAATAAAGTTTGACGATGAACATACCTTGTATGCTATTTTGCGCTCGGCAGTAAAACATAGTTTAGGACAATTTAATATTGCTCCAGTTTTAGATTTTGATCGCGATGCTAATTTAGATACACCTTACAGCTATAAAGAAACGCAAGCGCCAAAAATTGAAGTAGATAGTAGTTTTAATCCCTTTCAGGAAGAACAAACACAGCATACTACTCCTGTAAGTACACCTACTTATAAAAAAACTCAAGGCAATAGCTGGGAAAGCTTATATGTAGGTTTAGAATCTAAAGGAACTAAAACACAACGCGATTTTAGCGAAGTGCAATTTGAAAGTGATCAGGGTAACACTTCCATTTTTGATGAAACACATCAAGTAGAGCAAAAGCAAACGACATACCAAATACATAATAAGTATATTATTAGTAAGATTAAATCTGGAATGCTAGTAATAGATCAAAATAGAGCGCATCAACGTGTGCTTTATGAAGAGTTTTTACAACATATAACTGTTAAAGAGGCCATGAGCCAGCAATTGTTATTTCCTCTAGAATTACACTTTTCGCCGCAAGAAATAGCAATTATAAATCAATTAAAAACCGATTTGGAACATACGGGTTTTGTTTTTAAGAGTATTAACAATGAATTAGTCGAAATAACGGGTGTTCCAGTAAGTGTCCCAGAAAGTGAAGTTTCTATTATTTTGGAACAGTTAATTAGTGATGTCGAAAATGAAGTTCCAGATAGTAATTTTAGTGCGACAGATTTATTAGCGAAATCTATGGCCAAAAGTTTGGCTATTAAAACAGGGCAAAGTTTAGATAGAGTAGAACAAGAGCACTTGGTAAATACCTTGTTTGCTTGTAAGGAACCTAATGTCTCTCCAACAAATAAAACAACTTTTGTAACCATGACGATTGATGAATTAGATAGAAAATTTGTGTAGATTATGATGAATAGATTAACAGATACAGTAAAACATTTAATAGTAATAAATGTTATAATGTTTATAGGCACAATTACTGTTGGTGGTGGCTCATTATTTTATGAATGGTTCGCGTTGTATTTTCCTAAAAATGAAGCCTTTCAACCATGGCAAATTTTTACGCATATGTTTATGCATGGTGGTTTTGGCCATTTGTTTTTTAATATGTTCGCCTTGTTCATGTTTGGAGTTGCTGTTGAACAATATTTAGGAAACAAAAAGTTTTTATTTTTATACATATCGGCTGGTTTAGGTGCAGTATTGTTTCAGTTAGGGTTTTATTATTATAATTTTATACCAACTTTTGCAGATTTAGAAGCTTCAGGTTTATCTGCGGAAACTATAATAGAAATATTGAAGAGTAATAAAACAAATGGAGCGATTACTCAGATTCAATTAGAACAACTACAATCTATTTATCCTGTTTTTAATGCGTCTATGGTTGGTGCTTCAGGAGCCATAATGGGAATTTTAGTTGCTTTTGGTATGATGAATCCTAATGCAGAATTAATGTTAATTTTTCTTCCTATTCCTATAAAAGCAAAATATTTTATCCCAGGCATCATCGTTTTAGATCTTATTTCTGCTGTTTCTGGACAGTCTTTCTTTAGTCCTAGTAATACAGCTTATATGGCACATATAGGCGGCGCGTTAACGGGCTTTTTTATTATGTGGTATTGGAGAAAAACACAATTCAATAAAAATCGCTGGAATTAATGAGTTTGAATGAAGATATAAAATATAAGTTAGCAAGGCTTAATGTTCTTGAAAAGATAATAGCGGTAAATCTTGCCGTTTTTGTTCTCGTATTGCTGTTAAAACCATTTCTTGGGACATCTATGGGCTGGTTTGAACTTCCCAGTGCATTCAATGCATTTTTATCAAAGCCTTGGACAATAATTAGTTATGCTTTTTTGCATTATGATTTTATCCATTTGTTATTCAATATGCTATGGTTGTATTTTATTGGTAGAATTTTTCTGAACTTATTTTCAGCTAAAATGGCCTTGAACATCTATTTTTTAGGCGCTATTGTTGGTGGATTTACTTTTCAAATGGGCTATAATTTATTACCCAGTGTTTTTTTAAATACAGCGTATTTAATAGGGGCATCTGCTGCAGTACGTGCATTATTTATTTTTTTATGTGCTTATATGCCAAATAAGGAGATTCGAATTTATACTTTTAATTTAAAACTATGGCATTTAGGTGCTTTTTTTGTCACTTTAGACATTATAGGTGTTTTTGGTCGAGTTAATCAAGGTGGTAATTTAGCCCATTTAGGAGGCGCACTCCTCGGGTATGTATATGCAAAGCAATTATTAAAAGGAAATGATATTGGTCGTGGTTTCGAAAGTATTGTAGATACTATTGTGAGTTGGTTTACATTCTCTAAGAAAACAAATATGAAAACGGTTTATAAGGATAAATCTAAGGTCGGCGGATTTACCAAAGGGGAATTTAATCAGTTTAATAACCAGAAGAAAATCGATGTTATTCTAGATAAAATTAGTAAGAGTGGTTATGAGAGTCTTACAGCAGAAGAAAAAGAACTTTTGTTTAAAGCAGGAAAATAATTAGTGAAAATAATTGTATAATAAAAAAGAAGTCCATACTTGCATTGGATGATATGATATGAAAGGATTGAAGTTTTTCGATAAAGTGGTGTTCTTCTTCAACTCTGTTGCAGCTTTTATTTTATTACTATCTTATATCCTTCCTTTTTTGCCACCCATAACTTTTTCAGCACTCTCTGTTTTAGGACTAGGCGTTCCTTTTTTAATAATTCTAAATGCAATATTTTTATTGTATTGGTTAGTTAAAATAAAAAAGCAATTATTACTATCGCTTTTAGTCTTAACATTAGGGTATCTGTCTTTTGGAACTTTATATAAGTTTTCAGAATCTAAGATGGTTAACGATGATGATAACTTTTCGGTAATGAATTACAATGTTAGGTTATTTAATTTATACAATTGGATTCCTGAAGAGCATATAGAGACTAAGCTTGTTGATTTTATAAAAACAGAGGCACCAGATGTTTTGGCATTACAAGAATATCATCCTCACAAAAATATAGATTTATCTTTTTTTAAGTATAAGTATGAAAAACTTTCAGGGCATAAAATAAAATATGGTCAAGCTATTTTTTCGAAATATCCAATTATAGATTCCGGTTCGGTAACGTTTCCTAATACTTCAAATAACGCTATTTATGCAGATATTGTAAAAGGAAAAGATACCATTCGTGTTTATAATATTCATTTAGAGTCATTAAGAATTGATGCTAAAGCAGAAAACTTAACTACTGAAAATTCTGAAAAATTATTTAAAGGAGTAGGCAAGACTTTTAAAATGCAACAGCTACAAGCGGAATTATTTTTAAAGCATAAAGCATTATGTAACCATAAGGTAATAGTCTCTGGGGATTTTAATAATACCGCCTTTTCATATGTTTATAAAACGATTAAAGGAAATTTAAATGATACCTTTGAAACCGCAGGAAATGGTTTCGGAAAAACTTACAATTTTAAATTTTTTCCTATGCGTATTGATTTTATTTTAAGTGATACCGCCTTCAAAATAAATAGTTTTAAAACTTACGATGTCGAATATTCAGACCACTATCCCGTAATGTCTCGGTTAAGTTTATACTAGACTAAAGACTCCACGACATCATCACACAATCTACAGTATCGGCAATTATGTGTATGGTTAACCCCAGACCTAAAAGTCTTGTTTTTTTAGGGAATAATAATAATATGTAAATAAAAGCCATATAATACGAGTGCAAAGGATGAAAACCTATACTACAGCGGTTACTATCAAAAATGGGAGTTGCTAATAAGTGATCTAAGTCTATTAGCATACCTAATAACATAATAAAATAAGCCTGTTGCCACTGTGTTTTATAAAAACGCAAAGCAATGATTAATGGTAGTATAAAATGAATACTATAATGGAATATAGATTGTATCACTTATGGTAATTGTTGGGCTTCTAAATATGATATAGCATTAGTTCCTTCATTAAATAATAGATCTAAAATACTTAAATTACTAATAAAGCCGTGTTTGTCTGAAAAAACTTGAGTATAACCTTGTAAGGTCATAACAGATTCTTTTTTAGCCTTTACTAAGGATCTATAATCTGTTAGATTTACAGGAGATTTTATATATTCTTGGGTTTTGTTAAGTTTTAAATCTAGTTGAAGACAGTCGCATATAACTTCAAACGATTTTAAATTAAAATCTAGAATATTTTCAAACGATTTGGTAAATAATGGTTGGAGGTCATCGGCATAGAATTCAAAAAATGGAGAAGTTCTATAGGCCGATTCTAATGATTTCCAATGCAAACTTTGCCATTTATAATCATTAGCGATTTTTACCTCTTTATACTTTTGTCTATTTTTTTGAGAATAAACAACGGGAACACTTAGTTTTAGCTTGCCGTTGGCAGCATATATATAGGTTCTATTCCTGTAAGTCTGTTTTTGAAAATTATCCTCCATTTCAAAAGTAATTTCCTTAGCCTTTATCATTGTGATAAAGGTTGCAATGTTTGGAAAATAGGTAGGATGGAGGAGTGTATTCATTAGATTAAGTTAAGAAATCTTAAGCTTTCTTTCTTTTACGCCATTTATTAAATCCAAGCCAACCTGCAAGTACTACTAAAAAAGGAATGAAGTAAGATACAGGTTGTCCACTACCATTAACAGTTGTAAAAAGGCGTTCCCAACGTATTTTGTTAAGGCCTTTTCCATTAGTATTCCAACTCATCCATATTAAAACAGGTTTTCCTACAACGTGATTATAAGGCACAAATCCCCAGTATCTAGAATCTATAGAGTTTTGTCTATTATCTCCCATCATCCAGTAATAATCTTGTTTAAAAGTGTAATCTGTAGCAATTTGACCATTAATTAGGATTTGATTACCTCTAACGTTTAAAGTATTACCTTCATATTCTGTAATCGCTCTTTTGTATAGTGGTAAAATGTCGATGTTTAAATTTACGGTTTTCCCTTTTCCTGGAATAAAAATAGGCCCATAATTGTCTGTAGAGTTTTTAAAGGCAGGATCTTGTGGGAATAAATTAGGATTTGCTGTCTTAGAATTAACTTTTGTTACGGCAGACACATTAGCATCTGTTCTTACTAAATCGGCAAGTTCATCCGTCATATTCGCATTTATAGTAGCTCCAACAATTTTTACTTTCAATTGATCGTAAAGTTTTTGAGTCATACCTCCGGTTACTAAGGTGTTTAATGAATCTTTTGATTTTACATCTAATACAATGCCATTTTCTTTTAAATAAAGTTGAAGTTTGGGGTTGTCCCAGAATTCATTCTTAATAGAAAAAATTTGACTTTTGTGTTTTTCAGTAATACCATACTTTCTATACAAAGCTTCTGGATTTGAGTTTGTTTTTATGGTATAGAAAAACTGAAGTTTTGCACGTTCAGGGAGTACATTCTTTTTTCCATTTATATAAACAAATCCGTCTCTTATCTCTAAAGAATCACCCGGAACACCAACACAGCGTTTTACAAGATTGGTTTTTTTATCTATAGGTTTGTAATAGTTACGATCTGGTCTAAAATCGTCCATATTAAGTAGTGTATCAGCTGGCTGATTGAAAACAACAATCTCATTTCTATCTATACTCTCAAAGGCAGGAAGCCTCATGTAAGGTAATTGAAGCTTGTTTAACCATGAAGTTTCACGTTTATTAAAATCGTCACTAAATAGGTAGGATTTTTGTTTCGTTAGTGGTATAGAATCGTGAACCATTGGTAAAGCCACTGTTGTCATAGGAAATCGTGCGCCATAATGAAACTTGCTTACAAATAAAAAGTCTCCAATAAGTAGTGATTTTTCTAAAGAAGAAGATGGGATAACAAATGGTTGAATAAAGTAAGTATGTACAATTGTTGCAGCAACTATAGCAAAGGCTATAGAACTAACCCAATCTCCAAGGCCTGTTTTGGGTTGTAAGCTTCTGTTTTCTATATAATCTACCTCTGCGATATAATTGATATAGAAATTATAAAAACCTAGTGACGCTACAGCAAAAAGAGTGTCAAGTGTTGTGTTTTTACCAAAACTTCTAGCCGTTTCTATCCATACAACAGGGAATAGAATAAGATTCACTATAGGAAGAAACAAAAGGATGGTCCACCACCATGGTCTGTTAATAATTTTCATTAAAATAACAGCGTTATAAACTGGGGCAAAAGCTTCCCAAGCTTGTCTTCCTGCTTTAATATATAGTTTCCATGTTGCTAATCCATGAATAACTTGTATTGCTAAGAAAAATATTAACCATTGACTTCCTGACATAATCTGTATTTTTATATAATTGCTATATGAGCTTTAAGCTCTGCAAATGTTACACTTTTATTTTATGTTAACCAATATTTAACACATCTTTCATTGTAAAAGTCCCTGTTTTTCCTAAAATCCATTCCGCAGCTATTATTGCTCCTAGGGCAAACCCTTCACGATTATGAGCTGTATGTTTAATTGTTATGGTGTCGACCTCACTTTTGTAGTTTATACCATGAGTGCCTGGCACATTCTCTACGCGTTTAGCAGTAATAGGAATACTATCCTCTTTAGTTGCGTTTAATTGCCATGTATTGTAATGAGAATGCACTTTAGCAATATCTTCTGCTAAGGAAATAGCTGTTCCACTAGGCGCGTCTAGTTTTTGAGTATGGTGTATTTCTTCAATACTTACATTGTATTGTTCTAAAGTAGACATCATTTTTGCTAATGTTTTATTTAATTCAAAAAAAACATTGACTCCTAAACTAAAGTTTGATGCATAAATGAACGCCCCTTTATGTGCTTTACATAAAGCAACAATTTTATCATAATCTTTTAACCAACCTGTGGTTCCTGAAATAACGGGTGTGTTTTGATTAATACAATTAGAAATGTTATTAAAAGCAGCATTTGGTACGCTAAAATCTATAGCAACATCTGCTTGAGTGATATCATAATTAGCATTATTACTACCCGCTTTAATGATAATAGAATGGCCACGATCTATGGCAACTTTTTCAATAGTTTTTCCCATTTTTCCGTAACCTAATAATGCTATTTTCATAAGTGATCCATTTATCTTTTTTAGGCGTAAGTATTGTTTAGTGTAATACGAGCTTATTATATCTAATTAAGTTTTAGATTCATTGTTAAACCTATTCTGCCTTTATTATCGTGTTCATTAATAATGTAATGTGGTTTAAGCGACAAGTTATCATCTATATTGTATTGCAGTAAATGCGCATCAACATTTGCATCGACAATATTTAAAGCGTAGAGACCTATGGTTATTAAAAGCGATAATTCTTTGTTTCTACGTAATGTTTTTTGAGATTCCAATAACCCGTCGTCTGTTAATCTGCCTTGAAATTCATCGTCTTGAAAGCCAGCCAATCTCCTCTTATAAGCATTTCGTACTTTCTTATAATCTTTATTATTATTGAGATAAACATAAACACCACCGCCTATAGCAGCCCATACAATGGGAATTTTCCAATATTTTTTATTATAGGCTTGCCCTAACCCTGGTAATACTGCAGAATAAAAAGCGGCACGAGATGGCGATAGCGGATCGATGCGTTTTTTAAATTGTGTAGAATCTATGATAACAGTTGCATCTTCTATTTTTAAAACCTCTGTCTCTCCGTCTTTTTTTTCTTGAGCTAAAGCAGAAAAACTAAAAACGGAAAACACGAAAAATGCTATGATGAATTTATTCAGAATCACCTTGGACTAATTTTGTTATTCGATTAAAATCTTCTTCAGAGTGAAAAGGAATGATTATCTTTCCTTTACCGTTGTTTGAAGTTTTAACGTCTATTTTATGTCCAAAGTATTCTGAGAATGCAGGAATTCCTTTTTTAACATATTTAGGTAATTCTTCCTTAACTTTTTTAGTTGGAACTTTAACTTCTTGTGTTTGATTATAATTCTTAACTAAAGCTTCTGTTTCTCTTACCGAGAGTTTCTTGGATAAAATTATTTCGTAGATTTCTAATTGTATGACTTGATCTTCAATATTTATAATCGCTCGACCATGTCCCATAGATAGAAAACCATCTCGCATTCCTGTTTGAATGATAGGGTCTAATTTTAATAGACGTAAATAATTTGTGATGGTCGATCTTTTTTTACCAACACGTTCACTCATTTGTTCCTGAGTGAGTTGAATTTCATCAATTAAGCGTTGGTACGATAATGCAATTTCTATAGGGTCTAAATCCTGGCGTTGAATATTTTCAACTAAAGCCATTTCTAGACTCTCTTGATCGTTTGCAATACGAATGTATGCAGGAATGCTTTCTAAGCCAATTAATTTTGAAGCTCTAAAACGACGTTCCCCAGAAACTAATTGATAATCGTCAAAGCCTAGTTTTCTAACAGTAATAGGTTGAATAACACCTAATTCTTTTATAGATGTTGCTAATTCGCGTAAGGATTCTTCATTAAAATTAGTCCGTGGTTGAAATGGATTCATTTCAATGCTACCCAATTCTAACTCTACAATATTACCGATAACTTTATCGGCATTTTCATCTTGAACAGATTGTATATCGTTACTAGGATCTTTTAGTAATGCAGATAATCCTCTACCTAAAGCCTGTTTCTTTGTTGCCTTCGCCATTTTTAGGTGTTTTTATTTATAATTTCTTTAGCTAAACTTAAATAATTGGTTGCGCCTTTACTAGCCGCATCATAGCTTATAATACTTTCGCCATAACTAGGGGCCTCACTTAAACGCACATTACGTTGTATAATTGTATCGAATACCATATCGTTAAAGTGTTTTTGAACTTCTTCTACAACTTGATTAGATAGGCGCAGACGTGCATCATACATTGTAAGTAATAAGCCTTCTATATCTAATTCTGGGTTATGAACTTTTTGTACACTTTTAATTGTATTTAATAGCTTTCCTAGACCTTCCAAAGCAAAATACTCACATTGTATAGGAATAATCACAGCATCAGAGGTTGTAAGTGCATTTAAGGTTAGTAGACCTAATGATGGCGCACAATCAATAAGAATATAATCATAAACGTCTTTGATTTCTGCGAGAGCCTTTTTTAACATATACTCACGCTGATCTTTATCGACTAACTCTATTTCAATAGCGACAAGGTCAATGTGTGCTGGAATGAGATCTAAATTAGGCGTAGTCGTTTTTAATATAGCATCACTTGCTGAAACAGTGTGTTCCAACAATTGATAGGAGCCTACTTCTACAGATTCTACATCTATACCTAAGCCCGATGTGGAATTTGCCTGTGGATCTGCATCTATAAGTAATACCTTTTTCTCTAAAACCCCTAAAGAGGCTGCAAGATTTACTGAGGTTGTTGTTTTACCAACACCTCCTTTTTGATTGGCAATTGCTATGATTTTACCCATTGATTGATTTGGTTTTAATTAGTGTAAAAATACAATTATTTATGACTAATAAAAGCGGAATTTGTAAACAGTTAATAAAACTAAATAAGCAATCTAAACCCTGTTTTTTGTTATTAGTATTATAATGGTCTTAAAAATAGCAGATTGTCCTTGTGTTCTATAGTATGGAAAAACTTAAATAAATAGTATGTTGAGATGAGAATTCTAGAGTCTTTATTTGATGTCTACAAGTCTTTGATTTTAAGTTGAAAAATTACGGTTTAACCTTATTAACTCTGAAGAGATTTCTTTTTAGTTATAACATCTTTACCTTTTTACGACTAAGCCTTAAGGTTTTTGTTAGGTGTTATGATTATTAAGTCTGGTTTTTTCGTTGATAGTCGTTTATCGTTATTATAAAATACAATGGATAAAAATTTTGTTTAATTATTTTGTTAGTCTTCTTTTAAATAATCTCATCTGTAACCTTATGGCATCAAATAATTTAAAAAGTCTTATTTTTTTTAAAAATAAAGCTCTAGCTCTTTCAAGGTTAGGGTTTGTAGGGATGGTATTAATGACTTTGTGATTGTCGACTAAATGCTCTATAATTTTTTTATATAGTTTACTTGTAAATTTGTCTCTGTCTTGTCTTTTTGAAGAAAGAAGTAGGTTTAAAAGTGCTCTTGAATTAAAAGGGGACATTAATTCTAAATTCATGGCATGGGCTTCTGTTTTTGCTTTTGCTGTCCAGTTACCCATTTTCTCTTCCCAATAAAATAAGTCTAATAGGTTGTAGTTGTATTTTAATAGATGCTTACTTTGGAATAGCCATTTTTGATATGTATTAATAACAAAAGCATTGTTAGAATAACCATTTAATAAGGTTAATTTTTTTGCTGTTACAGGAGTAATATAATTAAAATAGTTTCTAGCAATTTCACTTATATTTCCATTGATTAAAACTTTTCCTGAAATTATTTTAGGAAAGGATGTCGCTCTTGGATTGTCTATATGTTGAGTATGAGTTAATGAGATATTAGAGGCTTTAGAATCTTTTATAACAAGAAGTTCTTTATTAAATAAACGGGTTATTTTTTGTGCTATCTTAATATCATAATGTTCAGCATTCATATTGTGGTGCTGAGATACAAAATAATTACATTCCGTATCTAAACTAGCAAGAAATAGAAGGCGACTATCAAACCCGCCCGTTACTGGTAATATTATTGAATGTCTGTGTGAAATAGCTTTGATATACCCCTTAAGCATAAGTGCTGCTTTTTTTGCAATGTTGTCTATCGATTGAGGCTTAATTTTAGTAACTGGAAAAAAGCGAACAATTTTTTTATTTAATAGATCAATATAATGATTAGGAGCAAGGTGTTTTATATTAGGGTAAGAAGTGCTTGTACCTACGAATGTTTTTTTTTGATTAAAAAGAGTTGAATTATAATAAGTATGATTTTTAAGAGGTTCCCATTTGTTTAAAAGGACATGAAGTTGAGAGCCAAATTCAGAATAATCCTCTGTGTAATATACTTCTTTTTGAGCACAACAATCATTAAGTAAAATAAGTTCTTTTTGAGTAGCATATATAATAATGTACTCACCGTAATATGTGTCTAGAGTTTTAAAAAAATCATTTTTTGTCTGCTGTTGTATCAATTTGTCTAATAAATCTTGATTTGAGGCCTCTGGAGTTATATAGTCAAATAAATTACCCAGCAGGTGTAATGATAAAGTTGTGTTTTGCGAACAGGTGTATTCTAAGTTGTTGCTATATTGTAACTTGTATTTGTTTATTTTGATAATAGAACAATTGTCATAGTCTATAAGAGTCGAAGAACTCATGTGAAATTGTTTATTTTTCATAGGAATCAAAGTCTGTATGTAACATTATTAAAACAAGATTACTTTGGGTATTTTATTTTGGTCTTAGTTTGTGTTGTGTTTAGACTATAAAATATAGCTTCAGAAAAATGATGTTTTTAAGGGAGAATTATTAGCAAACACCTTTTAGAACTGGTCATTTTTTGGTTAAATTTAAAATCCTACTAATTATAATCATTAATAGGATTTTGTTAAACTTAAAAAGATATTTAAAGTGCTTATTCGTCATCTATCAATATCTTTAATATACTTATGGCAGCATCACTAATTTTGGTTCCTGGGCCAAAAACGGCTACAGCACCTGCGTCAAATAAATATTGATAATCTTGTTTCGGGATCACGCCCCCTACAATAACCATAATATCTTCTCTACCATAGTTTTTAAGTGCATCTATAACTTGTGGGACTAATGTTTTATGCCCAGCGGCTAGAGATGAAACGCCCAAAATATGTACATCGTTTTCTACTGCTTGTTTTGCGGCTTCTTGTGGGGTTTGAAATAAGGGGCCAATATCTACATCAAATCCAACGTCTGCATAACCTGTAGCGACAACTTTTGCCCCACGGTCATGCCCGTCTTGCCCCATTTTCGCTATCATAATACGAGGCCTACGTCCGTCTTGCTCGGCAAAAGTATTGGCAAGGTCTTGTGCTTTTTTAAAACTTTTATCGTCTTTTATCTCTTTACTGTACACGCCTGAAAATGATTTTATTTGTGCTTTGTAGCGTCCAAATTCGGCTTCCAAAGCATCACTTATTTCTCCTAAAGTAGCTCGTTCTCTAGCTGCTTCAACAGCTAAAGATAGTAAGTTTCCTTTATTCGTTTTACTAGCTTGAGTTAAATTAGCTAAAGCTTGTTTTACTTTCTGTGTGTTTCGTTGTGCTTTTATGGTGTTTAAACGCTGTATTTGCTGGTTTCTAACAGTCTGATTGTCGACTTCTAGAATATGTAAAGGGTCTTCCTCTTTTAATACATATTTGTTTACGCCAACAATGGTATCTTGCCCTGAATCTATTCGTGCTTGTTTTCTTGCAGCAGCTTCTTCTATTCGTAGTTTTGGAATTCCAGCTTCTATCGCTTTTGTCATTCCTCCAAGGGATTCTACTTCTTCAATTAAAGTCCATGCTTTGTCTGCAATATCGTTTGTTAATGATTCGACATAATAACTACCAGCCCAGGGATCTACAGTTTTGGTTATATGGGTTTCTTCTTGTAAGAATATTTGAGTATTTCTTGCGATTCTAGCTGAAAAATCTGTTGGTAAAGCTATGGCTTCGTCTAGGGCATTTGTATGTAAGCTTTGCGTACCTCCAAAAGCAGCAGCAGCAGCTTCAATAGTTGTTCTGGCGACATTGTTAAACGGGTCTTGTTCTGTTAAGCTCCAACCACTGGTTTGACAATGTGTTCGTAAGGCTAGTGATTTAGCATTTTTAGGGTTAAACTGTTTTACTAATTTTGCCCATAGCATTCTAGCGGCACGCATTTTAGCAATTTCCATAAAATGATTCATCCCTATGGCCCAAAAGAAAGAAAGGCGAGGGGCAAAGGTGTCTATGTCCATGCCTGCGGCTAGTCCTTTTCTAATGTATTCCAAACCATCAGCTAGAGTATAAGCTAATTCAATATCGCAAGTGGCTCCTGCTTCTTGCATATGATATCCAGAAATACTAATGCTGTTAAATTTAGGCATATTATTACTGGTATATTCAAAAATATCTGAAATAATTTTCATTGAAGGCGTTGGCGGATAGATGTAAGTATTCCTAACCATGAACTCCTTTAAAATATCGTTTTGAATGGTTCCTGCAAGGCGTTCTGGTTTCACCCCTTGTTCTTCAGCGGCAACAATATAAAATGCGAGTATAGGTAAAACAGCGCCATTCATTGTCATCGAAACAGACATTTTATCTAAGGGTATCTGGTCGAATAATATTTTCATATCTTCAACGCTATCTATGGCTACTCCAGCTTTTCCTACGTCTCCAACAACACGTTCGTGATCACTATCGTAACCTCTATGTGTTGCTAAATCGAAAGCAACAGAGAGCCCTTTTTGCCCAGCAGCCAAATTACGTCTATAAAAGGCATTACTGTCTTCAGCAGTACTAAAGCCTGCATATTGGCGAATGGTCCATGGCCTACGCACATACATAGTGCTGTAAGGGCCACGAAGGTTTGGTGCTATTCCTGCAACGAAATCCAAATGTTTAAGATTGGCAATATCTTTTTTAGAATACTTAGATTTAACATCTATATTCTCTGCAGTTTTAAAGTGTTTAGGGGCTATTGGAGGAACACTACTATTGTCTTTAGACTTTAAGCTAATATGTTGAATGTCTTTTCTGTGCATTTTAATGATCGTGATCTGCGTGCTCATCCTTTTTTATCGCAGGTTGTGTAGGTGTTATTTTACTAGGCGTTTTATTAAAATCTACTTTATTTGGAGCTTGTGCTTTTAATGCAGTAGCTTCTATATTCATTAATTTAGAATAATAATATTCTAAAGCTAAAAAAGATTTTAAACTTCCGTCATTTTGCATTTGTCTAGAGAGTGAACGCATAGGTGTTAAAACTAATAACGGTCTCATACTATTAGTCGATAATAGTGCGTTAAAGGTTGTTTTAAAGCTTTTTGATTTTATGTTTTCGGCAATACACTCCATAAGAGGAGATGTGTAATTAAGAGTCGTTTCTTTATTTTGAGTATTCCATATGCTAGCTTCTTTTTTTAACGCTTTAGCAATATTTAAACTGTGTTTTGAAGCAAGCTCTTCAATTTTAAATTTCCCATTTAAAACGCTTCCCATAAATCTAGAATAGGATTTGGGTTTAGATTTTCCTTTTTTATCATAAAAGGCAAGAATGTCTTGCTCAAATGAATAAACAGCTTCTTTATATAAGTCTCCCATAGGAAAATCGCAGGCAAGTAGTTTTGGACTATCCGCATATTTATAATCAAAGGCTACCGTTTCTTTTTTACAACTAGCAGTAGTGATTAATAGTGTGATTGCGAGAAATTTAAAAAAATGTGTTTGCATTATTTGAATTTTTTAAAGATTAGTTATTCAGATTTTAATCGTGTTTGTTCTATATTTTCAGCTAATCGTTTTTCTAAAATAGGTTCGATTAGTGTTTTTCTAATGTCTGTTTTTAAGAACGGATGTAACTCTAAGTTTTCTTTCATCTTATCGTTAACATTGGGGTGTTTATTTGTGCCTAATAACACAATTTCTCCAGAATTGAATTGTTCTTGCTCTTTACAGGCTGTTTCTTTTATTTTATTTTGAATAACCCCAGTTTTTAACTGCTCTAAAAAGCCCCCTGCACTTTCTATAGATTTAAAGATAGTTAATGCTTTTTCGGCTAGCTGCTCGGTTAAGCTTTCTATATAATAACTCCCGTCGGAAGCATTTGTAACGTGACCAAGGTAACTTTCTTTTTTGAGAATAAGCAACTGATTTCTGGAAATACGTTCTCCAAATTCATTGTCTTTATGGTATAAAGCATCATATGGCGCGTTGTAAACCGTATCTGCTCCTCCAAGTATAGCACTCATACATTCAGTAGTTGTACGTAGCATATTCGTGTTGTAGTCGTACAGTGTTTTGTTACGTTTGGTTGGTGAGGCTATTATGTGGCAGTTAGACTTTATTTTGTATTCTGAGGCCAAGGTGCTCCATAGTAAACGTAAGGCTCTTATTTTTGCTATTTCAAAAAAATAGTTGGTGCCAATAGCAACATTAAATACGATATCTTGTTTTAGTTCACCTTTAAAATAATTTAAATATTCATTAGCATGTGCTATCCCATAAGCTAATTGTTGTACTATTGAAGCGCCTGCATTTTGATATAGGTTTACATTTACACTTAGATTACTTTTTAAATCTAAATTGTGTTTTACAAGAGTTTCTAAATGTTTGTGATCTGCCTTGAGGTTGGTATACCAATTCCCTGATTTGGCAAGGTTACCAATAATATCTGTATGGATATAAATAGTTGCCTCATTAGCTATCGTATTTATATGTTTTGTGAATTCAGAATCTATAAATTGTAATTCTAGGTGAAGTGTTGTAGAACTAAGGTCTATGTTTTGCAGTAGATCTTCTATTACGATTGTATCGTTTGGAATGATAAATTTGATGCTTTCTGCTCCTCTATGTATAGCATCTAAAGCTTTTTTGTTTGCATTTTGTGTATGAGCTACAAAAATGGATTGACCAATTTTCCAATCGTTTGCAGGAATATAATGGTGCTCTTTATTAGTGAAATCATCACTATGATAAAATGGTTTAACATTTATATCTTCGTTTGTTTTCCAGATTAAGGTGTTATTGTAATCTGCTCCTTTTAAATCGGCTTGAATTTTTTGCTTCCAAGCTTTGGAGGTTACCGATGTAAAACCGTCAAATAAATTACTACTCATCATCTTTCGTTTTTAGACTGTCTTGGTACTCTATTATGTAAATGTCCTCATTCTCTCGTTTCATATAATATTCTTCACGAGCAAATTTTTCTAAGCCTTTTGAACTGCTTAACTCTTGTATTGCTTTTTGATCTTTTCTAAATTCTTCTTTATAATGTTGAATTTCATTCAGTTTAGCTTCCTTTTCTTTATTAAGGTCTCTATGTAATAATAAAGAGTTGCCATCGAAAAAAAGCATCCAAATGGTAAAAATTATAAATATTATTAAGAATTTATTTTTAAGAAATTTTGGCATTAATTGAGTTTTTCATTTATGATTGTACGTACAATGTTAACTGCTACAGTATTGTATTTGTTGTTAGGAATAATGATATCTGCATACTCTTTAGTGGGTTCTATAAATTGTTGATGCATCGGTTTTAATGTATTTTGATAACGCGATAATACTTCATTAATGTCTCGTCCACGTTCGGCTATATCTCTTTTTAAACGTCTAATTAGGCGCTCATCACTATCTGCGTGCACAAAAATTTTGATATCAAACATTTCTCTCAATATTTTGTTAGTAAGAATCAAAATACCTTCTACTATCATTACTTTTCTAGGCATAGTAGTAATAGTGTCTCCTGTTCTATTGTGTTTTACAAAGGAATATATCGGTTGATTTATAGATTCTCCTTTTTTTAATGTTTTTAAATGTTCTCCTAACAATTCGAAATCGATGGATCTGGGATGATCAAAATTTATTTTTTTACGCTCTTGAAAGGATAGGTGTGTTGTGTCTTGATAATAAGAATCTTGAGATATAATACCAACTTCACCCTCTGGAAGTTCATTTAATATTTGATTTACGACTGTTGTTTTTCCACATCCTGTTCCTCCTGCAATTCCTATTATTAGCATATTTGTTTTATTTTTTAACGGTACAAATTTAGGAATTTGTAATCACTATTTATTGTTGAATTTTTGAAACTTCACTTTCGGTTATAAGTTCTTTGTTTTTGTTGCTCCAACTATTTGTTATGTAATTCATTACGTTTGCTATTTCTTTGTTTGTAAGTCCAGGTTTAGTCATTGTGCCATTATATTTTATACCGTTGACTTCTATAGTGCCATTCAATCCATACTTTAGAGCTTTTATGCTCTCTATACGTTTAGACATTAAAAAATCCGATTTATCTAATGGAGGAAATGTATTGACAAGTCCTTTTCCATCTGCCATGTGGCAATGTCTACAAAAGTTATTGTAGATTTCTTTTCCTTGATTAAAACCTTGAATGCCATTACTATTTTCGGGGAGTTCCTTTTTTTTAGATTGACAATTAAAAAATAAAGTGACAATAGGGATGAGGCTATAATAGTATATTTTCATAGTTTAAAGTCTTTTTAATTTAATGATTCCTAAATTCTCCACGCCTACATAGATGTATCCGTCTGGACCTTGTTTTACTGCGCGTACGCGGCCAATACCCTTTAACAAACGTTCCTCTTTTATTACTTTGTTGTCTTTTAATTGGCAGCGATTTAAATAGTTGAATTTTAAAGAGCCTACAAGCAGATTCCCTTTCCAATCTCCATATTTTTCTGAAGTAATAAAAGCCATTCCGCTAGGGGCTATAGATGGTGTCCAATAATGAAGTGGTTGTTCCATTCCTTTTTTAGCTGTTTTATTTGTGATTTTTGAACCGCTATAATTTTTGCCATATGTAATTTCTGGCCATCCGTAGTTTTTACCTGGTTTTATAATATTTATTTCATCGCCTCCGCGTGGACCGTGTTCATGAGACCATATTGCTTTAGTTTCAGGGTGTATTACCATACCTTGCGGATTTCTATGTCCATAAGAATAAATGGCTATTTTTGCATTGTCTTGATTTATAAAAGGGTTATCCTTAGGAATAGTCCCATTAGTATGTAAGCGATATATTTTACCTCCATCTTTAGTTAAATCTTGTGGATTTACAGCTCTATTACCACGGTCTCCAATAGAAAAAAACAAATATCCTTTTTTATCGAAAACTATTCTAGATCCAAAATGCTGACCTTTTGTAGTATTAGGTACAGCTTTATAGAGCAGTTGTTTTTTTATAAGGCGATTGTCTTTAATTTTGGCTCGCATTATAGCTGTATTTCCACCATCTTCTTTTCCTTTTGGAGCGGCATAAGAAAAGTAAATCCATCCATTATTTTTGTAATCTGGAGGTAACGCAATATCCAATAAACCACCTTGACCTCTTGCATAGATTTCTGGGAGGCCAGAAATTTCTGTTTTTATATTGTTTTTGAAGTGAATGAGTTTGCCTTCTTTTTCTGTTATTAGAATAGAACTATCAGGTAAAAAAGCAAAGCCCCAAGGGATGTTTAACTTAGGAACAATAACTTCATAAGTCGTTTTAGTAGCTAATTGCTTTTCACTTTGAGCACAAGTCGCTAAACTCAAAAATAAGATTAAAAAAAAAGAAAGTGTTTTTAAAGACATCTCTAATAAAAATATTTTTACAATTTACGATAAAAATAGTTTCATACTTTAAATAATAGTGTATATTTGCACTTCCAAAATCGAGAGTGTTTTTGGAAAAGATAATCTATTCGGGGTGTAGCGTAGCCCGGTTATCGCGCCACGTTTGGGACGTGGAGGCCGCAGGTTCGAATCCTGCCACCCCGACTAAAATTAATATTAAAGAAAACTAAAACCTTGTAAATCGTATGATTTACAAGGTTTTTTGGTTTTTAAACTACCCTAAAATTGATGGCTTTCGTCTAAAGATCCTAAAAGGGATTCAACGGTTCTAAATCGAGTGGTCATAAACTTTGAAAGTGCTATTCTTATTAAAGTATTAGTGCTTAAAAACCAACTGAAAACAGGGGTAATATCAACATTATCATATCAATAAACATTTACAATGGGTTCATTAAGGGACATGGTTTACACCAAATAACGTATCTCTAAAGGGGATAATTTAAAATACTAAAAATCCGCTGATGTTTTTCAGCGGATTAAATTATTGGGTAAAGAGGCTTTAGGTTATTCAGACATAATTACCACGCGTCCGTTTATCGGTTGTGCGGGTCTAAAATTACTATTTGGTAATGATTGTCTCATTTTTTCAACCTGTGTAGGAGAAACTGTGATAGGGTTTTTAAATATAATCCAGTTTACACCTTCGGTACAAGGAGGGGTTGTTAATGAGCC
The DNA here is from genome assembly GCF_057219185.1 of Lacinutrix sp. YIN62. NCBI lineage: Bacteria > Pseudomonadati > Bacteroidota > Flavobacteriia > Flavobacteriales > Flavobacteriaceae > Lacinutrix > Lacinutrix sp. YIN62. Next base: position 46,045 of record NZ_JBXVVH010000006.1, read on the forward strand.
TGTATAATAGTAGTAGCCTTTGTCTTTCGGTAAAATACTAGGTAAACTAAAGCTCTTAGCAACTTTTTTTGTTTCCCCTTTTTTAATAGGTAAATACGATTCTAAGAAATTAAAAGGAGCACTTCCTTCTCCTTCTTCTGCCATTACAGCAAACACTAATAATTTTCCTTTTTCACTTTGATGTACTAAGTGGATTACCATAGGGTAGTGAATGCCATTAATAGTGTGCTCTGATGGTTCATGGAAATGAATTTGTTTTAAGTTGTATTGTACATCATTAAAAATATGATGGTCTCCTAATTCAAAGTTAAACTGTACAGAATGCCCATTGTTAATTACATCATAAATCATGGTTTCTTCTTTATAATTTGGATCTGGTTCTCCTAAAGCTTCAGCTTTCGCATTTTTAGTTACAATATTAATTGGAGATTGGTGGTCTCCTGCACAATCGGTATATGATTTATGCCAATGCTCTGGTCCTCCCTTTCCATTATAACTCCAATCATGGCTTTGATGCGTCGGTGTCATGGTTTCTTCTACTAAAGTATCCTTACCATTAGTAATGACAGTTTCATTTACTCTTTCTTCTTGTGATTTTTTATTGCCTTTACAAGAGATTGTAAAAGTTAATATACAGACAAATAGAATTGCTTTTATTTTCATCAGTATTAATTTAAATATTAGTGTTTATTTGTGCCCTCCATGACTATATCCTCCTGTTTCATCGGCAGTCATGGCTACAGATACTGGATGTTTCTCAAAATGTGCTAAAGCACGTTTCATATCTTCAACTAATAAATTTCCCATATCGTAGCTAAATCCATGTTTTACAAGAATGCGTTGTATCACTAAATCGGTTCTGTTTTCTGGCATAGAATAGGCAGGAACCAACCAACCGCGCATACGTAAACGATCTCCAAAATCGTACAATGTAAAGTTTACGTTGGCATCCTCTTTTAGTTTCCAAGATAAAGCTGGCATCCCTCCATGACCAGCGTAGATAATTTCAAAAGGGCCAAGTTTTTCAATTTCCTTTGCAAGGTATTGAGCTGTTTTATAACAGGCTTCATGAATACTTTTATAACCTTCTTTGCCTAAACGAATAAAATTGTAGTATTGAGCAATGATTTCTCCTCCTGGGCGTGAAAAATTTAAAGCGAATGTTGGCATATTGCCTCCTAAATAATTCACATTAAATATCAAATCTTTAGGCAAATCTTTTTCATCTCTCCAAACAATCCAGCCAACCCCTAAAGGTGATAAGCCAAATTTGTGTCCAGATGTATTGATGGACTTCACTCTAGGTAAACGAAAATCCCACACCAAGTCGGGGTCTATAAATGGGGCAATAAAACCGCCACTAGCGCCGTCTACATGAATAGGAATATCAAGTCCTGTTTCTTTTTGAAAAGTATCTAGCGCATCACTTACAGCTTTTACGGGTTCGTATTGACATGTATATGTAACACCTAAAGTTGGGACTACTCCAATCGTATTTTCATCGCAACGCTTTAACACTTCTTCTGGCGTCATAATTAATCGGTCACCTTCCATAGGAATTTCACGAATTTCAATATCCCAGTAGCGACAGAATTTATGCCAACAGATTTGAACAGGGCCCGTAATTAAATTAGGTTTTTCGGTAGATTTCCCGTTGGCTTTTTGACGCGCTCTCCATTTCCATTTTAATGCCATTCCTCCTAACATGGCCGCTTCACTAGAACCCGTTGTTGAGGTCCCAATGGTATTGGCTGCATCAGGTGCATTCCATAAGTCTGCAAGCATGTGTACGCATCTGTTTTCAATTTCGGCAGATTGTGGATATTCGTCCTTGTCAATCATGTTTTTATCAATATTCTCTGCCATTAATTGTTGTACTTGAGGTTCCATCCAAGTGGTACAGAACGTCGCGAGATTTTGTCGAGAATTACCATCGAGTATTAACTCATCATGAATTGCTTGATAGGTTGGTTGTGCTTCCGATTGACTGTTAGGAAATTTGTATTTAGGTAGTATTTTACCCATTTCTGACGATGCATATGTATCATCAATAAGATCTTTTGTTAAATGATCTGTTTTGTGTAATGCCATTTTGATGTGATTTTTTTAATTTGAATCATTATTTTCTTTCCAGTTTTTCTTTTTAATTCTGTTTAATAACAAAGGTGGAATAGCAAAAATAACGATTCCGATAATTAAGAGAATTAGATATAGGGTTGGGGAACTAACAGGTAATGGTGTAGGGGGGATAAAGCCTATAAAGAAACAGGCTATGGTGCATAAAACACCAATGCCGCATACTAGCCAAATACCCAGTTTGCCACCTGGTACTTTGTATGCCCTTGTTATATTAGGTTGTGTGTATCTTAATTTTATAGCAGCTGTAAACATTAATATATACATCATACAATATAGAATAACAGCAATAGCCGTTAAAATTAAAAACATACTATTTACGTTGCTTATTAATAGAAAAGATAGGCCTATTAATGAAATAAAAATAGCTTGTCCAATAAGCATGCGAGTTGGGACTTCTGCTTTATTTTGTTTATGAAAATAACGAGGGAGATTGCCTTCAACTCCTGCAGCCCACAATCCTTTGATTGGACCAACAACCCAGGTACTTACTTGTCCAGCAGCTCCCATAGCTATTAAAAAGGCTATTACTGGAATTAACCATGTAATTTTATATTCTGTTAACAACATTGAAAAGGCTTGAATGGCACCATTTACTGAATTTATTTTTTCTAACGGAATGATAGAACCAATTGCAAATGCACCCAATAAAGTTAGTACAAAACCTATAATTGCTGCTGAAAATAAAGCAATAGGGAAATTTCGTTGTGGATTTACAACCTCTTTGGCATGTGTAGCCGATACTTCTATGCCTACAAAACCAAAAACGAAGTTTAAGAATAAGACCAATGCTGCAGTATTGGTAATGGATGGGATTAAGTTACTTTGAGACAACGATAAGTCTATGTGAAGCGGATTGCCTTTTGCAGCATAAAATACCCCACCAGCAATTAACAAAATTGTAGGTAATAAAACTCCAGCAGATAGAGCAATACTTGAAATTTGACCTGAACGCTTTGTGCCCTTAAAGTTCATAAAGGTAGCTAACCAATAAATAACAAGAATACTCGCAGTTATAAAATAACGATTGTTACCTAATTCAGGATTAAAGGTATAGGCTAATGTCCCTCCAACATAGGTTAGGATACTTGTAATTCCGAAAATGCTTTGTACCCACTGTAACCAAACAGCCATAAAGCCTAATTTGGTTCCGAATGCAGCTTCTACCCAATGAAAAACGCCATTTTGTGGCCAGCCTGTCGCAAGTTCTGCTGAGACCAACGCAATCGGAATTAGAAAGGCAAAAACAGTTACAAAATTGAAAAAAATCATTTGTAGGCCTGTTTCTGCCATGGCAGGCATATTACGCAAAGTCATAAACAATGCTGCTGTCATGAATATTAAAGGAATGACTGTTAGTTTTCCTTTTGTGCTTTTAATTTTTTTGGTCATATTTATAGATTATTCATTGAGAATGCATCTCATTGTGCCAGCAATAACTTTTACCTAAAACGGCTTTATAGGGACTCTATTATTTTCATAAACCATTACAATATCTTTTTCTCCATCATTATTGACTTTAAAATTGAAGGTATAAATTATTTTATCACTTTTAACCATTGTAGATTGATTAGTTGATGAAATAATAGGCTCAATTATAGAGTTTAAACCCCGTTTGTTTTCCCTGTCTGCATCACCTTCTTGTTGTATTAGAAATGGACTGTCTAATTGGTACTCAACCGTAGTGTTATTGTCTTGTTCTGTTAACGGTTCAAAGGAACAACTAACAATTGATAAAATGATTACAATTAGGCTTAAATGTTTTAATATTTTCATAAGGTTAGGTTTTTAATGCGTTGTTATTATTGGTGCCTTAGTGTGTTCTAAAATACTCTGCAAACGGTTTTTACCGAACAATTGGTGCCAAACCGTTGCTTTATGTGGGGGCATGGCTAAAGCATCGATATTGTGTTTTTCTATAAATTCGCGTAAGCCTTCGTTTAAAGTATTACTGGTTACTATATGAAAATCTATAGTCTTATTATTTTTGAAATAAGGCCTCAGGTTATCATCCATTTGTTGCTCTTCATTGAGCAGATTACCTAAATGTACGCAATGGGTTTTAACGTCAAAAGGTTTTATGAAATTTAAAAAATGTTCAATATTCTCTGTTGTATGTTAGTGATGTAATCTATATTTTTTATGTGTATATAGTGATCTTGTTCTGGTACAACTATTACTGGTACTTTCGCATTTCTTAATAATTTTTCGTTAATGTTTTTTATCAGTTTAGACGGGTGATGTTTATCATGAATACCAGAAATAATAAGGTCTATATTATTTGTTTGTACTTCATTAGTAAGCCCTTTCGCCATAGATTAATGGTACTTGAGTATTTATGAGCGCACAACATTTCAGTATTGCTAAAGGCTTGAGTTAATGTGGCCAAATCAAAGTCTCTTTTCTTAATGTGTTTTATAAGGGGATGGTTTTTAAAAGGGTTCATCCAATACTCTTTATTGGCATCATCTAAAATGCGACTTTTTTTTCGTTCACCGGCCGTGTATTGTATTAAAGTGGGACTTTGTTATAATTGCCATTTTGATGGCCTTGTATTGAGGCTATAAAATTGATACCTGATAAATTGGGGTTTATTAGCTATTCCTTCTTGTTCTAATACTAAAGCATTAGTTTTTAATGTTTTCTCCTCCAGTTTTTTGTCTGTTTTGTATGAAGAGAATAGTCGTGTAACAATTAAAAAAGGTAATGTAAATCTTTTCATTTTTAAATTAATTTAAGGTGTTATATTTTAGTGCGGTCTCCTTGTGTGTATGTACAGGAACCCTATGTTTAGAGTCGTTTAACCATTGATTATACAAAAGGTTTTTTGTAGATTCACCCCAAAGTTACAGTATAAAAACGTCAATTATTGATATAAAAAAATGGTCTTTGTGACTAGTAAAAAAATGAGAAGCAATAAATTATTAGACTTAATTAACGCCTTATCAAAATCTGAAAAACATAGATTGAATCAGCAGTTTAAGCAACAACATTATGAAAAAAATAAGTATAAAGAATTGTTTGAAATATTAACCAATTGTGATACCTCTACTTTAAATAAAGAAGTGATTTTTACAAAACTTTATGATACTGCTTACACCGAAGATAAAGACTACTTGTTGCGAAATGTATACAGAAACTTAACTCGGAAGATTGAAGATTTTTTAATTGAAGAATCTTTTTATGAGGCAATCAAAGAGAATCTAAATATTTATAACTACTTGCTTTTAAAATCGTTAGCGCACTTGCGACTTTATAATTTATTTGATAAAAATTTTAAAGACTCTGTAAATCATGCCTTGGCAGATGGGGATTACTTAATAGCTTCATCTATGACTAGTTTACAGGTTAATAACTATATTCATCATGTCGTACCTAAAACCAAAAATTTTGAGACAGCAAACCATTTATTGTCTTTGCAAATGGCGTATTTAAGTTCGTTTTACTTAAATAATAGATATAAATCTGAAATAAAACAAAAGCAAATTGTAACTACATTGGGTGTTGAAAATGGGAACAAAAAAGAACTATTAGATTATATAGATGACAACGAGAGGGATTACGAATCTTATTTAAGATTAAAGTATGACCTCTTTAATAGAACCGTTGAAGATGCTGTTAAGCATTTAAAGAACTGTATTTCTATTTTAGAAAAACTACCAGAAACCTTTAAAGATGTAGAGAAAGAAAAACAATTTTGTAGTTTGTCGTTAGCACATGAGTATGCTTTAAAAGAAGAATATGATAAAGCTAATGCTATTTATGAAGTCTTTTTAAAAGAAAAAACAATAGAAGATACTTTAAAAACGACATTGATTTTTGATTATATATCTAATTTAATCCGACAAGAAAACTATGCTTTAGCATTGGAAAAAGTTCATAGTTTTGAAGCTGATATTAATCTTGCAACACCAGCACTACAATTAAAGTTAAGATTCTTAAAACTAATGTTGTTTGCTTTTTTAAAAGAAGGTGCTTTGCTATACGAGCATGTGCCTTTATGTCATAATTTAGTTGACTATGAGAAGTATATATGTCGTTTTCTTTATAGTATTGTGTCGTACTTGCGTAATGAATATGCAGATGCATATCGCGAATGTTTAAACTTAAAAAACAGCTTACGTTACAAAGGGCCAAAATTTGATGTTAGAGATATTTTAGGCTTTTATTTACGTTTTTATAATCTAAATAATAATAATTTGGATAGCGAAGCGCACCTATTAAAAGGACTAAAAAGGTTACAAAACGATATGAACGTCTATACCAACCATGCTTTGCCAGAATTTAAAGAATACTTGCCCTTTTTATGGTTGAAAAAAGAAGTGAATTTGAAACTAGAATAATTTTAAAATGAAAACAGAGTCTATAAAAGTTATACTGCTTGAGTCCTTAAGAGCAGCAGAGAAAACGATTGAAGCAGATTTGAATAATGATGAAGAATCAAAAGAATGGATACAATATTTGTTGCATTTTTTTAAGTACCTAGGCATAGAAGCAATTGATAAATTAGCCATAGAAGGAAAAGTATATATAAAAGACCAGATTCACGAAAGTATTCACAAGTCTATTGTTGTGCTCTCTAAAGTAGTCTCATCGTTAATGACATTAATGATTGGGTTTTTAATAGTCTGCGTAGGTTTAATTTTTGGTGCGGTTGCTTTGTCTTTATGGTTAGGCCGTTTGGTTGGTAGTTCTGCTTTAGGTTTTTTAATAGCAGGAGGGGTATGGATACTTATTGCTTTTATAATGGTTAAGATGGTATTTAACAAAAAGAAATTGGAGCGTGTTATATCTAAAAAAGTGAAGTTTGACTCTTAAAGTCTTCAAAGAGTAGCTTAACTATTTTTTATTGCTCAAAATAAATTGAAAGTGTAATTTTTTAGTTTTAAAAACATAAAGTCAATGGTGGGCTACCTGCCACCCCGACTGAGAGTGATATCAATCACAATTAAAACCTTGTTAATTATAAGATTAACAAGGTTTTTCTGGTTTTTAAGAAAACGTGAAAATTGATATTGTATGATTTAATGGATCAACCCAAAAGTTTTATGTGAATAGAAATAAGATTATATTTTTTGATCCAAATTATGATCGTTGAGTCAAAAAATAAGCTTGGATCCATATCTAGATATGCTTAAGTTAGTATTGCCTGAATTACTGGTTACTCATTTTGACATTACTAAACATGAAACGCATAAAACCTGAACTAGCAACAAAAAGTTGGATAATTAATTGCGAGATTTAAGCCGCTACATTTTGGTTATACATTTCTAATTCGTTAATAGATTTATAGTCTAAAGTCGAGTGTATTCTTCTTCTATTATACCAAGTTTCAATCCAAGAAAAAACCAGCAATTCAGCTTGTGACCTATAATTGTATTTGTGTTTATACACCCATTGCATTTTTAAGCTTTTAAAAAATGATTCTGCTACGGCATTGTCCCAGCAGTTCCCTTTTCTGCTCATACTTTGTTTTACAAGACCATTGAGCTTTTAAGGGTATTTGTTAAAATATAACTAGCATATTGAGACCCTTTGTCAGAATGAAAAATAAGCTGTTCTGCAATTACATTAGATTTAACAGTCATATACCATGCAGCAATAATAGTGTCTTCTGTGCTCAGCCTACTAATCTTCTATTAAATAAATCAATAATAACCGTTAAATACATCCACCCTTGTTTGGGTTTTATATAAGTAATATTCGAAATCCATACCTGATTAGTTCGGGATATTTTAAACTTATGATGTTTTATAAATCTAAACCTTGCTTGTCGCTCTTGGAGAAAATGCTCATCATCTTTTTTAATATTTCATATTCTTCTGATATATTTTTAACAGCTTCTTTAATAGGGCTACTTCTTTTTGTTCATCTGTCAATTTTGGATTCCCTCGACCTGGAAAACTGTTCTTTCCATAATCTTGTGATTCTTTTCGCCAACGGTGTAACGCTGAATATGGAATGTTCAATTCTTCACATATCTGTTTTGTGTTGCCTCGGGCATAACTTAATTCTACTGCTTTTTCTTAAAGGACGAACTGTAATTTATGTATTGTTTTTTCATGATTCAAAAGTTATATTATGTAACTCTAAATCTCGCAACTTAATGTCCAATCTAATATAGTAAGTCCAGTTTTTAAAAGTGTATTTTAATGCAGGCTTTTTATAAACTTTTCCTTGTAGGTTCTACCAATAGGAAGCGCCTTTTTTAAATGTTTTATAAATACTTGATTTCTAGATATTTTTTCAATCATATTTATGTTTATAATATACGATTTATGGGTTTGGCAAAATAAATTGGAATCTAATTCATTTAGCCAATAGCGTAAAGGCTTAGCGCTTAAATGAACTTTGTCTTGCGTAACAACTTCTGTATAATCAGAGTCTGATCTAATATAGTTTATTTTAGCAATAGTAATTTTAATTAAATCGTAACCAGATTTTATAAAAAGAGATTGATGATTTGTGGTTGGTTGTTTTGTTGTTAACGTTTTTGTTGGTTTTATTATAGGGTTGTATTGCACTTTTGATATCGCTTGTACAAAGCGTTGAAAAGAAAATGGTTTTAATAAATAATCGATTACATTATATTCGTAACTTTCTAATGCATAGTTTGAAAAAGCAGTGGTTAGTATAACTTGTGGGTGATTAGGGATTGATTTTAAAAAATCAATCCCTGAAATTTTAGGTAAATGTATATCTAAAAATAAGAGATCAACCGAATTCTTTTGCAAAAATGCGATGGTATCTATAGCGTTAGAAAAAGTAGCTTTTAAGTTTAACGTTCCCAAATCTGCTATATATTTTTGTAGAATACGCTGCGCAGGAGACTGATCTTCAATAATTACACAACTAATCATTTTTTATAGGTTTTAATTGTAGCGTTAAATTTACGCAATATGTATTGTTAGCATTGTTAATTTGTAGAATATAACCCTTTGGATACAAAATATCTAATCGTTTTTTAACATTAGCTAAACCAATACCTTTACTAAGGTTATCTGTATTTGTAGTGACCATAAAGCTGTTGTTGCAATTAAATTGTAATAACCCTGTATGAGAGACCTCGAGGGAAATGTCTATACAAATATTATCCGACTGACTAGAGGTGCTATGTTTAAAAGCATTTTCAATGAACATCATTAAAATTAACGGTGCGATTTTGTAATTGGTAGATCCGTTAGAATTCGTGAAATTAACTATGCCTCGATTTTCAATTTGTAATTGACTCAAATTGATAAAACTCTCTAAATGATTCATTTCTTTTTGCAATGGGACATAGTTTTCTTTACAATCATATAAGATATATCTTAATACCGAAGAAAGCTCTAAAATAATGGTAGGCGTTTTCGGTGACTTCTCTATGGCATATGCATATAGATTATTAAGATTATTAAATAAAAAATGAGGGTTTATTTGTGATTTTAAAAATTGTAATTCGCTCTCTTTCATGATAGATTGTAGGGTAATTATTTCTTTTTGTTTGGTGTTTAAGTCCCAAGCAAATTTAAAGCCCACTAGAATCACAATAATAGGCAATACCTCTGTTAAGGTAAAAAATACTCCAGGGAAATAATTTGCTCTTATGGGATAATAAAGTGGTTCTAAAACAAGCTCGTCGACAAGTATCGTTATCGCAAGCAAGCTAATAATAGCTAAAAAAAAAGGAACTAATTTATTTTTATAATATAGTTTAGGTAGTAGTAAGTACTGAATAATATAAGCCGTAATAGTATAGTTTAAAAAGAAAGGTAAATCGGATAAGCAAGTGTTATTTTTAGGATTATCTCTGTCAAAAGAATAAAATAAAAAGAGTAGAATTAGTAATACTAGTTGAAACAAAAGTTCCTTACTATGTTTTATAAAATATAGCGATATCCTGTTCATCTTATAAAAATACATTTTTAATTTAATCTTCATTTCTTTTATCTCTTATCGTAAGTTACTTTCCTGTAAAAAGCATGTTTATGTGTCTTAACGACATTTTTAAAACGAGGAGTTGATGATGGGATAACTTTTGTCGTTCGCCTATTTTTTTTATAACAGGGGCGTTATTTATTGATATTTACATCATTGTTTTTGATTATGAGTTATTTGTGTCGCTATTAAAAATTAAGCTTATAAAACAAAAAATAGTCCTTATTTAAATCATTAAAAAAATAAACGAAATGAAATCATTTATTAAAAGAAGAGTAACAGTAGTTTTAACAGTAAGTCTATTTACCTTTTTGGTATCATGTAATAGTGATGATACAGATTCATCGAGCGCAACCATAGATTTTGGAACAGCACCTAACGCTTCAATAGTTAGCACAGGGGAAGTAGAATTAATTACAGAAAAAAAGGTGCGTTATCATATTTTAGAGTTTCATTCGGGAACAACGTATACATCTACAATTGTAGAAACCGGAACAACAGCGACACTTATAGATGTTGGTCCACAGACAGCCGTTGGAGGAGAAATTCGTGCTTATGCTAATGCAATAGGCAAACCTTTGTCTGTTATCATTACCCATAATCATCCAGATCATTATGAAAATATAGGGAATTTTACAGATGTGCCTGTATATGCTCAAACAGAAGCAGCAGCTGATTTGATGTCAAATATGGATTTTACAGATTTGTACTCTGCATCTATAAATATCGTTAGCGATGCTGTGGAAATAGGGGATCTTGAATTTGAATTAGGCAACATTACGAGCGCAGAAACTTCAGATAATGGATATGTGTTTATTCCAGAGTTAAAATCCTTGTTTATAGGGGATTTAGTGGCTAATGGGACTCATCCTTTTCTTCGTGAATATACACCGTTGGACAATGTTGATGAATTGGATAACTGGATTACTGGCCTGAACGCGTTAAATAATCAATTTGGAAATTACAAGCATATTTTTCTTGGTCATGTAGGCACAAGAACAGATGTTTCAGAAGTTATTGAAGAGAACATAGAGTACTTAACTACAGCTCAAGCTTTAATTTTGAAAACGCGAGGATTAACAAGTGGAGGTTTTGCTTCTACAGTTCAAGAGGTTGTTGATGAATTAGATTTACTTTACCCTAATTTGGCAATGGGGGCTTTAAGACTTTCTTTACCTGATGCCTTTTTTCCAGGTGATCCAGGAGCGGTTTGGTTTAACTAAAAACGGAGAGTAAAAATAAAATACATTTCTAATACTTATATAATATAAAATCAATAATGATGGATAAAAATAACGATGTAGGACTTCTAATTCTACGTATTACGCTCGGAGCATTAATGCTATTACACGGTTTTGCAAAACTTCAAGGAGTTTCTTTTATAGAAGGAATGCTGTCTAAAATAGGATTGCCATCTTTTTTAGCTTATGGTGTTTATTTTACTGAAATTATAGCGCCAGTATTAATTATATTAGGCTATCGAACACGCATAGCTGCTGCTTTATTTGCTGTCGGGATTCTGTTTGCTATATTATTAGCACATCCATCAGATATTTTTACATTGAATCCTTATGGTGGTTGGGCTATTGAGTTATTAGGATTGTATTTGTTTGGAGCTATAGTGTTATTTTATACGGGTTCTGGTAAATATGCAGCTTCCTCCACCGATAAATGGGATTAGTGCTAAAAGAGGCGTTATCGTTCTTCCTTTTTAGTCTCTTTTTTATATTTGGATGTGCTAAAATACTATTGAAATAACTTGACTAAAAGCAAAGGGGGGTATGTTTAATGCGTAGGAAGGCAGTCTTTTAAATTTATATTTTAATTAAAATTTTACATTTATGTATTCATTAGTATTCAAAGGACTCGTATTCTTTTTTTTTATGATTACTTATATTTCAGGTTATAGCCAAGAGGCAAAGGTTCAAAAAATATCAGAAAACGTATACGCTATTTTTATTAATTATTATAATTCTTTGGTTGTTATAGGAGATAAAGATGTGCTTTTAGTTGATCCTGCGAATACTCTACGGGCAGAGGAACTAAAAAAAGAAATAAGAAAACTAACAGCATTACCTGTTAGGAAGATTGTATTAAGTCATGAGCATTACGATCATATTGGAGGGACAGCAGTTTTTCCAGAAGCACAAATTTATGTGCAAAATAATGCGCGTTCTATTTTTAAATTAAATGTATTGGGAACAGCACCTCTAAGAATTACAAATTGGTTTGCTTCCCAAGCAACAATTATGATGGGGGAAACTAGAGTCGATTTAAAACATTATGCAGCTGGAGATGGAGTGGCATCAACAATCGTTTGGCTTCCCAATGAAAAAGTGACTTATGTAGCCGATATGTTTGAAACTGGAGCTCTTACGCATCAGGATTTTTTAGAAGACAGTAACTTATTAGGGATACGGCTAATATTAAATAAGTTAGTTGCTTTAAAACCTATATCTGTTGTAAACGCTCATTCATTAGACTTAGACCCTAAACACTTAATTAGAGCTTCTACATTTCATAATGATTTATATAATGCTGTTGCTCCTACAATAATTAAAGCGTCAATTAAAGGTAGCCTTGCTGTTAGTAAAGCAGCTGAAAAACTTATAAAAATGGTGAAATTAGAACATTATAATGATCTAAAAAATTATGACCATTTACCGACTCATATCCATAGGATGATAGCCGCAATTTTTCATGGAGGATAGAGTTCATTATTCTTTTTTAAAATTTTATACAAAGAAGATCTAAAAATAAAACGATGAGGGTAGAACTCCTGTCGTTCGCAGATTTTTTTTTCTAAAAGCGAGCTGAATATAGATTTTTGAACTCAATTTTGTTTTATTAATTTATGAGTTGTTAAGACTTTAAATTAACGTCTAGTTTAGTCTTTTTGAATTATTCCCTATAGTGTTAAGAGACCCTCGCTATGATACTAAGGAAATAGTTCAATGAGATGTTATTTGAGACGTATTAAGGAGCCCACTGTTTTATAGAAGGATTTGAAAAGATTTATTAAGACAAAAAAATAGTTAATAATATTAAACTTTAAACACTGAATAAATAATGAAAAAAGTAATAGCAACATTAATAATCCTATTATCATTAACCAATGTAGAGGCGCAAAAAAAATGGAAAGTAGATTTGTCTCATTCGTCTATTCGTTTTTCGGTAAGTCATATGCTTATATCTGAAACCACGGGGAATTTTAAAGACTTTCAAATTACCGCTCAAGCTAATGAAGCTTTTGATAATCCTAGTTTCACGGTAAGTATAAAGTCAGAAAGTATTGATACCGATAATAGCATGCGTGATGATCATCTTAAAAAAGAAGATTTTTTTGATGTAGAAACATACCCCGAAATTATTTTTAAAAGTAGTGCTTTTACACTGTTAGATAATGGAATGTTTGAAGTGACAGGAATTATTACTGTTAAAGGAATAAGTAAACCAGTTATATTTAATGGCAAATTGAATGGGGTAATAGATAATCCTAGAAATGGCGGTAAAAAAGCAGGATTAAAATTAAGTACTACCATACAAAGAGAGGATTTTAATATAGGAAAAGGAGTTAGTTCTATTGGTGATACTGTAGCAGTTCTTATAAATTTAGAAATGGATTTATAAACAATAAGCGTGTTAATTAGATGGTTTGTAAACCCTTTAGAGTAAATCCTAAGGGGTTTACTTCTTTTAGATTGCTAGTTGCCTAAGTAATAAAAAAACAAGAGTGGTCTTTTCTTTTTTTAAGAGCAGACCATATAAAAACCAATACGACTTGTTCTATATGTATGTTGTATTGGTTTTATTGTTTATTATCTTAAATGATTTTTTTACTTTTTTTGTGGTAAATACGGCGTTTTTAGTGATTTATAAACGTAAAACCCTAGCATGTTTCCCGACAACTTAAATGTATTAATAATTTTGCGGTGCATACAATCGCCTTAAACAAAAAGCTTTCAACTTTAAAGGAATATTTTTGATTGCGGTGTGTTTTAGTATTGTTGTGTAACATTTTATAGGTTGTGTGATGTTTTTAGTAAATAAGTAAAAAGGGATTGAGAATAGTAGTATTTATTATCATTTCTTAAACTACCTTAACTTTTATTCTTTTTAGGAGTCTCATTTTTGCATTAGTATTCATTACGATTTGAAACCATTAACCTAGCTTAACAATAAGCAAAAATATGTATGATATATTTAAGCCTAAATCTAAAATATTAAATCAATATGTATCCGATTTTACGGTAATAAATAAAGACCGATTTAAAACAGTTAATTATTTTGCTTTTCCACATAATAAAAGTGCTATCGCTTTTTTATCTCAGGCCAATATCGTTTATAAAGATTTTAAGGTAGAAGTAACCAAAAAAGACAAAGGATTGTATCCTATTGTTGTTTTGGGTAAATATTCTAAGCCATTATTGCTTAGTTATAAAGAGTGTATAGATGAGGTAGCCATAAATTTTACAAGCTTAGGACTGAATTATTTTTTTAAAGATAATTTTAACGCTATAGCGGGACAACCCTTTCAATTTCTTAAGGATACGGTGTGGGAATCCTTTGCAAGGAAAATGTTTAGTTTACAAGAAAGCCATAGAATTGAATTTTTGGAGCAGTTTCTATTATCGCAATTACATCATAAAGATTTAAGTGTAATAGAATATGTTATTAATAAAATGGAAAAGGACCTGTCTTTAAAAATAAAAGAAATTGCTGAGAGTTCTAAAATACCCGAAAGAACGATTAATAGACTTTTTCATAAGTATACTGGATGTTCTCCTATTCAATTTAAAAAAACATTAAGATTTAGAAACTCAATTAAAATGATACAAAAAGAAATGAGTTTAACCGAGCTCTGTTTAAACACAGATTATTACGATTCTTCACATTTTTCAAACGAATTCAGAGCCTTAACAGGGGAAAAACCTAAAGATTTTTTTAGTCGTTTATCTCAGGTGGGAATAAGCCAATATCCTTACATTTTTATATAATGTCTGTTTTTTACAAGTTTAAAAGTGTTCCAATTAAGACCTTTGAGGCTAATTTATTAGCTAAAGTTAGAATAATAAATCATACAAATAAGCTTAAATTAGAACCCATAAAATATGAAAAGAACTGCAGTATTATCACAAATTACGATATTAACGATAGCATTTTGTTTTTCAAATACTGTATTTGCTAAGGTTGCTACCTATTCAATTAAAAAAGTAAATGAAAATGTTTACATTTTTACAGAAATATGGGACGGATTTAATAATGGGAATCTAGGAGTTGTTATTGGTGATCAAGAGGTTTTACTTATTAATTCTATGATGCTTGGCAGTGCGGCTTCTTTAGAGTCGGAAGTAAAAAAAATAACAGATAAGCCTATAAAATATGTTATTAATGGGGACTCTGATCGCTATAATCATCATGCAAATAAATATTTTTCAGATCGTGGTGCTACTATTTTTTCACATGAAAACCTTAAATACTCGTCAGCTTATTGTGAAATACTTTTTGAGAACACAATTTCCATTCCAATAGGGAGTGAAATCGTAACAGCATATCACACACCAGCACACACTTTAGATCATATAGATGTTTTTCTTGAGAAAAGGAATGTGCTTTTTATGAGTGATGGTTTTAAAAGCCACTGGCTTACACCTACTGGACCCAATGGCCTTGATGGACATTTAAAAGGAATAGATAGTGCGCTCGCTTTTTCTAATGAAAGTACAATTATTGTTTCGGGTAATACCTCTAAAAATCCAAAACACTTCTTGAGTAATAAAAAAGAGCTTATTAAAATCAGCAAAATTCATATAGATTTTACAAAACGAATAAAGGAGTTAAGCGCTAAGGGAATGCCTGCTGAAGCAATTGCAAGAGATAAGGGGATTGATAGCATTATCAGTGGTTTAGAAGCTTATCCAAGGTTTAAAAAACACCTAATAGACTTGATTAGAGAGGTGTTAGAAGATGAGCTTGAGAGTTATTGTAACTTGTTAGATAATCAGTTAATGACCTATTTAGGGGTTTATGAATTAAAAGACAATAGTATTATAGAGATCATACTAAAAGACAATAGATTATTTGCAAGGAAAGAAGGTGCATTTCTCTTTCAGCTTAGCGCGCGCTCTAACGTTAAGTTTGCCTTGAAAGGTGCTGCAAACAATTACTTCGTTTTTAAATTTTCATCAAGAGAAGAAATAGAAAGTTTAACTCCCGTTATAGAAGAAAAGAGTGGGTGGACTAATAGTATTGAAGGCGGCGTCAAATACATTAAAAAATGATCTTTCAATTTAAAGGATAGAAAGCATAAGGAGAGTCAAAAAAGTATAAAAATAACATTGTTTTTTCAGCAAGAAAAAACAATGTTATTAAGGCTTAATTTTTGAGTTCATTAAATAGAGTTATTATAGCTACTGTTTTAAAGACTAAAAAGAGAGGTTTATTGACGATTTGTTTAATGATGATACAAGGTAAGTTAATAAAATAGAAAAGGATGAATAAAAGTATATTAAGGTATTTAAAACACATACTCCTAACTGTAATAATAGGAGGTTTTGTTTTTTCTGCAATTGGTTTATTTGCAGGGCACATTATAAATTACGATAAAAATACTCTAGTCCTAAATTTAGAAAATGAAGGCCCTTATGTTTTCTATATAAATGATAGTTTAGTTAGTGTTAACTATATTAAAGGAAACGATGAAAAGGGCTTTTACCTTGAACAGAAAAAACATTTTTTAGACTCAGTTACTTTTTTAAAATGTCAATACCCCATAGATGCTACCGAATTTACTTTCAGGCTAGATTCGAAATTTGAATCTCCTAAAACTATTTATAATGATAAAAATAAAATTTTAGCTATTTCTGATATTGAAAGCAATTATAAAACGTTTAGAGATTTTCTTATTAGCAATCGCGTTATTGACCATAACCTGAATTGGGTTTTTGGGAAAAATCATTTAGTATTAGTAGGCGATTTTATTGATAGGAGTTACTTTTCAACTCAAGTTTTATGGTTTATTTATAAGCTAGAACAAGAAGCTAAAAAAAGTGGCGGTAATGTGCATTATATTTTAGGGAATCATGAAATTATGAACATGCAAGGAAACCATACTTATGCTAAATTTAAATACAATAAGGTTGCTGCAATTTTAGGAAAAAAGCAATACGAATTCTATAGTAAGAATTCTATTTTAGGGCAATGGTTAGCTAGTAAAAATACGATAGAACTTATAAATGGGAATTTGTTTGTACATGCGGGAATACATCCAGAAATTTCAGAAACGGGACTTCATATTTCTCAAATTAATAAAATAATAAGGGATCATTATTACAAGCCTTATTATGCCAGTAAAAATAGAGATCAAACAACAGAGTTTTTAATCTCTCCAAAAACAGCTCCTTTTTGGTATCGTGGTTATTTTAAAGATAACCTAACACAGGAGGATGTAGATAAGGGACTTAAGTGTTTTAATGCCAAGACCGTAATTGTAGGGCACACTTTGCAATCAAAAGTAAATAGCCAATACCAAGGCAAAGTAATTGCTATAGATGTAAAGCACCCTCAAGATTATTATAAACACTTTCCTAAATTGAGCGCAGAAGGATTGTATATTGACGGGGATAACTATTTTAGGGCATTTGAAAATGGAGAGCATACAGTATTAGAAGAATACCTCTATTAGAAAATAAATATCTAATTACTTGACATAATCTAACAAAAACGTAAAAATAAATACAATAATTATTAATAAATATGAGGCATCAAATGTTGTTCAACTTTAATTATTTAAACCTAATAAAAACAATTTCTATATGCATGTTTTGCTCTTGTCTTTCTATGGCCTGTTCAAGTGATAATAGTGATAGTGTGCATAACAACGATAACAATAACAATAATAATAATAATACGGAAGGTATTTATCTAAACATTCCTGACCTGCAATTTGAAACAAAATTGATAAGCCTAGAAATAGATTCCGATGGTGTTATTAATCAAAAAATACTTAAAACAGATGCGGAAAAGGTTTCTGCTTTAATATTAGATAGTTACAATAATGAGGTTATCGAAGATTTATCAGGTATTGAAGGCTTTATAAATATAACAAAATTATCGGCTTCAGGAAATAATTTAACTACTGTTAATTTAATGTATAATACTTTTTTAGATACTTTAGATCTTTCAGGTAATCTAATTAAAAATATCGATGTTAGTTATAATACTCAATTAATCCAGTTGAATCTGAGGGTAAACGATCTTACTACTATTGAGGGATTAGATGAAGCCCCAGGTTTAAAATGGTTGAGTCTGTCTAATAACTTATTAAGTGAATTAAATATTCATAATACAGCTTTAGAAACACTATATGTAAAAAATAATCTTCTTACATCGTTAAATACACAAAACGCGGCAAGCTTAAAAACTGTTTTGGCGCAAACGAATAACCTCTTTGAGGTTAATTTTAATACAAATCCTCTGCTTGAAACGTTAGCCCTTTCCGGTAATACGATTCAGAATATTAATTTGGAGCTAAATACAAATTTAGAAACCCTTTATTTTTCTAATAACCAATTATCGTCTCTTGATGTAAGTGGGTTGAATAACTTAATTAATTTAACCATAAATGGGAACCCCGAATTAGTGTGTATTAAGATTTTTGGTGGTCAAAATATTCCAAGTCTTATAAAGTCTAATGATCAAGAATTAAATGTTATTTGCGATTAAATAAACCTCTAAACTATAGATTAATAGTTTTTCTCATAATAGTATTTTAAAATTATAACACTGTAAATGATGAAACATTGGAATTTTAAGCAGTTTTTATTGGGATTACATTTGTTAATGGCTTTTGTAGTATATGCAAATGAAACAGAAATTACCATAAAAAAAATAACAAATCAAGTGTATACCTTTAGTGGAAAAGGCTGTGGTGCTAATATCGGGATGGTTATAGGTAGCGAAGGGATATTACTAATTGACGCAATGAATAATAGGGCCTCTAAAAAATTACTCGCAGCAATTAGAACCATTTCTAAATTGCCTATTAAGTATGTTATTAATACGCATTATCATGGAGACCATAGCGGCGGGAATTCCTTTTTTTATAAAATGGGAGCAACTATTATTGCTCAAGAAAATGTACAGTTTAGTCCGACCTTTCATCAAGTTAAATTTAAGAAGCTCCTATCGATAATAATAGGGCATAATGAGGTTAAGGCATATCATGTGCTAAGTCACACTTTTGATTCTGTAATTATTTATTTGCCTAATAGTAATGTGCTATTTATGGGCGATAATTTTAGTAATGCAGAAATGACCTATACAGGGGCGCAAGGACAAAAGGGGAGAAGAGAAGCCTTAACAATGGCGCTTTCATTATCGAATGAAGAAACAGTTGTAGTGCCAGGTCATGGTGTTTCCTGTAAAATAGATGAGATAAAGCAATTAATGCAATTGAAAAGTGCAATAACAAAAAGGGTTAGGGTATTATATAATCAAGGTGTGCCAATACATAAGATTTCAAGTGATAATGAGTTTATAGAAATCTTAAAAACGTTTAAATCTAAAAATGATATAGAAGTAATTGCGAAACCCAATATTAAAGAAATCATTGAAACAGATATTCTTAAACCGTATAATATTTCCAGAAAACGGCTTCTGTCTTATATTGGAAAATATCGCTTTCATAATAATTCTATTATCGAAATCTATCTTGAAAATGAAAGGTTATATGCCAGAGAGTCTGGGCGTTTTATTGCAGCGCTAACCCCATTGTCTAACTATCGTTTTGACCTTAAGGGCTTTCCTTTTTTAAGAGGAGAGGAGATCCGTTTCAAGATTAATACTTTGGGTAAAGTAGAATCACTTATTCTTGATATTAAACATAAGTTTGTAATGACGAAAGTTATAGAATCTGGAATGCGAATTAGAATTAATCCCTAATTCTATAATTAAGATTTAGTTGCAATATGAAGGTGATGTTTCCTGTAATTAATCTAAGGAAGTGTTACCGTATTATATATAATGATGAAGCTGAAAAATGAACGTTTTAATATTAATCCCAATAAAATAGAAAGTCATAAGATTATTATAAACCAACTGTCCTTATTTTTAGCTAAATTTGAAGTATTCTAGTTCAAATTTAATATGGAATGCATACCAATAAGACATATAAGTTCCTCTACAATAACACCAAACATAAAGGGGTGTTTTAATATAAAAAGCCTTCAAGAACTGTTAGATGGTAACGATATGATTCATGCGTTACACAGACATGATTTTTATTTTATTTTAGTGTTAAAAAAAGGATATGGAACTCATGAGATAGATTTTGTAAACTATAAGGTTTCCAGTGAGAGTATTTTTATTATCCGTCCAGGGCAAGTTCATCAGTTAGAATTAAGAAAGGATAGTGCTGGTTTTATGATTCAATTTAGCACAGATTTCTATACGCCTTTTGAAAAAGAGACGAATGCTTTACTTCAAAACGTAAGTAGTGAAAATTTTTATCAGTTAGAAGCAGTTCATTTTTCACAATTAAATGTATTGTTAACCTCCATTTTTAACGAGTACCAGAATAAACCAGATGAATATAAAGACGTGATACGCGCTTATCTTCGGATTTTATTTATAGAATTACTAAGGTTACAAAAAAATAGTAATGGTATATTAGAAAAAAAAACACTCTATGCTCAAGAACGTCTCGAAGATTTTTTGCTGCTTTTAGAGCAAAACATTTCAAGTAAAAAACAAGTATCACAATATGCCGAGATCTTAAATTTGTCTAACTACCAGTTAAATGCAATAACAAAACAAACTTTAGGAAAAACAGTTTCAGAACTTATAAATGCACAGATTGTATTAGAATCAAAACGGTGTCTTTTGGCAACAACTAACCAGATCAGTCAGATAGCAGATTATTTGGGGTATGCCGATGTTTCCTATTTTATTAGATTTTTTAAAAAGCATACAGGGTTTTCTCCAGAAGTATTTAGGCAAAAATTTAAATAGTTTTCATTGTTTTGATTACTAAGTGTTTGTAGAAGGGTGTTTTAATATAGCATTACAAATTGTTATTCAGCCATAGTTATTAATACAAGATCAAGCAGCAGCACTAAAATAGTCTGTTTTTACCGCACTCCGTTTACACTTGTTTCCCCAGCGTTAATTGTTTCAAAACGCTTCGTTTTATTTGTATTGATATTTTATGGTTTCCATTGTGTAATACCTTAATAAGAATGGCTTTCAATAGCGAGATCATAGAGTATTATTTTTTTAATCCAATCGTTAACCAAGGCATGATATCATACTTGGTGTGACTTTATAGATTGCTTTTTATTCATAAACGACATAATTAACCTTATCCACTCCTGTATTTCCACTTTTAGCATTGTAGGCATAAATAATGATTTCATATTGTCCAGCTGAGGTGAGTTCTATATCACCTTCAAAAAGGTTTGTTTCCGTAATCGACATTTCAACATCTTTTAAGTATTTGTTCGTTAAGGGACATAGTTTACACAAGTTAAAGACTAGCCTATGCAAATTTAGAAAATACAAAACCAAATAGAAAATTCATGAGGATTATGTAAGTAGATTAACTCTAGTAATTAATTTTAGATGGTGTTTAAAAATTGATATTTGATGTTAAAACCTAGTGTTTAATGAAAAGAAATTAGAGCTTTTGTTTAGTTTTTTATTGTAAACGGTTTTTTATACTAACAGTATATAGCTATAAGAAACGGATTAAAATGCGCTTAAATTAGTTGCGAAAATAACAGAAAAATGTATGCTGTAAGGATGGGGTTTATTGTAATACCCTTGTAATCAAAGGGTAGTGTTTGTTGTGTGAAAAAGAAGGATAACCTATAAAATAGGTGAAAAGAGCTATAAATACAGTATTTTTGCAAAATGAAGGAGAAAAAGGAACAACATAGACTGTCAGATTGGTTACCCACGACTAATAAAGAAGTTAAGATTAGAGGCTGGGAGGAGCTAGACGTTATTCTATTTAGTGGTGATGCCTATGTGGATCACCCATCCTTTGGTCCTGCAGTAATAGGACGTATTTTAGAAAGTTATGGATTACGGGTTGCTATAGTACCACAACCTAGTGTTACCGATAATCTTCAAGATTTTACAAAATTAGGAGTGCCAAGACTCTTTTTTGGAATTACCGGAGGGTGTATGGATCCTATGGTAAGTAACTATACAGCAAGTAAAAAACGTAGAGATAAAGATGCTTACACTCCAAATGGGGATATTGGCTTTCGTCCAGATTATGCTACAACGGTGTATTCTAATATTTTAAAAGAAAAGTTTCCAGACGTACCTGTTTTAATAGGAGGGATCGAGGCTTCTTTACGTCGTGTTACGCATTACGATTATTGGTCGGATAAATTAATGCCTTCTATATTAGAGAGTTCCAAAGCAGACATGCTAGTCTATGGTATGGGGGAACAACCCCTACGAGAGATCGTAGAATTACTGCAAAAAGGCGTGCCTTTTTCGAGCTTAAAAACCATAAAACAAACAGCTGTTTTAATAGATAAAGCAGATAAAGTACCTAAAAATGCCAATTGGGAGGATATTAGTATTAATTCTCACGATTTATGCTTAAAAGATAAAAAGAAGTTTGCTGCAAATTTTAAAGTCATAGAGCAAGAGTCTAATAAATTGAGGGCTCGGCGTATTTTTCAAGAGATTGGAGCGCGCCTATTAATGATTAATCCGCCCTATCCAACGATGACGGAAAATGAAATTGATGCTTCTTTTGATTTGCCATATACCCGTTTGCCACACCCTAAATACAATAAACGAGGGCCAATTCCAGCATTCGAGATGATTAAATTCTCAATAAACATTCATCGAGGCTGTTTTGGAGGCTGTAGTTTTTGTACTATTTCTGCCCATCAAGGAAAATTTATTGCCAGTAGAAGCCAAGACTCTGTACTAAAGGAAGTTGATAAAGTTGCGAATATGCCAGATTTTAAAGGCTATTTATCAGACATTGGAGGGCCATCTGCCAATATGTATAAAATGAAAGGGAAAATACAGTCTATTTGCGACAAATGTGTGGCACCATCTTGTATTTCGCCTGTAATTTGTAGCAATTTAGATACGTCTCACAAGCCATTAACCCAATTATATCAAGCGGTAGATAAACACCCAAAGATTAAAAAATCGTTTATAGGAAGTGGTATTCGTCATGATATGTTAGTGCCAGAATTT
Organism: Lacinutrix sp. YIN62; assembly: GCF_057219185.1. Lineage (NCBI taxonomy): Bacteria > Pseudomonadati > Bacteroidota > Flavobacteriia > Flavobacteriales > Flavobacteriaceae > Lacinutrix > Lacinutrix sp. YIN62. Next base: position 69,328 of record NZ_JBXVVH010000006.1, read on the forward strand.
AATAAAAATGCAGATGCTAAAGAATTAGACGCTTATACTGAAGAGGTTATGACCAAGCATGTTTCTGGACGATTAAAGGTGGCTCCAGAACATACTTCAGACCCAGTATTAAAATTAATGCGTAAACCCTCTTTTTCCTATTTTCATAAATTTAAGGAACGTTTCGATAAAATAAATATCAAGAAAGGATTAAAACTTCAGTTAATACCCTACTTTATTTCGAACCACCCAGCATGTGAGGTTGAAGATATGGCAAATTTAGCAGCCGAGACTAAAGATATGGGGTTTCAATTAGAACAGGTACAAGGATTTACACCAACACCAATGACGGTAGCTACCGTTATTTATTATAGTGGTTATCACCCTTATACCTTAAAACCAACACGAACACCAAAAACAAAAAAAGAAAAAGACGAGCAGCACCGTTTTTTCTTTTGGTATCGACAAGAAAATAAGGATTGGATAAATAAGACTTTAAATAAACTAGGGCGGAAAGACCTTTTGAATGTATTACTTCCAGAAGGTGACGGTTGGAGAACAAATAAAAGTAAAAATAAACCCAAGCACACATTTGATGATGCTATACCTTTTAACCAACGTAAGCATAAGACGAAATTTAAATCCAATAAGAAAAAGAGACGTTAAATAAGAAGAAAAAAGGATTTAAATTGGAGTCGTATCTCAGCTGTAAATCATATTAGATAGAAAACTTTATATACGATACCTTTCTATAGGAGTAAAAATGGAGGTTTCAGAAAACTTAAAGTCCCAGTTTTCTATTTATCCATTCTACTTTTTCTTCTAAATATCTAGGTGGAGTAAATCTAAAGCCAACATAAAGACTCGCGTAACTTTTGTCGTTGATAACATTGCGTTTTACAGATTCATTTACGGAACTAGAGTCAAAATTAAAACGCGCGCCGGCACTTATTTTGCTAGAGGTGTAACCAAATTGAAGACTTAAATCTATTGCTTTAGTAATGTGGGTACTTTTTATATTGCTATCATTAGATTTATCGGTGCTAAACCTTAAGCCAATGGCAGGTGATAAGGAGGAGGAAATAAACCAATTTGAATTTACAATCCAAGTGTAGTAATAGCTAGGAGTAATGGCTATATCAAAATTATTTTGAACGCTATCGCCATCTTCTAATTTGTCTGAAAGTCTATTGAAGCCATATCTAACCGTAGGAATAAAACTGCCCGTACTTTCCCTTTGCCATTCAGTAAGATATAAAAGATGTCTTAGAGAAAACTCTGGATTTATAACAAAGGAGGTTGCGCCACCCCAAAAAGTGGTTTTTAAATGGGGGAATTGTAAATCTAAATCATTAGGATTAATACCTTCATCATAAAAGCCCTGAACTTTTCGGTATTGAAAATTCTGAATCCATTGTCCTAAAAAAAGACGCAATTGATAATCGCGAAAAGAGGACTTAAAGTCAGTCCCTTTATTACTGGGAGAAAAACCAATACTCAAGCCTAAAAACTTATAATTGGCAGAAATTTGAACTCTATAAACATTATTGGCGTTAATAGTAAAATTATCTTCAGCGCTGTCTTGTATCGAAAACGATTCATTCTGTGTATTCATGTTAAATTTTACCAATAACTTATCGGAAAATGAAATAATAGAATTATGCTCTTGACTGTATAGTATGTTTAAAAATAAGAGAAAAAGTAGGTGAAAGAATAGTTTCATTGAAAAGGGGCTAGGTTTAATAGAGGCTTTTAATGGTATATTATTGTATAAAATTAATAAAAGACTTCATGCCTTGGGTTGCAGGTTTAGCAATTAGAGTTACATTTTCTTTTGCCGTTAATGCGGGGTTGGGATCAATAACATAAATAGGCGTATTTTCGGGGACGTAGTGAATTAAACTTGCCGCAGGGTAAACTTGCATACTCGTGCCTATAACCAGAAAAATATCTGCAGTATTACAAACATCTACAGCTTTATTTAGCATTGGGACAGCTTCCCCAAACCATACAATATGTGGGCGTAGCTGATTTCCTTTAGCATCCAAATCCCCAAGATTAAGAGGTTTAGGCCACTTATAGATCTTGTTTTCATTTTTTACAGAGCGTACTTTAAGTAATTCGCCGTGTAAATGTAAAATATTGGTACTACCAGCACGCTCGTGTAAATCGTCTACATTTTGAGTGATTATGGTTACGTTAAATTCTTTTTCAAGATTAGCGAGATCCAAATGAGCAGAGTTGGGAGCTGCTTCTAAAAGTTGTTTACGGCGTTGATTATAAAAATCGAAAACTAATTTAGGGTTGGCAGCAAACCCTTCTGGAGAAGCGACTTCCATTACATTATGCCCTTCCCATAGGCCATTGTCATCTCTAAATGTTTTTATTCCGCTTTCCGCACTTATACCAGCGCCTGTTAATACAACGATGTGTTTCATAATAATACTCCATAAAAATGGAATATACTTTAAATTTATTTAATTTCATAAATGTAAGGATTATTGTGCAGCTTACGAGGCTAAGAATTCATACAATTTTATTACATTCGATAAACTTTAATTAGCAAATGATAGATAGAGCACTTTTAGAGCATTTAGAAACGTACCTTACAGCACACCGTTTGGAGCGTTTTCAAAAGGTTATAAAACAACGAACCAAGCATTTTACAGTAGCCACAGAAGATGTGTACCAGTTGCATAATACTAGTGCTGTTATTAGAAGTTGTGATGTGTTTGGTGTGCAAGAAGTGAATATCGTAGAGGAACGAAATTCTAAGCGTATAGATAGAGAGATTGCTATGGGAGCTCAGAAATGGGTGGATTTGAATCGTTATCATACAATAAAAGACTGTATACAAGCCGTTAGAGCGGATGGTTATCAAATTGTAGCGACGACACCACATACAAATGAGTGTATGTTACATGAATTTGATGTTTCTAAGAAATCTTGTTTTTTCTTCGGGAGAGAAACAGCTGGATTATCTCAGGATGTATTGGATGAAGCAGATGTCTTTTTAAAAATACCAATGGCGGGGTTTACAGAAAGTTTGAACATATCTGTTTCTGCGGCAATTATTTTACAAGATGTTACTGCTAAATTAAAACAAACAGATATAGATTGGAGGCTAACTGAAGCTGAACAGCTTGAAAAGCGATTGGATTGGTGTAAGAAAACGATTAAGAGTTATGATGAAATTGTAGAACGTTTCTATAATGGATAATATTACTCCTTAAGCAATACTTTTTATAAGCGCTTTTTTTTGTTTCTGCTTAATATTTTGTACTCTTCATAGCATTCGCTTATGGCATCTAATATTTGAAGATCGTTTGCTGTAGTTATAAATTCTTTTGAGTAATTACATTGTGCTACAATTTCGTCTAAGTCAACTTTACTTACTTGTAGGAGTACCATTAACATTTCTCTATCAAAACGGGACGCTAAGATGTTTCTAATTTCATCATCTTGCTTCATTTGTTTAAGTTTACGCAGCTCTTTACCTTTTTTTCCAAAGGTGTTATATAAAAAATCCAAAGGATTGAATATTGAGCCTAAAACTTTGGTTACTGCGTTTGGCGAGTTATCGCCAGCTTCATAACCAGTAGATAGTCCAGAGATACTATAGCGGTAATTGGTATTTACTGCAACTTGTTTAATGTCTACTTCTAGATATCCAGTTAATCTTAGATTGGAAACAACAACTTCTTCTAAGGCTAAGGCTAGTTCTGTTAGTGTAATTTTAGAGTTCCCAAATTTTATCCAGTCATTGGTTACTCTAACTTTAATAGATTTATAACCTAAGTACGACAAATGCAAGGTATCGTTAGTTTTAGCCCTTAATTTAAACTCACCATCCTTATTCGTAGAAGTCCCAATAACTTGATTAATATTTACAATATTAACCCCTTCTAGTATTTTATCTGTAGAAGCATCTACAATCGTACCTTTTACTACTGTGTTTTCATTTTCATCCTGCGCATGACAAAATGTAGTACCAATAAGTAAAGAGAGTAAGATTAAAAAATGCTTCATATTTATATGTAATAAGTTATAAAAGTACTAAACAAAACGTTATTTAGTACTTTTATCTTACTAATTTGACTTAAAATTAACAAAAAGGTTAACGTCTAGAACGTCTAGGTCTTGATGTTCCTGAGTTTCCAGAGCCTGAATCAGAACGTCTAGAACGGGATTCTGTATATTCCCCATTGCGTTTTCTATCTCCTCTTGGGCTTCCAGAGCGTTTATCATTACGTCTTCTGTCTCCACCATTTCTTTTGTCATCGCGTCTTCTGTTTCCGCCACGACCTCTACCACCGCGATTAGGTCTGTCTTCAGTTATTTCAACATTTACAAATCTGCCGTTGTGTTTAAAGTCGGTAAAGAAACTTAATACTTTCTCTTGGTGTTCTTTTTCTGTATTAAAGAAAGAGAAGGTGTCTTTTGTATCGACTTTAAATACATCATCACGACCTAAGGCCAGTTGTTCCTTTAAGAAATCTTTCAGTTTCATCCAATCGAACCCGTCTTTTTCTCCAACGTTAATAAAGAAACGTGCGGCACTACCATTTGTTTTGTGTTCTCTTCCAGAATCGCGACTTCCCGCTTTTACATTAAGGTCTTTAGCTTTTTGATAATAATTAAAGAAACGTGTAAATTCTACAGAGAAAAACTTTTTAATCAATTCCTCTTTACTAGTATCGCTAAATAAAGCATTAATATCTTCTAAGTATTTGTCTATTTCGTGATTAATTTCTGTATTATGAATTTTATTTGCTAAAGACATTAATTGCACTTCGCAAATTTCCATTCCGTTAGGAATTTCCTTTAGCTCAAATTTTTTGTTTATAATACGTTCAATGCTTTTAAGTCTACGGACCTCACTTTTTGAAACAATAACCATAGAGACCCCTGTTTTTCCAGCGCGACCTGTTCTTCCAGAACGGTGTGTATAGGTTTCTACTTCATCACTTAATTGGTAATTAATAACGTGTGTAATATTATCGACATCAATACCTCGAGCTGCAACATCTGTTGCTACCAACATTTGTATTTGTTTGGTTCTAAATTGTTTCATTACAATGTCGCGTTGATTTTGACTTAAATCCCCGTGTAATGCTCCAGCACTGTAACCGTCTTCAATTAATTGTTCGGCTACTTTTTGAGTGTCTCGTTTTGTACGACAAAAAATAACAGAGAAGATGTCTGGATTGGCATCGGCTAAGCGTTTTAATGCTTGGTAACGATCACGTGCATTCACCAAATAGTATTCATGCGATACATTATTTGTACTTTGGTTTTTATGACCAACCGTAATCTCTTGTGGGTTGTACATAAAGTTTTTAGCAATGGCAGCAACTTCTCTAGGCATTGTTGCAGAGAATAACCAGGTATTTTTATCTTCAGGAGTATGGGAAAGAATATCTGTGATATCTTCTTTAAATCCCATATTCAGCATTTCATCGGCTTCATCTAAAACCGAAAATTGAATTTTAGAAATATCTACCAAACGGCGACTAATCATATCTTTCATACGACCAGGGGTTGCTACAATAATTTGTGCGCCTCGCTTTACCTCTCGTGCTTGATCTGTAATACTAGAGCCACCATAGATTGCAACTACATTTAACCCTTTACAATACTTACCATATTGTTTCATCTCATTAGCAATTTGTAAGCAAAGCTCACGTGTAGGCGAGAGGATTAAACCTTGTGTGGTTCGGCTATTTACATCTATTTTTTGTAGCATTGGGAAACCAAATGCAGCAGTTTTACCTGTTCCCGTTTGTGCCAAAGCAACCAAATCGGTATCTTCTTCTAATAGAATAGGAATGGCTTTGTCTTGGACTTCACTTGGTTTTTCGAAACCTAAATCTGTAATGGCTTTTAATAGGTCTTCGTTAAGACCTAAATCTTGGAATGTGTTCATTCTTGTAATAAGTATTCAATGGCATTATATTATGTTGGTGTTACATAAAGAAGCGCATCGAACATACTTAACCTAAAACTTCTAGTAACACATCCTCACTCTGAGGAATAAAAAATAAAGCCCTTAAGCTTTCAGCCTGCAAATGTACGCATTTATTTTTAACTCTATAAAAAGTTTCTTTTTTATAGAGTTAAAATAGCTCAAAATATTAAACCTTAATTTTTGGTTAGGCCTAAAAAGTATAATTTATAATAACTATATAGAAATAAAATAACGAAGCATTATCATTGGAAAAAACTTTTCAAAATAAAATTATAAGCTATTTAAAAAGGCTACCAGTTGCGTTACAGCTTTTCCTCGATGCCCAATTTTGTTTTTAATCTCTAAATCCATTTCTGCAAATGTTTTTGTATATCCATTGGGTTTAAAAATGGGATCGTATCCAAAGCCTTTCTCACCAAATTTACGGGACGTTATTTCTCCTTCACAATGCCCTGTAAATGTTTCTATTTTAGTATTTAAATGTAGTGCTATTACAGTTGTAAATTGAGCTTTTCTATTGGTTTTGGTTTTTAAATTATGTAATAACAAATCCATATTGTCTGTCGCATTACGTTGTGCTCCAGCATAGCGGGCAGAAAAAACACCAGGAGCTCCGTTTAAGGCATCGACTTCTAAACCTGTGTCGTCTGCAAAACAATTGTAACCATAGTTTGTGTGTATGTATTTTGCTTTTTGTATGGCATTACCTTTTATTGTTAGTTGCGTTTCAGGAACATCTTCTAGGCATTCTATATCTTTTAAACTCAATAATTTTATGTGTGATGGCACTAAGCTTTGAACTTCTTTTAATTTATTGAGGTTGTTGGTCGCGAAAACGAGTTGCATAAGAGCGGTTTTTTAATTTGTATAAATTTGATATTCAAAAAATAATTTTAATGAACTATTTAAGTGTTTTTATTTACAAATGCATAAGTGCGTATTTTTATGTTGATGTAAAACAAAATATAGCTTCACGAATGTTTAAAAACAACAGGTTGGGTTATTCAATAATTTCAACTTTAGTAATATAAATATTATGTATAGGCCAATCTCCAGAATCTGTTTCTTGATTTGCAATGGTATCTACAACATCCATCCCTTTTATTACTTTACCAAAAATAGTGTAGTTTTTATCTAAATGATATTGATTGGATTGCGTAATAAAAAACTCAAAAGGCGAGGCAAGCTTATACGCTTTTTCAATTTCGCTACTCGGAATAGAAATAACACCTCTATGGTGTTTGTAACCACGTTTGGCGTCTGGAGGTAATAAATATTTGCCTATTTTTTTTCTCCTTTTTATAACCTTTTTACTGTCTGAATTTCCGCCTTGAATAACAAAATCTTTAACAACCCGATGAAATTGAGTACCATCAAATACTTTATTTTTGACTAAGAAAATGAAATTTGCTCTATGGAATTTAATTTTATCAAAAAGTAAAATGTCTATATTACCAAAAGAGGTATAGAGGCGGACTTTATTTTCTTTATTTTCTTTTTCATATTCTAAAAAGAAATCCATTGCATTTTTATCGTTTAGAGGTAAAAAACGTTCCTCTAAAGTGAGTTTAGAACTATCTATTTCAATGTTTTTTGTTTCTTTTTTTATAACAGTTACTTTAGGTTTTTTTAGCGTTACTTTTTTAGGTTGAGATTGTTTATCTTCACAACCGATAAAAAATAAAAGCGAACAAAGCAATAGTATTTGTTTCATTAAAATATAATTAAATGCCCATTAATGGTTTTGTAAAATGAATTTCGACACATTTATTGAATCAGTGGTAAAAATAAAAAAAATACCGCTCCCAGCTGAAGCTTCCCAATTTAAAATGTCGCCTCCTTATAGGGAAAAGCTTATAGCAGCTCAAAAGGAGAAAATAAAGACTGCAAAACAGTCTGCTGTTTTGGCTTTGTTTTATCCTAGTAAAACCCGTAAAACCCATTTGGTTTTAATATTGCGTAAAACTTATAAAGGTGTTCACTCTGCTCAAGTAGGGTTTCCTGGAGGTAAACTGGAAGGGAATGAAACATTTAAAGCAGCTGCTTTAAGAGAGACTAATGAAGAGGTTGGAGTTGCTCTTGATAAAATAGAGGTTTTAAAGGAAATGACACAAATTTATATTCCTCCAAGTAATTTTTTTGTGCAACCGTTTATAGGGATTTCTAAAGACACCCTAAGTTTTGTGAAGCAAGAAGAAGAGGTAGAAGCTATTTTGGAAGTTAGTTTGGATGATTTTTTAGATGACGTTAACGTTGTTTCAAAAAGAGTAAATACAAGTTATGGTTCTGATATAGAGGTTCCTGCGTATGATTTGGGAGGGCATTTAGTATGGGGTGCAACAGCAATGATGCTTAGTGAAGTAAAAGACTTGTTAAAAACTATCCTTTAATCTAATTCTGTTTTTTTACATTTGTATCTTAAAATACAATATTGAATTTATGGGATTGTTTACAAAAAATCCTTTTGGACATAACCTTTTTATTAAAAAATGGCTTATTAGAATTCTTGGAGGATTGTCGCATAGACGATTTCGAGGATTTAATGAATTGCAAATAGAAGGTTCTGAGATTATAAAAGAATTACCAGATACTAATGTGTTGTTTATTTCTAATCATCAAACATATTTTGCAGATGTAGTAGCTATGTTTCATGTTTTTAATGCGAGTTTAAGTGGTAGAAATGATTCTATTAAAAATGTGGGTTACTTATGGCAACCCAAACTGAATATGTATTACATTGCTGCTAAAGAGACGATGAGATCTGGTATTTTACCAAAAATTATGGCGTATGTAGGTTCTATAAGTATTGAAAGAACATGGCGCAGTAAAGGACAAGATGTTAACAGACAAGTGAAAATGAGCGATATTTCTAATATAAGAAAAGCTTTGGACGATGGCTGGGTTATTACTTTTCCGCAAGGAACAACCACACCTTTTAAGCCTATTCGCAAAGGAACAGCTCATATAATAAAGCATTATAAGCCTATAGTTGTTCCTATTGTAATTGATGGGTTTAGACGTTCGTTTGATAAAAAGGGCTTACGAATTAAAAAGAAAAATGTATATCAAACGTTCGAAATAAAGAAACCTTTGGAAATTGATTATGAAAATGAAACGACTGCAGATATCGTTGAGAAGATTGAATATGCGATAGAACAACATCCCTCATTTTTAAAAGTAATTTCAAAAGAAGAATTAGCTGCTCGCGAGGAATTAAATAAACAAAGAGAGTGGTTGGACTAGGCTTCTTCAATAGCACTTTTGTTTTATTTCAATTAGTATTTTAAGTTCTTGGCTGCTTTCTTCTTTAGGAAGACTAAAACAAAATGTTGTTAATGAGTTTTAATGAGGTTAAAAAACTTGAAGAACTCAATAATAATTAATTAATATTTAAGGTTTTATTAGAAATCAAAAACTATTATATATTCATATGATAGTTTTTTTTGTGCCGTTTATGTTTGTTTTAATTCACAATTAGAATGTATTCTGATGCGATCTTATGGTCTCATTAATTTAGCGTTATAACCCGACTAAACTTATGAAGACTACTTGTTTTACCTATAGTAATTTATTTGTTTATTTCCAGACCTGTAATTGTTACAGGATATTTTCAACAGAAAAAGTAATAACATTTTCTTTTGAATTATGCTTCTAGCTTTTGTAATTCTTTATAATTTTTATTTAAACGCTTTAATAAAATACCATAGAGTAATTTATAAAACAACCATATAATTAGTACAAAAGCAGCCGTTAAGGCTATTATAATAATATAAAAAATTAATAGCTGAGCATTATTTAGTGGTTCTAATACGGCGGTGAGGTTTTGAGCATTCTTGGAGGCATAGTAAAAACCACAGAGCATAGAAAAAGATCCTATTACAAGATTATAAATAACATAGTATTTAATAACTCTTCGGGTTTTTAAAATATTTTTGATAAGCATTTTTGCATTGTCGGTTACCGAAATAGATTTATAAGATTTATAAAGCAAATACACAAATATTACTGTAATACCATAGGTTATAAAAGATAAAATGGGGAAGATAAGACTGTCTCCATATAGCGTTTCTAGATTCTCATTGTAAGACTTTGACATGAATTTGGGTAATGCATTGATCAAAATCCAAAACAAAAGTTCTCCCACACTAATATAAAATAGTGTTTTTATAATAGAAGATGATTTTTTTAATAGCATAGGGTAAATTTGCTTGGAGGTTAATTGCCTCTCTTTAGCACCATCCTTTTGCCAATGCTTTTTTAATAATTCTAATTCATCCATATGATTACGGATTTAATATGGTTCTTAGTTTGGTTTTTACTCGGTTCATTTTTACACGAGCATTTACAGGACTAATTCCCATTGTTTCACTTATTTCTTTATAGTTTTTATCCTCCAAATAAAGGAAGATAAGCGCTTTTTCTATGTCATTTAATTGGTGTACAGCTTTGTATAATAATTTTAGCTGTTCTTCTTCGGTGTCATCATAATCTTCAGAAGAAATTTTAAACTGAACGGAGTCAAATCCTTGAGTATTAATCGTTCGTTTAGATTTTCGGTAAAGAGTAATAGCTGTATTTAAACCAACACGATACATCCAGGTACTAAATTTTGAATCTCCTCGAAATTTCGGAAACGCTTTCCACAGCTGTATCGTAATTTCTTGAAACAAATCATTATGAGCATCGTAATTGTTTGTATACAACCGGCAAACCTTATGTATAATGTTTTGATGTTTCTCTAATAATTTTACAAAATTATGTTCTAATTCTTTATTCAATGTTGATAGTTAGGTTACTATAGTAAGTAGTATAAAGATAAAATATGTTACATTAATTTCGTAAAATTTTAAGTGATAGTTTTTAATTATCTGAAAAATAGTTGTTTGTGTGTTTTGTGTGTTGTAGGGATTAGAAAGCGTTTAGTTTTTATTTTATAAAGCAAGCTAAAGATTACATAACATTGGTGTAATAATTTTGAGGCGTTGCTTCACGGTATCATTTTGTTTTCTATGTAATGCTCCCTATTTCTTAAAGGTATTTAGAATTCTTTCAATAATAGCTATTCAGCATGTTTAGATTATTATGAGATAAGAGTCGTATTTTCAATATTAAAACTGTAAATAGTTTTTTAGAGGCAAATGAGTTTACCCTTTCTCAATATCGTTTATGTGGTGCTCTAAAGCTTTTACTGAAATTTGAATTTCCCAAATTAAAAATGCTAATGATAATATTAATGCAATAAGAGCTATACCAAATACCCAAATGGCAATAGTCTGTTGTTGTATGTATATTAAGAACATTGTAAGTACACAAAGTAATAAACTAGTAATGCCAAGAATTTGCATAGACCTAGTTAAATATAACCGGTGTTTTATATTTTTTATTTGAGCTATTAAAACAGTGTTTTTTTCTTTTTGATTCTTATCATGTAAGCTTCGTATTATAGTCGCGTAAGCTAAAAATCTATTAGTATAAGCTAACATGATTAATGAGATTGCCGAAAATAATAGTGCAGGAGTTGCTAAGTTAAGTTCTTCCATAAATATTAAGTTTAGTAAACTTAACTAAGTTATTAATTCCTTTTTACAATAACATGATTTCCTTACGCTTTTTTGCGAGCTTACAATAAAAAAGAGGCAACTACTTGAGGGATTAAGGTGTTTCTATTAACGAATTCTAGTACACAAATTCCATTATCGCTACTATAAATAAATATTGTTTTAAAGTTGTAAACGCGTTTAATAGAATGAAGTCTTTTTAGAATTAAAACAACAAAATTGATAGCATTAGAAATTTATACAGTTCGTTAAGGAAGTCCTACAATATTACTTGTTATTTAGACCTCTTTTATTGCTTTTAGTACCATGTCTATGCTTTCATTTAAATACTAAATGCTCGTGTTTTTATCGAAATTAAAAGGTTAATTGTTGACTTTTAATATGTTAAATATTGTTGAAGAATACAGAAAAGTATAAATGCTTATTTCAAAAAATAAGTATTTATACGCTAGTAAAATTTAGGGTTTCATCAGACATTTACAATACAATAAAACACAAGGTTGAGTAGCTACTATCTGTTTTTGTTAATGAGGGCGGAATCCGAAAAGCCTGTTTAAATAGAGTAGGGGAACTTATAATAAGAATGAAATGTCAAATATAACTACGAAAGAAGATATAAAAACTACAGATATAGGACCAGGAGCAATTGCAACACCTTCTGAAACAGGAGGACCAGCATTTGCACTTTCCTCATCCGAATGGTATGCCATTCAGACCTATGTGCTGAATGCCCAGAGTAACGATATTATGCCGCGTACTGAAGCTGATTTTAAAGCATTCTTGGGAGATGGTGCTCCGTCTGATATGTCGCCTTTTACACCGCTTATAACAGCATATAAAGATATTTACGATCATGTGACTGTATGGCAAGAAGACACTTTTCCTGCGAGTGTCTCATTGGCTTCTGATGTTGTTTCTTATGCATTACAAGCACCTACATATTATGCCCCAATATTGCCTTTAGCAGAAAAATTAGTAACAGATCCTACTGATGAGGAAACAAAAGATAAGTTAAAAGCAATTTTGGATGTATTAATTAAAAGTGCAGATGATTATCACGGAAAAGCGGAAGCCGTTAGTGCCAAAATTCAAACTTTTGCAGAGCAAACTCAAAGTGATAAAACCGTATTAGCAGGGACAGACGGTAATGGAGGATTATACAAGAAATATGAGGATAAATATGGGGATACAAGTGATGAGGTAAAGGAGTTAACAAAAGAACTTGCTGCGCAACAAATTATTCTTGATGCAGCAAATAAAGAATATGAACATGATGTCATTGTTGCAGCCACAACTCCAACTTATGCTTGGATATTTCCTGTTGGAACAATAGCAGGGGCTGTTGTAGCAGGGGTTTATGGTAAAAAAGCGACAGATGCTTTAGATAGAGCGCATGCCGCTACAGCAAAAATTAAATCCTTAAATGCTGAAAAAGAAGCCGATGCAAATCTAATGATGTCTTTACATACAGCAGAACTAGGCCTATCAGGAAATATTCAGTCGATTACGGCAGCCTTGCCTATCATTCAAAAAATACAAGGCGTATGGAGTGCAATATCCGATGATTTAAGTAATATCTCTAAGTTGATTGAAACGAATATCGCAGAAGCACTTCCTATTATTATGGATCTAGGTGTAGATTCGGCTATTGAAGCATGGACAGCAGTAGGTGAGGAAGCACAAGCGTATAGAGTAAATGCATATGTGACTAAAACGAGCTAAAGAGAACTTTATGAATATTGATAATTTAACAATGCCTCAGTCTACACAAGATGTAGACTGGGCTACTTATTATGCTGATCTGGAAAAAAAAGGGAATGTTCCAGATGCATCATGCCAGATAATAGATGAGAATAGCGCAGTATTTCGTGATATGGCTCAAGATCTATCAGAAATAAAGGAAGAAATTCTAAAATCAGGTATCACTCCAAAAATGACAACCATCTTTGCAGATGTGTTAATTATTCCAGAAAACACAACCTGGGTTATTGATAAGCAAGGGTTAATTATTTACGCACGTCAAATTATCGTAAAAGGCAATGCTTCTATTGTATTGAATTACGAGGAAGATACGATGAGTAAATTAATTATGTTTGGAAGTGAATTTTCAGGAAGTCTCTCAGTAAAAGCCGTTTTTAATTCTACTGTTACACCGCAAGTATTCGAGGTGTCTCAAGTAAATGTTTTTCCAGGTTTAATGGTTAGTGCGGCAGAATCGATGGCGACATTGTCTTCCATTGATTTAAAGAATGGTTTTGCGCTACAGTTGCGTGATGATATGAAGTTATATCTCGATAATTTATTTATTTTCGGGGCGTTATTATACGATCAAAATGCAGCTTTGGCAGTGTCTATATTTATATGGGTAAAAGGCTGGGCAGCTCAAAATAGCGAGCTACAAGAATTATTTTACAGAAGTGCCAGTTTGGCAACACTATTGAATTCAGAATTGAACGCGAAAGAAAATGGGGCTAAGTTTGTTTCGTATTTAACGTCAAGTATTTATACCGAATTAGTAACAGCATTTGCCGCAGAAGCATCGAAGTACGAAAGTGATTATATTGCATTAAGCACTCAAGAGGCGCTTACAGAGGAAAATATTGCAATGGCGAAGACGATGGTAGAGAATTCTCAAAGTGAGATAGACTATGTAAATGCACTTTTAGATCAAGCTAATGAAAACTATAATAATGCTGAAACAGCTGCTAAACAAGCGAAATATAATTTCGATACACAACAGCGGGCTGTTGATATGGTTGCAATTGACTTTAAAGAGATCGGTATTCCCGCATATCAAAGAAAAGTAATTATTGAAGGTGTTTTAGATCTTGTAAAAGCTGTTGTTACATTTGGAAGTGCAATAGCGCTTATGGCGGTTGGAGATGAAGCAGCTGCGCCAACGGCAGCAGAAGGAGCTGTTGAAGGGGTAGAAGCCGTTTCTAAAGCAGCAACAACAGCTGAAGAAACAGCAAAACTAGCTACTGATTTGGCAGAAACAATGAAGACGCTAAAAAAGCTGGTTGAGGGATTACAAAAAGTATATGAATTAGCCAAAGCTATTAAAGATGTAGCAGATAATATTAGTACTGCTGAAAGCAAAACGGATATTATTCAGAAAATGGAAGATACTACAGATGGAGCAGATTTGAGTGCTGCCGATGGGTGGCGTATTTTTCAAATCCAGGCAGACAACGCAATGGAAGACCCTATAAATTTAGATATTGAATACGCTAAAGATTATAAAGAAGCTATGGATATCTTAGTTGTTTATGGACAATCGCTTTCTGCAGCTCAGTTGGCAGTGATTAAAACAAGCCAAGCTGTTGCTGCACTTACTTTTCAATTGCACTATGCAGAAGAGAAACAAGAAAACTTTAAAAAACTTGTTGAAGACTTGAAAGAAGGTGATAGTACATCATTACAATTAATGCAAACATTCTATCAGAAATACCTTAATAGTAAAAGTGCTATGTTTGCTGCGTTAAAATCGTATCAAGACTCATATTTTTATTGGGCATTTAAAGAATCTACTGTTCAGCCTAAAATTATTGATTCTGTTGATGATCTTAATTCGGGAATTCAAAACCTTACCGCAATTGCAATGGACGAGGCGAGTGCTTTAGAAGAGTTTAATCCACCACCACAGAAAATGAAAAACATGACGTTTGAAATTACCAACGAGAATGTTTTGGAATCGTTAAAGACCTCAAATGAAGCAAGCTGGACACTTCCTTTGGATAATCAAGAGTTTGCAGGTTTGGATCGTGTGCGATTGAATGATATGCGCGTGTGGATAGAAGGAACAGCGTTTACAGGGAATAATTCTTCAGTATTTATAACTATTACTAATACAGGAAATTATTTAGATCATTATAAAGGCTTAGATTATCAATTCAACTCAAAAGAACTAATACGAACGTTTGAATATAAAGTTTCAGAAGAGAGTAGAGATGCCGATTGGACTTTTGAAAACGGCAAATACGGGATTGTACAAATTGATGGAGAAGTAGATGATGAGGTTGCTTATGCTTATTTTCGACCAACGCCTTTTTCTGAATGGAAAATTTCTTTAAAAACAAATAATACTAATGTAGATTTTTCTAAAGTGACAAAGATTACAATGTATTTCGCTGGCTCGGCGATAGGGACTACCTCTGCCGTTCAAAATTTACTAACTAAAAAAACAGAGGGTGTCAAAATTAGTAAATGATTCAGTTACAAGTCTGTTTACAATTTCTACTAGTAAATGGACGACAATTAATCAGCGAGTAGGCGTTGTATTAGCAGTAGAAACAATCGCGCCTATTATTTCATCTGATTTGCCTTCGTATCCAGCGTTGTTAAAAAGCAGTAAACTATGGGAGTCTAATACTTTTAATGGTTTAATTGCAGAGTCTAAAGTGATTTCTACATATGCCGATACTGCAATTACAAATTTTATGCGTATTAGTGAGGCGGTAAATAAAGTAGAGGACAATGTTGTTCCTGAAGCACTTCAAAATCAAGTGAAAGCATCTTTAAACCAATTGGTTGTCGATACTGAACCAATAGTAACGACGAGTACAGGCTTATCAATAGAACTCAATGCTTTTTTAACAGACAATCAGCTTGTAGATAATGAAATTGCTTTAAATAAAGATGTGCTGGGTAGTTTTTGGGCGCCTATAGGTGCTAGTATTGATGCTCTTGAATCTGCTGCTGGTGCGGTAACTGGTACTTGGAAGGCAATTATAGACGATCTAAATAATACGGTAGCAAAAGATATAAATGTTACTATGCCATTTATAGAATCGTTAGAAATTGATGCTGCGATTATTTCTTGGCAGAATATTAAAACCGAGGCGGCAGCTTTTCCTTCTAAAGTGGCTGGACAAGAAAATTATTGGCATAACAGTTAAAATTAAATGAATGACAACAATTAATAATAATAGTTTAATTGAGCTACTAAAATCAAGTGACACGGGACCTTTTATGCAGGCTGAAATTTTTTCGTTAAACGGATTAGGGAAGCTTCGTGCGCAATGTAAATGGTTATATTCTGCTTTAAATGTAGATCCTGGCACTACAGGCACGTTTTTGTGGACTTTTAATAAAATTGATGACAATCATATTTCTTTATCGCCTCCTAGTGGCACATGTATTTCGAATACGTTGTATGCCAGTGCTAGAGATGATAACCAGTTTTTTTTGCAACTACAAGCTCCTTTTTCCTCAGATTGGATCACTGCAGCTAGAAGAGATGAAATATTTTATTTTGATATTCAAGACTTAAATATAGCCGTATTTAAAGGGTTTAACGGAAAGTATCTACAAGTTGATGGCTCCGAAACAATTCATAATAATTGGAAAGCCTATAGAATTCGTAGTATTGGTACAGCATTGGATGAAAATACCCAATGGTATATTAAAATTAAAAGAACGTTTCAAAAAGAAGATCATCGTATTGGAGGAGACCACTCTCCTAAGGCTGTAAGAAGTCATTTAGCACAGTGTGGGATCAATTTTGAAGCTTCTGTTTTAGAGAAGCTTGTAAGTCAAATAAGTGATTAAATAATTTAGTTAATATTGTAGCCTTCCCTTTTTTTGGGAAGGTTATATTTTTACTTGTTTTTTCACAATCCTCTTAACCTTTTCGAATAGTCCTTGATAGACTTACCTTATTAGGTTTTTACAGTCAATAGGAATGAGTTTATGATCTAAATTTAGGGGAATTAGCAACAATAAATGGGAGCAGTGCCGTTTTTATATACGTGATAAGGCAACGCTTTTTATTAGAAGATAATATTAAAAATTAATATAATTTAAATGATAAGTCATTACTATTGTTATAAAATGAATTATCAATTACCAAATTGTTTTAAATGATGGTGAAGGTGTTTGTAAATTAATCTCATCCATTCTTTCTTGTTTAGTTCTCCAAAAAAAGGATGTGCTTTTAATGCCTTATGAGTTCTTACTTTTTCTAAGTAATTGAGTAATTCGTTTTTTTCCGTTTCAAAATCGACAAGCGAAAAAGAGGCTTTTTTTTTGTTCATTTTAGCGGGAGTATTTGCGCCTTTTGGCCAAGGAATAGTTGAGAATAAAAGCCATTTTCCTAACTTAGATTGTAGGAATGAAGCCCCTTCTTTATTAGATGAAATTTCACCCAAAGCTAATTTTAACTGTCTTGTACAATGAACAAGCATTTCCTGTATTTCCATTTCACCCCAGAGTCGAGTATTTGTTTCAGAAAGCTCATGGATTCTTTTTTTTATTTCGAAATAATCCTTTTCATTTAAAATATTTTTCATGGTTTACGGATTTTACTTTGCTCTTTTAGGAGGTTATAAGAGAATCGTTTAATTAACGAATTTAGTTTTATCTAAAGTTTTAAATGTTTGTAATGGTGGTTTTCATTATGTTAGTTTCTAACCTTGTTGAAGTTTTATTTAGACATAATATTTTTTCTTTAACCAAAAAGAAACGCGAACCAACAAAATTAAAGCAGGAACTTCTACTAATGGTCCAATAACTCCTACAAATGCTTGTCCAGAATTTAATCCAAAAACAGCAATGGCAACAGCAATTGCTAATTCAAAATTATTTCCAGCTGCTGTAAATGCAACCGCTGTTGTTTTATCATAATGTGCTCCTGTTGCTTTGGTAAAGAAAAAACCTACAATAAACATTAGTGCAAAATAGATAAGTAAGGGAACGGCAATAATAAGAACGTCCATTGGAATTTCTACAATTAATTCTCCTTTTAACGAAAACATTATAACGATAGTAAACAAAAGTGCGATTAAGGTTATTGGTGAAATTGTTGGAATAAATTTATTTACATACCAAGCCTCGCCTTTAAGTTTTACTAAAATTAATCTGCTAAAAATGCCCATTGCGAAAGGAATGCCTAAATAAATAGCCACACTTTCTGCAATTGTACCGATTGAAATATCCACAATAGCACCTTCAAAACCGAAATAAGGGGGAAGTACTGTTATAAACAGCCAAGCATAAAAACTATATGCGAACACTTGAAAAATACTATTTAAAGCAACTAAACCAGCCCCATATTCACTACTCCCTTCCGCAAGGTCATTCCAAACTAAAACCATTGCGATACAACGCGCCAATCCAATTAGAATGAGACCAACCATATATTCGGGATATTCGGATAAAAACGTAATTGCCAAAATAAACATTAGAACAGGGCCAATTATCCAATTTAGAATAAGCGAAATAGAAAGGATTTTTGTGTTTTTAAATACTTTTGGTAATAGTGAATAATTAACTTTTGCTAAAGGAGGATACATCATTAAAATTAACCCAATCGCAATAGGAATGTTTGTTGTTCCATTATTGAATGAGTTTATAATATTAGGAAATGTTGGAATAAAGTAACCAAGACTAACCCCAAGAGCCATTGCGACAAATATCCATAGCGTTAGATTTTTGTCAATAAAACTTAATTTTTCTGTTGGCATTTTTTAAGAATTAATTTGTGAAAAAATGAAAAATAATTCGGTTGCAATTTGCAGACTTCTTTCATTATATTTTTCTGCTTGTTGCGGTGTATTATCAAATGCTTTTGGGTCTTCAAAAGTTATTGGAATACGTTTTTCAGCACCCACAATAAAAGGGCAACCGCCATCTGCTTGAGAACAAGTCATAACTGCAGCAAATCTGTTTTTTGGATTAAAATCATCATCCAGTTTTTTAGAAAACCCAATAATTGGATGTTCGTTTTCTGCATATTTAATGCTGTAAACGGGATTGTTTCCTTTTGAAAGCGTTTTAACTTTAAATCCAGAAGTTTTTAGCGTTTCTGAAACTAAAGGGAAAAGGGCTGTGTTTTCTGTGCCTCCCGAGTAACAAAACACGTTTTTGATCTTGAAATGGTAAGCCATAGTTTGCGCCCATACTTGCGATAAATGACTTCTTCGGGAATTGTGTGTACAAATAAAATTGATACGAATCTCCTGATTGTTTAAAACTTTTGATTGAATAAATTCGATTAGCGGTTGTAAAACAGCTTTTCGTTCATTTGAAATTGTTTCGGGTTTTAGCGTTTTGATTAAGTTTTCTATTCCTTGGAATAATGTAGATTGCGTTTCTATCATGTTTTTAAAGCTTAATGTTTATTTAGCAACAGTTGCCATCTGGGGAACAGTAAAGTGCATCATTTAGAGCGGTTAATTGTAGTTTCGTTTTTTCTGCAGGAATACTACATTGGTTTTTTGTTAAACAATCGGTTTGTTTGTTGGTCAAAAGAAAGTTTGTTCCGTCAAAGTTAAGTCCATATTTACCAATGGTATCTGCTTGATACTCGACTTCTATTTCTAAATCTTCGCTATTTAATACTTTCTCTGAAAGTGCGATAATAGTCATTAATTTTTCGGGATGCAACCTATGATCGTAATCGTTTGCATTCCAAAGTTGAAAGTTTATCACTTCCTCGTGACGTACTGTTCCGCCACAATCAATAAAATGTTTCGTGATTTTACCTATTTCGGTAACATGGAAATGATTTGGTACTAATTGCCCATTTGGTAATTTAAAAGCGATCGTTTCCAATTTTTTTAATGCGAGTTTTATTTGAGATAATGTATTTAAATTTTTTAACAACAATCTTCTTTTTGGGAGAGGTCTTGGTTCATAAACTTAAACAGAACCGTTTTCATTGCAAACCAATTTTTTTTGTTAATACAATAACAAACACTTGTTCCAGTCACACTTCCTTTAATTAATCCTAAATGTTTCAATTCTTTTAAATGTTGTAAAATAGTAGATTGAGCCAGCCCAATCTTGGTTACTAACTCTCCGTATGCGCAAGAGTTAATTTTAAACAAGTATTGTAAAATAGAAACTCTTGCAGGATGTGAAAAAGCTTTTGCAAAAAAAGAAATTTCATTTTGTTGATCAGTAAATATTTCAGTTTTTGCTAATCCCACTCTTCTTTTATTATTATATCGCAATATTACGATTAATATTTTAATGTTCAAAATTTTACAAGCATTTTAATAGGCAATTCATTCTTAGTGAGTGGAGTTGTGATTTAACTTCTATATAGATCGGAGTGATATCCCCAAAAAAGAACTTATAATAAGGCAGTTGAAAGAACAAAATGTGACTCTAAAAGTTAATGAGTAGATTAAAATAAAAAAAAGGATGTTCAAAGCCCTCTTTTATTTTGTTCATATGTTAGGTAAATAACAATGCTTACCTAAGGTAAATATAATCAATTTCTAAAATATAAACTCTCTACTATGAAAACAGAATTCAATGCTAGGATTTGGTAAGGATAAAATATATATAAATGTGTTATTTATTGATTAATGGTTGACTAGAATAGTGAAAAAACCGTAAAACACTGTTTATGAGTGAATTACGGTTTTTGAATGTGGAGTCGGAGGGAATCGAACCCTCGTCCAAACAAGTAATCAAAGGGCTTTCTACACGTTTATTCTTTACTTAGGTTTTCGATAATAGGCTGGCTAGAGACAACCTACCTATTACTTATCTTTTTTTAGTTTCGAAGGCATACCAAAGCGTTATGCGATCTATATTGACATTTACGATGCCTCAAAATGGAACGCCGTCAATCAAGGCTTTCCGGAGACATAAAGCTTGTACACCTTGTGTACCGAGGCTTAATCCTACTATAATTCAGATTAGGCAGCTAAAGCGTAGTTATTCTCGCCGTTTAAAAAGTTGACTTAATGTTTAACGAGTACAATGTCATTACTCGACGTGCTTACCGTTTCATTAATCTCGCTGTCAAAACCAGTCGACCCCATTTTTATAATTAATGAATTTAATAAGTAGACTGCAAAACTACTAAAAAGTTTGTATAAGCCTACAAATCCTCTTATTTTCGTGCAAAAATTATTCCGTTGTATTGCTTTGGTGTTCTCTGTCAGTGATTTAGGAATAAATAATAAGAATAATCCGCAATTGCGGAACTGAAAAAAGTATCCCCTATGAAATTTGCATTAATAAAAGAGCGTAAAAACCCACCAGATCGCCGCGTAGTATTTTCTCCAGAAGGCTTAAGTAAAATGCAGTCTGATTTTCCAGAAGCAGAAATGATAGTTGAATCTTCAAACATTCGTGTATTTGATGATACCGAATATTCTAATTTAGGTTTTAAGGTTTTAGAAAATATTGAAACCGCAGATGTGATGTTGGGTGTAAAAGAAGTCCCTATTGATGCATTAATACCAAATAAATCGTATTTTTTCTTTAGTCATACTATAAAAAAACAATCTTATAATCGTGACTTATTGCGAGCAATTCTGAATAAGAATATTACATTATATGACCATGAAACTATCGTTAGCGAAAAAAATAACAGACTCATCGGTTTTGGGTATTACGCTGGTGTAGTAGGCGCATACAATGGGTTTAGAGCTTATGGTTTAAAGTCTGGTGATTTTAATTTACCTAAAGCAGAAACATTTAAAGATAGGGCGGCTTTGAATGCCGCTTTAGATGCAATTGTTGTACCTAAAATGAAAATCATTTTAACAGGAAACGGAAAAGTAGGAACAGGGGCAAAGGAGATTCTCGATCATTTAAAAATAAAGGAGGTTTCTGTAGCAGAATATTTGTTAAATACCTATGATGAGGCTGTATATGTTCAGATTGATGTATTAGATTATAATGAAAGAAAGGATGGACAAGATTTAGGTAAATATGATTTCTATGAAAATCCAGAGGACTACAAATCTAATTTTATGAGATTTGCCAAAGTAAGTGATGTATTTATTGCAGGACACTTTTTTGGAGACGGTTCTCCTTATTTATATACGCGTGAAGATGCTAAATCACCAGAGTTTAAAATTAAATTAGTTGCCGATATTAGTTGTGATATTGACGGTCCTGTTGCCTCAACACTTAGAGCATCTACTATTGCAGAGCCTATTTATGGTTACAATGCACAAACGGAAAAAGAAGTAGATTATAGGGCTGAAGAGGCTATTGTTGTTATGGCTGTAGATAATCTACCTTGTGAATTACCAAATGATGCAAGTCAAGGTTTTGGAACAATGTTTTTAAAATTTGTAATACCTGCTTTTTTTAATGGTGATGAAAGTGGGGTTTTAGAAAGAGCAAAAATGACAGAAAATGGTGCGTTAACCGAACGTTTTAGTTATTTACAAGATTATGTAGAAGGGAAAGAGTAAGGAGGTAACTCTATAAAAATAAAAAGCCACTTTTATTAAATAGTGGCTTTTTTTTGAAAAACACAATGGGAATTATGGGTTTAATAAGTCAATCATTAAATCAATTTCCTGTATTAATTTGTCGTTTTGACCATTGAATCCAACAGATTTGAAATTTATTTTTCCTGAAGGCCCTATAATGACCTTGGTTGGAATACCGCTTACATTATAATTGGATGCCACATCAAATTGATCTGTTTCTTCATTTTTGGTGTCAAAAATAACATTGAAATCATAGTTATTGTCTTTTATAAATTTAGCGACATTTTTTTCTCTACTTTTACCATCCTCAAAGGTATCTACAAAAAGCAATACAACGTTATCATTATTTTTGTATTTTTCAACAACTTGTTGCATCCCAGGGAATGATGCTTTACAGGGACCACACCAAGTAGCCCAGAAATCTAAAATTACTGTTTTACCTTTTAAAGCGGCTAAAGTAATGTCTTCTCCATCAAGATTTTTTAAAGTAAAAGGGGGCGCAGTTTCATCGAGCATTGCTTTTTTTAGGGCAATTACTTCTTTTTCATGTACTTCTTTTTCTATTGCAGCAATGATGCTGTTAAAATCACCATTTGGATTAGTCTGTGTAAACGCATCCTTGTATAATGCGATCATTTTTTGAGAACCTTTACCATTGCTTAAAAAGGCATTGGCTTTGGTGTTCGCTAATTTGTATTGTTTGTCTGTAACTAAAAATTCAATATAGCGCTCATTCATCTCTGCATTATTACCTTTTCCTACAGCTTGAGCTTGATAAGTAATCGCTTCTTTTAGCTTGTCTTGTTTAAATAGTATGAAAGCATAAGTATCTGCATACATATTGTAGCTATCCTCCATACGCTCTTTGTATTGATTTACTGTAAGGTAGCTTGGTTTTTTATTGTTTTGAGCCAATTTTATAAGCTCTAAAGAGCGTTTAGATATTTGGGAAGCAAAGGCTAAATCCTTTCCTTTTTCAGCTAAATTCCAGGCAATATTATTGTACAAGCTAGCCTTAGTTTCAGGGGCTTTAATTGTATTGGCGTATTCTTCAAAAGCTTCAACGTGACCTGCATTATAGTTTAATAAGGCTAAATTATTTTTTAAATAAGGAAGGTTTTGGTTTGTTGGAGCAATGGTATTTAACTCTGTGAATATCTTTTCTTTTTCAGCCAAATCTTTAGACCTGTAGAATTGATCGGTAAGGCGATTAACTTTCATTTCTCCATTAGGGTATTTTTCAATGGCTATTTTTGAAATGGAGTCGGCAAGTGTTTTTTGTTTTGTTATGTTGTAAAATTTAGAGAGTTTTAGATACTCTTTTTCATTTAGATGCTCTTTGGAAGTCAGTGTTTTTATAGCAGTTTCAGAAAGACGTTTTCCTTGGGCTTTATCGTTTCTGTAAATAATATTGAAATAAGAGTCTCCCCATTTCTCTTTTAATTCTGGAAATGCTTTAAGGTCTTCTTCTATAGCAATCAATAATTGTTTTTTGTCGCCTTCTAATCCGTACTCTGCGCCGTAATATGTAGGATAATATAGTGTATTGGAATTGCTACCTTTTACCGTATTTCCAGAAGCATCATAAATAGGGAGTATATATCCTTTTTTGTTATTAGTGTCATACTCTCCATCTATTTTAAAATTAAAGGCAATCGCAGAAATAGAATCTGGAATCGTTAGAGTCGCAGTATTGTTAACAAAATTGATATCGTATGGATAAGCTTCAAAATTGTTTAATTGGCTGTAGATGCTTTCCATATTGGGGGCATCGCCATTATATTTAATAGTAAACGAGACATTTTGTATAATCTTATCGGTAGAGATTTCAAAATCGCCTAAAGTAAGTGGGGTTAAAATAGGGGGCTGCTTTTCTTGCTTACAAGCGAAAAAGGCAAAAATAGAAATTAATGTAAAAATCGAGATTTTTTTCATTTTAATTGAAAGTTTATGGGTTAACGCATTAAAATTAACAAAACCTTTTCTATTGGACTAATTTTAGAGGGTATTATCTAGTGGAATTATTTAGGCGTAATCTATTGAATACGAGATACCCAATAGCTAAGTATAAGCCAAAACAAATGGTGAATAACCAGGCATTATAATGTTGTTTAGGTTGTGTTACGATATTGAAAACGTCTAAAATTAAATACTGAGGGTTACTTAGGATTTCCCAAGAGTTGTAGCGTAAAAAACGTCCAAGATACATCCCAAAACTTGTGCTAAACATTACGAACACTGTTACAACCTTTATTGCGGTATTGCTGAGTTGTGTGCTTAGTACTATTTTAAAATCTTGTACCGAAAAATAAAAAAGAAGCAAGCCGTTTATAGCGAACGATAAAATTAGTAAAACGTCTAGCCATAATAAGGTGCTTCTACTAGTTTTGATGTGTATTAAGTCTGTAATAATATACGGAGCATTAGGGAGAAATAAAAGCCAGAAACAAAATAGAACCCCTAGTCTTAACCTTCCCAAACGGTCCAACCTTATTAAATAAGCACTTATTGCATATGGAACTATTGCAAGTATTAAGTTCCATACTAAAAATAGAAAATGCGGAGATCTTGTGAGTAGCATTCTAATAGCTAATAGTGCCATAGAAAAAAGGATGAGTACTGTTAAAAGCGAAAGTACTTTCTTTTTTCGTATTAATGTGTTTATGTTAAGCATTGCTGTTTATGTTTTTATCTATCCATATCGCAGAGATTGCTCCCAATAAATAGGCTATGAGATCTTGTACACTAAAATGGCTGCCAAAAATTAATGTGGCTATAGGGTGGTGTTTTAAGTTTAGGTAATCTAGAAGGTTAAAGTACTGTAAGAATTCTACCGTGTAGGCTACAAATAGTACAAATAGAGCCACTTTTATAGAGCTAATTTTAAATACACTCTTAAAAAAACAATATAGCATGATTACGACCAGATAATCCCCAAAAGTATGCCTTATGAAGCCGCTTTTTAAGAAGATAGCTATAAGTAGTTCTATTATAAAAAGGCCTAAGAAGGCAGAAAAATAATTTTTATTAAATTGTAAGAACATTTGCTTATTTTATTTCGATAGTTTTTCCAAGAAATTTTGGGGTAACGTTGCACATAATGTCTATAACGGCTTTAGCTTTTGCAAAATGTTCTCGTATTTTTGTTTTAAAACTGTAAGGCCCTTTTATAGCTTTTGCATTAAAGCCTATGGCTTCTATATTATGCTGTTTTGCTAGGTATATGGCGCGCTCATTATGAAACTTCTGAGAGATTACAATAAATTTAGAAAGGCCAAAAATCTTTTTTGCTCTAATAATGGAGTCTAAGGTTCTAAAACCAGCATAATCTAAGTAAATTCTATTTTCAGGAATACCATGTTTAATAAGGTCTTCTTTAAAAGTAGAAGGCTCGTCATAGGTTGTTGTACTATTATCTCCGCTAATAAGCAGGTATTCAATTTTATGCGCTTTAAATAGCGTTAGGGCTGCTTCTAGTCTGTATTTATAATACAAGTTTTGTGTGCCATCGGGTAATGTTTTAATTGTACCCAATAATAATCCTACCCTGTATTTAGGAATTTTTAAAACCGATTGATATGTTTTTCCTTTGGCGGCATCTGCTATTAAATAGCTAGACATAATCATATAGCCAATACAAAGTATAAATAGTATGAATAACCGTTTTAAGTATTTTATTAAATAGTTCATTTTTTATAATGTTTTTATTACAAGGAGAAAGTATAATAGGGCTATAGGAATATTTAAAAGGAGGACTCCAATAGCTTTAAGAGATTCTATTTTGTTCTTATCTATAATAAGTGCAATTAGTAACACAATTAAAATAATGCTATTCACAAAAGCCGCGAGTAAAACATATAGGTAACCTAACTCTACTATAAACTCTACCGATTTGAAGATAAAATGTAGTATTAATAAGAGTGTCCCTATTAAGAACGAAATAAGAGCAATCCTGGAAGTTGTTTTTAGTCTATTTATCATAATTTTGGGTTGTGAAAATTTCAGATCTAAAATCAGTTAATGAAACGTTTAAAAGGTTTTTGAAATCTAGATTATGAAAAACATTGGCTTTTTTTCCAATACAATAAGACTTCAGATAGTAGTTTAAATAGTCTGGCAGTAGAGCTGTACCTAAAATAATGGCTCCAAATAAATAGAAGCTTTTTTTACCATTACCTAAACTTAAATATTGTAAGGCAATTTCATCTTCAACATTGGTTCCATAACCCGTTAACACATGGTAAGCATCATGACGCTCCACTTTAGGGATTAATTCAAAATGGTTTCTTTTTAAGAACAAGCCAAGGTGTTTTCCAAAGGAGGCTTCTGGGTATGTTAAGAGCTCCGTTTTGTATATGCCCCAGGGCTTATGTTTTTTAAAAATACGCGTATATAGCGTTTTGGAAATTTCGAATAGCCATATAATGAGATGTTTTCTATAAGCTTTCATTATTAATGTTTTTTAAAGGTCCATATCCATACTTGCATTAGCGTAAAAAAAGCAGCAGTAAAAAAGGCTATAACGTGTATCTCGTAGTTAGACTTATAAATGCATAAAAAACAAATCGTAAAAGCAACACTAGCATAATAAGGAAAAATTGTTTTAAAGACTGTATTGTTGTTTTCTAGAAACCAAAAAAAAGGAAATATAGTTGTGCCTATGGTGATAAGACAGCATAAGAATATAGGAATTATAGAAAACACTATTAATGCCAATGATAATTCTGTGTGATACTCGGTAAGTATTACTAGCCAAAATATTATGCTTGCGCGTAATGTTGCTTTTATAGTGAGATTGCCTAGTTTCATGATTTATTTTTTAATTGTAAGATTATCGTATTGTAGTTCTTGCCATGAGTTATTATTGAGTGCTTTTAAATAATTATTGTATTTGTTAAGTATTTTGTGCTTGTGTACTTTATTCAAATTGTTTTTGTCTGCATAGGTTTTAAGTATAAACGTGTTGTTGTTTGAAAGCTGAATTAAATATTCTAGATCTGTTTCTTTTGCGTAATTAAGATTGTAATTAGTAATGGTTTTATCCCAATTAATTAAACTTGCAACAATTAAAACGGCGAAAACTATATTTATGTTTACCCGTAATAAATACCATAGGTTTTTAATAGCGTACACCTTTATTAAAGTGCTAATTAGTCCAATAAAAGCTAGGAATAAGTAAAGGTTAACCCCGATTCTTTTATAGGTTATGCCAAAGGAATAGATGTATAAGTAGTTTTTAAATGCAATTACAAGTATGAGAAGTACATTTAGTGCAATCCAATTATAGCTTAAGTATTTTAACGGCTTAGAGCGTTTGTAGAAGTTAAGGTTTCCTCTAAAAAAATACAGTATAATAATTATGGCAAGGACTATGGAGATTATAAGAGTGTTTATACCATTATGCACTTGATGCGATAATTCTATGGCGTTAAATGATTTTTGATTAAATAGGTAGAGGATGTCCGTAATTAAAAAAATAGTAATTAAAATATTTAGTAACCACATTAAAACAACCCCTAGTTGCTTTTCGTTTTCTAATTTTTTTACTAAAAAATCTTTGGGCTTACTCAGTCTATTTTTTGTAGCAACATCTACATTTGTAATTGGGTTAACCACAATGGGGGCAGCAATATTACTAAACAAGTAATAGCCTAGAAAACTAAATAAAACCCATTGAAAATTTACGAAGCTAAAATCTATTTTTGAGGTTAACGCGTAAAACATAGGGTTTCCATTTTTATAAAGACTCAAAAACACAATTAACACTATTAATGGAATGCCTATAATTTTTAACCAATATAGGTAGTCTATTTTTTCATACTTATTTGGTGTTTTGGTTTGATCCTTTTCGTATAAACGATGAAAAAAAGCAGCACTTGTAGTGTAGCATCCATTAAGCCAGTTTATATATAGTGATGCTCTGTGCTCTGAAATGCTCCCTATGACTATAAAAAAAGCGACTATGTTTGCTGTGATTGCTAAATCCGATTTATATAAGAAAGCTGCAAAGCCAGTAATGAGGTAACTTAGTGACTTAATAAGTGTGATTTTATTTTTAAAGGCGTTAGGGCTATTTATAACTAAAATAATAAGTGTTAATAGGCTAAAAAGCGAAAGGTTTAAACCGATGTTTTGTTTGTAAAATAATGTGCTAAACAAAAGTGCAGCAATAATGTTAAAGATATTTCTCATGTTAAATATTGTAAAGTACTTTGAATTTCAAAGTTTAATGATAAAAAAATATTATGTTTTATTAATTAGTTTTTCAAGCGCATTAATGTGTTTTTTAAATTCTGCTTTTCCCAATAGCGTAGTGCTGTAACGGGTATTCGGTTTTCTGCCTATAAATTGCTTTTCAATAGTAATATATTCTGCTTTTTCTAAGGCTTTGGTATGACTCGCTAAATTTCCATCTGTAGCTTCTAATAGCGTTTTTAAAGTTTTAAAATCGGCAGATTCATTAACCATTAAAATAGACATAATACCCAAGCGAATACGATGATCAAATACCTTGTTTATGTTGTTTATTATACTCATATTGGTTTCTGAGAAAACAGAAATCTTTGTTTTTTTAATATCTCCTTTTAAGCCTTAAAGTACATTTTTTATTTTACATCGTATTTAAAATGCATCCACGTTCCATAAATAATATGCATTACACCAAAACCAAGTACCCAAAGCCAAAACCCATAACCTGGATAAAGGGCACAAATTAAGCCTAAAATAATTTGTATGAAACCGAGATAACGAATATCTCCAATGCTATGCTTAGAGGCATTAACCAAAGCCAAACCATAAAAAATAAGCATTAGCGCGCCCGTTTGTCCGTATTTGTTTTGATTTAAAATAATCATAATATAAATGCCACCCGTAATAAGAGGTGTTATAAAGCTTAAAATAAGGCGTTTAGATGAGGTGTCCCAAAAGGGTTCTCCATTTTTCTTAGCCTTTCGTGTGGTTAAATAGATGCCTGTTATAACACTAAAAAAGGCAATTAAAAATAAGTCTAAGAGTATTAAGTTGAATATTTTACCGTCTAAAAGGAGCTTGCCATAGCTATATTCTATAACCAGCCAATACGCAATAGTAGCTCCAATTAATGCATAGATTCCGGCTAAAATACCAGACAATCCACTAAGCGAAATAAAACGAGAGGATTTGTTCATTAAACTTTTTATCTCGCTTATATCTTTTAAATAATCTTTATCACTCATAACTAAAGTACTTTGAATTACAAAGTAAATAAAATCAATTAAGAACGACAAGTTTTAATAATGATTTTTTTAATTTCATATAAGTAAGAAATCATTTGTTAAATATTGTAAAAGTTCTTAAATTAGGGTCTAATCAATTAAAATACAGTGATATGGTGGCATTATTGTTAAACGTGATAAAAGTAGCTGGTGGTATTTTGCTTGGATTAGCAACCTTAGATAAATGGGATGGAAATAGTAATTTCTTTACTAAAGTAGCAGGTGTTTTAACTCCGTTTCAAACCATTATAGGAGGAGTGTTAACCATCTTTGGTGTTATAGGACTTTTAGGAACCAATAATATACTGCTTAATATAGTAAGTACATTAGGAGGGTTTTTGTTACTCACACACGTTACAGTAAAGGCCCCAGGAATAGGAGATGCATTAAAAAAATTTTCAGATAGTTTAATGCCTTTTAAAGCTATTATAGGTGTTATATTAATTATATTAGGTATAATGGGGATATTCTAAAGCTGTATAAAATGAACCCTGCTGAAAGTTATATTCTTAATCAAATTGAACCGTACAAATCTATTTTAATGCATTTACAATTAATAATAGAGCAAACAATACCAGAAATAGAGTTAAAATATAAATATAAAATCCCTTTCTATTATATAAAAGGGAAACCGTTATGCTATCTTAATGCAAGTCATAAAAAGAAATTTGTAGATCTTGGATTTTGTAATGCAAATCAAATACAATCGTATAAAGAACATCATATTACAGAAAAGCGTAAAAAAATGTTTTCATTGCGATATAAATCTTTAAAGGTTGTAGACGGTATTGTATTGGTAAAAGTGTTACGGGAAGCGGCTTCCCTATATGTTAATGCGTAAGATTACAAAATGTAGTGTACTTATACATTTATTAATGGTTTAAAGAGAATAAAGACATGAGCTGTAAATAAAATGATCCTTATTACGTGTCTCTTTTATTTAAAACAGGGTTATTATATTAAAATATAGTAATTGTGTTGTTTTGAATAAAGTTAGTGTTGAAGCAAAATAGTGATGTGAATCAATATTTTTTTTACAAGTGTAGTTGTTGATAATATAAAGATTTTAATGCCCCCTTATTTAATAGCGCTTATCAAGATGCAATTATATATGGGGGTTTTTATGTAAGAATAAAGTATAATCGAAGAATTACCATATTTTTTAAAAAGCATAAGAATCGTAAAATAGACAAAACGAACAGTAATATTGTTAAAGCGGTCTAATTTGACGAGTGGAGTAAAATACGTTCTGAATTTTTTGAAAGCTAAGTTTTTAATACAACTATAAAAGCAATACGTGTATATGTATAATAATCTAAAACAGTGATAAAATGAAGCAGCTATTAATTATTGTAATAACTTTAAGTTGCCTAACCAGTAGCTCACAAACAACCTTTGAACTTTTAAATCCATTCGTGTCATTTGGTTTTGATCCTAAAATGGCTATTGACGGTCCTGGAGAAGATTGGGGTAATTCATCATCTTTTGACTGGGAGGCTAGAATAGGCTATTATCCGACCAAAAATGACGATATAAGAATCTCTCATGCATATAAACTGCACGACCGTATTGGGTTTCAAAAATGGACGTATTTAAGTGTTGATAAGCGTATAAATCTTATTAAGAACATAAAGGGGTTTGTGGGATTAGAAATGTCTGGGATAACAAGAGAGAGTTTTACATATACATACGATAATCCAGATGATTATGAAAAGTATAGTACCAATCCATTACAGTTTGGAGCTAATGCAGAACTTCAATATACGCCTAAAAACAGTCGGTTTTCAATAGCTCTAAGAGGAAGTTATTATCAAGCTGAAGATAAGCAAAAGGAATATGAGGATTTTAGAAAAGAAGTTACGTTATCATTATATTTTCACTTATTTAAACAAGTCAAATCAGAATGATAAATGCATTTTAGTCTTGTTTTTACTTAAATGAGGTGGTTATGACACCAAAAAAAAACAGCCCAAAACAATTATTGTTTTGGGCTGTTACCTTTGTATAAGAAAAGGAAATTATTTTTTTTCGGCTACAATTTCTGCAATCTTACAAATAACCTCAGTGGCTTTGATCATGCTTTCTACAGGAACGTATTCATAACGTCCGTGAAAATTATGTCCACCGGCAAAAATATTAGGACAAGGCAAGCCCATATAACTTAATTGTGAACCATCGGTACCACCGCGTATCGCCTTTATAAGTGGTTTTATGTTTAGCTGCTTCATGGCCGTTTCAGCAACATCCACAATATGCATTACAGGCTCTACTTTTTCCTTCATATTAAAATATTGATCTGTAATTTCTATAGCAATGACATCTCTACCATATTGCGCATTTAGCTCATCGGTTAGATTTTGCATGACCGCTTTACGTGCTTCAAAATGTTCGCGATCATGGTCGCGAATAATATATTGTAATACAGTGTCTTCAACTTCACCATTCATAGCATATAAATGGAAAAAACCTTCATAGTCTTCTGTATGTTCAGGGGTTTCCATACGCGGAAGAGAATTAATAAATTCTGTAGCGATGTACATAGAGTTTATCATTTTACCTTTGGCATAGCCTGGGTGTACAATTTTTCCTTTTATCCTTACTTTAGCACCAGCAGCATTAAAATTTTCATATTCTAATTCTCCTATTTGACTACCATCCATTGTGTAAGCCCAATCTGCACCAAATTTTTCAACATCAAACTTGTGAGCACCACGACCTATTTCTTCGTCTGGCGTAAAGCCTACTTTTATGTTACCGTGTTTAATGTCTGGGTTTTGGATAAGATATTCCATTGCCGATATAATTTCACATATTCCAGCCTTGTCATCTGCTCCTAAAAGAGTTGTACCATCTGTAGTAATTAAGGTCTGCCCTTTATATAATAGCAAATCTTCAAAATAATCTGGAGATAATACAATGTTCTCTGCTTTGTTTAATACAATATCCTTTCCATCATAATCATTAATAATTTGAGGTTTTACGTTAGCTCCTGTAAAATCCGGAGTCGTATCAAAATGCGATATAAAACCAATTGTAGGAAGGTCATAATCAACATTACTAGGTAAGGTTGCCATTATATAAGCATTATCGTCTATAGAAACATCATGCATACCAATAGCTTTTAACTCCTCGACCAAGGCATTGGCTAAGTCCCA
Source organism: Lacinutrix sp. YIN62 (assembly GCF_057219185.1). Classification (NCBI taxonomy): domain Bacteria; kingdom Pseudomonadati; phylum Bacteroidota; class Flavobacteriia; order Flavobacteriales; family Flavobacteriaceae; genus Lacinutrix; species Lacinutrix sp. YIN62. The sequence continues at coordinate 102,427 of NZ_JBXVVH010000006.1, forward strand.
TTGTTTTGCTGTGCTTGGTGTCGTCTTACTTTCTGGGTCCGATTCGGTATCTACAGTAACATAGCTTACAAATCGTTTGATTATATCTTCTTTAGAAATCATTTTAAATCTGGTTTTGTTTGCATTTAAATAAAACAATAAATATTTATTGCGGGGTTAAAGTTACGATTTATAACTTTTTTGTCTTTTAGAATTGCGCAATTTTTTATTTAGAAGTACTTTTGTGCAAACATTGATAGATGTACAAATTACTTTTAAGACCATTATTTTTTCTTTTCGATCCAGAAAAGGTTCACCATTTTACGTTTTCTTTAATTAAAAGCATTTCCAAAATTCCTGGAATGGCATTTGTATTAAAAAGGGTATACCTTATAAGTGATGAGCGATTAGAACGCAAACTTTTTGGATTAACATTTAAAAACCCAGTGGGATTAGCTGCTGGTTTCGATAAAAATGCAGTGTTGTATAATGAGTTAGCAAATTTTGGCTTTGGCTTTATAGAAATAGGTACCGTTACACCAAAGGCTCAAGAAGGAAATCCTAAAAAACGATTATTTAGGTTAAAAGAGGATAATGGTATTATTAATCGTATGGGGTTTAATAATAATGGATTGGAATCAGCAATTGCTCAGCTGAAAAAAAATAAAGGAAAACTTATAATAGGTGGAAATATTGGTAAAAATACCCAAACAAAACCTGAAAATTATACCAAGGATTATTTGGAGTGTTTTAACGCATTACATCCTTATGTCGATTATTTTGTTTTGAATGTTAGCTGTCCGAACGTGGGAAGCCATGCAAAGTTAAATGATAAAGATTATTTACTAGAATTAATAGGTACAGTACAAAACGCGAATGAAACATTCTCAAAGAAAAAACCTATTCTTTTAAAAATAGCTCCAGACTTGAACGCGACTCAATTGGATGAAATAATAGCATTAATTGCCGAAACCAATCTAGATGGTGTTATTGCTAGTAATACATCTGTAGATAGAGCCGGTTTAAAAGCTTCTAAAACGCATTTAGAAACAATAGGTAATGGCGGGTTAAGTGGTCAGCCCATAAAGGAAAAGTCGACGGAGGTTATTAAATATCTTTCCAGTAAAAGTAATAAAGCATTTCCTATTATTGGAGTAGGAGGGATACACTCTGCTAAAGATGCTATAGAAAAAATAGAGGCAGGGGCCGATTTAGTACAAATTTATACAGGTTTTATTTACGAAGGGCCAGCATTAATTAAAACCATAAACAAGGCATTGTTAGCGAACTAGTAGTTACACTTTAATTAACAATGTAAATAAACCACAAAAAGATTATAAGTAGCTTATTTTTTCTTTGTGAATGCTTTATTTTTATTCAAAAATCGCTTTATGAATTACGACCTTATATTATCATTTGTTTTGGCTACTTCTATTTTGGCGCTTTCTCCTGGACCAGATAATATTTATGTATTAATGCAAAGTATTACTAATGGAAAAGTTTTTGGAATAGCTACTGTTAGCGGATTAATTTCTGGTTGTTTAGTACACACTTCTCTGGTTGCTTTTGGAGTTTCTGCGATTATTAAAGCAAACACAACGTTGTTTTTTGCGATTAAGCTTTTAGGCGCATTGTATTTGTTATATTTAGCTTATAAAGTGTTTAAAAGCGACTCTAAGGTTACTTTGTCGAATAAAAATGTACCTCAAAAAAGTTTAGTACAACTTTTTAAACAAGGGTTTATAATGAATGTTTTAAACCCTAAAGTGTCTGTTTTTTTTCTAGCTTTTTTTCCAGGGTTTTTATTTAGTGATACTTTGAGTACAGTAACACAATTTTATGTGTTGGGGGGCGTGTTTATGGTTATTTCATTTATTATATTTTCTGCTATAGCTTTATTAGCAGGTTCTATTTCTAATTATTTAAAACAAAATAATAAAGTAGGTCTGGTTTTAAAATGGTTGCAAATCGTTGTTTTTATAGGAATCGCAGTTTTAATATTAATCTAAAAGCGAAAGCAGATCTTGTTTAATACATTAGAGGAATTTGTGTTTTACAAAACAAACGCTTTTTTGGATTTGTTTTTATGAAATAATCTGTAATGAATAATAGTTTTGTAACTACTAATCTTTTTTATCTTTGATTTTTAAATGAAGAATGCTAAAGTAAAAGTTATCGAATGTCCACGAGACGCTATGCAAGGAATAAAGCAATTTATCCCTACAGCACAGAAAGTACAATATATTCAATCTATTTTACGTGTTGGTTTTGATACCATCGATTTTGGAAGTTTTGTGTCTCCAAAGGCAATACCACAAATGGTAGACACTGCAGAGGTGTTGGCGCAGTTAGATTTAAGTAAAACAACAAGTAAATTACTAGCCATCGTAGCCAATGTGAGAGGTGCTCAAGCGGCTTCTGTACACCCAGAAATAGATTACTTAGGCTATCCTTTTTCAATTTCTGAAAACTTTCAAATGCGTAATACGCACAAGACTATAGCACAATCTGTAATTACTTTAGACCAAATTTTAAATATAGCAGTCCAATCTAATAAAGAATTAGTAGTCTATATTTCAATGGGCTTCGGAAACCCTTATGGCGATCCATGGAATGTTGATATCGTAGGCGAATGGACCGAACGCTTAAATAAAATGGGTGTTAAAATTCTTTCACTTAGCGATACCATAGGAAGTTCAAACCCCGAGAATATAGAATACCTTTTTTCTAATCTTATTCCTCAATATGAAAATATAGAGTTTGGAGCACATTTACATACCACACCAACAACATGGTTTGAAAAGGTAGATGCAGCATACCAAGCAGGTTGTCGTCGTTTCGATGGTGCCATACAAGGCTTTGGAGGCTGCCCAATGGCTAAAGATGAGCTTACAGGTAATATGCCAACCGAAAAAGTATTGTCGTATTTAACCTCTCAAAAAGCAAGCGATTTAAATGCGATTGCTTTTGAGAGCGCTTATAATGAAGCTTCAAAAATTTTTACTGTTTACCATTGATTTTTAGATTAATGGATGGCGTTGTCTTGATATGTTAAAATAGTGTTTTTATTTAAATTAAGTCTAAATAAATTTGCGGGAATTGTTTTTCGTTTTTATTTTTGCTCTCTTAAAATATAATTTATTTATAGTCAGTCTAAATAAAAATAAAAAGAAATGAACAAATTTGTATTAGGATTAGTCTCAATAGCAGCTCTAGGGCTTACATCTTGTAGTGATGACGATGATGGCACAGGAACACCACCAGTAACTAATGAAGTAACCGCTCCAGATACTTACGTATTTGAGAGAAGTGGGAATACAACAGTAAGCTTTGGAGGGCAAACAACGCGAATCCTAATGGCAGAAGAGCTCGTTACTGCCTTAAAAAATAGAGAAAAACAAGAGGTTGAATTAGATGCTATGTTTGCTCATGAAGAAGGCGCTAACGACTTTAGTGATGCCGATTTAAATGCTTCAAGTAAAAATGTGCGTAGTAAAACCGCAGCATCTTCAGATTTCTTCTCAGCAAATACAACAGATGCAAATGCTATAAAAGCCGATTTTGATACATACATAGCAGACCAAGTAAACGATGTGTTTTCAAATTGGGATAATGACGCTTCTGCTGGCAACGCAGGAGAACTGCAAGTAGGAGGCGGTACCTCTCGTTATGTAAACGAAAAAGGCTTGGAATTAAATCAAGCCTTTGCCAAATCTTTAATAGGGGCATTAATGACCGATCAAATATTGAATAACTACTTGAGCCCTTCTGTTTTAGATGCAGGAGATAATAGGGCCAATAATGATGCAGGCGTATTAGATGATGATAAAAACTATACCACTATGGAACATAAGTGGGATGAAGCTTATGGGTATCTATATGGTAACGAAGAAAATACTGCTGTTCCAGTTTTAGGCGCAGATAGTTTTTTAAATAAGTATGTGTCTAGAGTAGAGGATGATGCCGATTTCCAGGGGATCGCAATGGAAATTTATAATGCTTTTAAATTAGGAAGAGCAGCCATAGTTGCTAAGAATTATGAAGTACGCGACGCACAAGCTGAAATTATTAGAGAAAAAATATCTGAGGTTATAGGTGTTAGAGCCGTGTACTATCTACAACAAGGTAAAAATAGCTTAAATACAAATAACGCAGTGGCATTTCATGATTTATCTGAAGGGTTTGGATTTGTTTATAGTTTACAGTTCACGAGAAAACCAGGAACAAATACAGCGTACTTTACAAAATCTGAAGTAGATGGCTTTATTTCAACATTAATGGATGGGAATGGTTTTTGGGACCTTACCCCAGAAACATTAGATACAATGTCTGATACTATTTCTGAAGAATTTAACTTTACAACGACACAAGCAGGCAGTTAAGAAAACATAATTATAACTAAAATAGTAGCTACTAATAAGTAGCTGCTATTTTATTATTTTTGAGAATTGAAAAGGAAAGAATAAAATTTAGAATTTATGATAAAAAGAATTTTAGTAGTAACAGGTATAGTCTTAGCTGTTTTTGCATGTTCATCAGACGATGGTAACTCTGGAAATACTGGAACAAACGATACTTTTGATAGAGGTGCAATGTTAACCAATATTGCAGATAATATTATTATTCCTGCTTATCAAGACTTAAGTTTGAAATTAAATACTTTGGTTACGTCAAAAGATGCTTTTGTAGTATCTCCTAATCAAGAAAATTTAGAACAATTAAGAACGGATTGGTTTGAAGCGTACAAAGTATATCAATCAGTAGAAATGTTTGAAATAGGAAAAGCTGAAGAACTATTTTTTAGAAATAGAATGAATGTTTTTCCAACAGATATAGTAAACATTGAAAATAATGTTTCCAATGGTAATTATGATTTATCAAGTGGAAATAATAATGATGCAGTAGGGTTTCCTGCTGTGGATTATTTGTTGTTTGGTATGGCAGATAGTGATGTCGCTATTTTAAATATGTATTCAAACATAAGTTACTTAAATTATCTTTCAGATTTAATTAACGAAATGAAATCGCTGACTAATAATGTGTTGGAAGATTGGACAACTAATTATAGAGACGCATTTATTATTAATACAGAGAATACTGCAACAGGTTCTGTAAATGTATTAATAAATACTTATATCTTCTATTTCGAAAAACGATTTAGAACTCAAAAAATAGGATTACCAGCTGGAATATTTACTACAGACCCTAGGTCCGATTTAGTAGAAGCACTTTATAAAGAAGATGATTCTAGAACTTTAGCATTGGAAGCCTTAAATGCTACACAGGATTTATTTAATGGAAAAGCATATGCAGGTACTAGTGAAGGTGAAAGTATTAAGGCGTACTTAATAGCTTTAAATAGAAATGACTTGGTTGAAGTTATAAATACACGTATAGACGATTCAAGACTAAAGGTGGAAGTGTTGAATACTAATTTTAAAAATCAAGTAGAAATAGATAATACTAAAATGACCGAGGCTTATGATGCTATACAGTTAGTCGTTTCATCTTTTAAATCAGATATGCTTTCTGCATTAAATATTAGTTATAACCCGTCTGAGCAAGATAATGACGGAGATTAATTATTCTAAATAAAACCATAAACAAAACAAATGAAAAAAAACATCCTATTAATTTTTATTTTATCTGTATTAAATTACACCTATTCACAAGTTTCAACTCAAGTATGTGGGAACTTAAACTCTGTAGGTATTTATATACCTAATAGTGGTCAACAATTTGATTTTGAGGGCTATAGATTCGAGCGTTATGTGCATCACGGATTTACAGTAGATCTTCCTGATAACCAAGGAATATCTTATAACGGTAGGCCAATGATAGCAAAAAATCATATAGAAAAAATACGAGACAAAGTTTGGTTTGATAGTAATTACCCCTCAAACAGTAATATTAATACGGGAGAGTATTTAAATGGTTACGGTCGAACTATCCTTCCATCTAATTTCAATTCGGGTGATGATGATTATAGTATTTATGCTACTTTTGATCAATCTTCACTATTTCACCCCTCTAATATCGAATTGTTCTTAGGTGGAGCAAATAATTTTCCCTCAAATAACGTGTTTAGAAAGTTAAGATATAGTGTATATATATATGTGAAACAAGAATTTGCTCATTTATATCCAGGAGGAGTTAATAATAGAATTTACCAATCAGGAACTGGTTTAACCGATTCTAATGGAAATAACTACAGAGAGGTCGATTTTAGTGTTAATTACGATTACGATAATGATGGTGTTTTAAATGAAAATGATAATTGCCCTAATACTCATAATTTAAATCAAGAAGATGCTGATAATGATGGTGTAGGAGATGTATGTGATAATTGTATTAATGATTCAAATCCTAACCAGCTGGATTCAGATGGCGATGGAATAGGTAATGAATGTGATGATGACGCAGATAATGATGGTGTTTTAAATGAGAATGATAATTGTCCTCTTAGGGCTAATTTAGATCAAGCAGATACAGATGGAGATGGTATAGGAGATGTGTGTGATAATTGCGTTAACATTTCAAATATTAATCAGTTGGATTCTGATGGAGATGGAGTAGGTGATGTTTGTGATGATGATGCTGATAATGATGATGTTATAGATGACGCTGATAACTGTCCATATACGTACAATCCATACCAAGAAGATGGGGACGGAGATAATATAGGAGATGTGTGTGACCCTATTGATAATAATGCTATGCCAAATTTAGCATTAGAAGAGCTTGATGTAGAGGTTGGTGGCCAAGGTAATTTTAATGTTTTCCCTGGAGGAGAGGTGATTACATTTAGAGATAGTGAATTGGCTGAGTTTAAAATAAAAATAAAAAATAATGATGCAGGTCAAGCAGAGAATTTTGCTTGCTATTTGCTTGTTTCAGGTTCTAATAACGCCTACCCTAATACTAATGGGTTTCCTGTATATAATTTTCGGATAGCTAATTTTGGGAGTATAGCAGCAGGAGCTTCAAGGACAGTTGAAATATCTCAGACAATATACGATTACATCGGAGGATTGAATTTGTCGGAAGGCCAAACTTATTTTATGTATTTACACATAGATTATTACGGTAGTGTAGATGAAACTAATGAAACAGATTCAGATAATATAAAGATTTTTTCTTTTAAATATTATAACCCAAATGCGAAAGCTTATCTTAACATTGGCGGAAGTGTTGTAGAGGTTCATGTTAGCGGAAGTGATTCAAATTTAAAGATTTATAGTCTTAATAGTTTTGATTTCCCATTAGTTAATCAAAGTATTTCGGAAGATGATAATGTAAATATCTCTCTTCCACATGATGGTTTATATGCCGTACATATAAATGATAGGTATGTAAAGAAAATTAAAATAAAAAAGCCTATTATTCTACCTGACCCTCTTTTTAGAAGGAAATAAAATAATAAAAACAAAATCAAGATTTTATTTATTATAATCTTGATTTTGTTTTTATTATTAGTAATGTAGTTTTTTGTATTATGAAATGGAATCTAAGCACATACCTGTCTAAAACAACTAGCGCAGCACCTCTTGCTGTATTTCGTGTGGGTTTTGGGTTAATGATGCTTTACGGTATGATTCGCTATTGGGCTAAGGGCTGGATAGAATCGGTTTATATTGTACCACAATTTCATTTTAAATATTATGGCTTCGAATGGGTACAGACTTTAGGTCTATACACTTATATTCTGTTCTTTATCTGTGGCCTGTCTGCTCTTTTTGTAGCGATAGGGTTTAAGTACAGATGGGCAATTGTTACTTTTTTTCTCAGTTTTACCTACATAGAACTAATGGAAAAAACAACGTACTTAAATCATTATTACTTTATCAGTCTCCTTAGTTTTTTAATGATTTTTTTACCCGCAGCGCAATACTTTTCTATAGACGCTTACAAGGCAAAAAGAGAGTGTTTAAAGGTGCCCAATTGGACTATCGATAGTGTGAAATTACTCCTTTCAATAGTCTATTTTTATGCTGGTCTAGCTAAACTTAATTCAGATTGGTTGTTTCGGGCAATGCCGTTAAAAATCTGGCTGCCTTCAAAATATGACTTACCTATTATAGGAGATACTTTAATGCAGCAAAATTGGTTTCATTTTGCAATGAGTTGGTCTGGAATGTTGTACGATTTACTAATTCCATTCTTTTTGTTGTATAGAAAAACAAGAGCTGTTGCATTCTTCTTTGTCGTGTTTTTTCATGTTTTTACACGGGCATTATTCCCTATAGGGCTCTTTCCGTATGTGATGATAGTGAGTGGATTGATTTTCTTTGATTCAAAACTTCATCATAATATAATTCAGATTATAAAAAAGATTTTAAAACGATTTAGATTAAAAACTAAAACGATTCACACATACGATACTTTTAAATTTAAAAATCAAAAGGCCAGAATCTTTATTATTAGTGTGTTCTTTATATTACAAATACTTATTCCATTTAGGTACCTAATGTATAAGAACGAATTATTTTGGACCGAAGAAGGCTTTCGCTTTTCTTGGCGTGTTATGTTAATTGAGAAAATGGGCTACACTAATTTTAAAATAGTAGACGGAGAAACAAAAGCCTCTTTCTATGTAGATAATACAGATTTTTTAACTCCTTTACAGGAAAAACAAATGAGTTTTCAACCAGACTTTATTCTGGAATACGCACATTATTTAGGCGACCATTTTAAAAGCCAAGGACATAAAAATGTAGAGGTATATGTTAAAAGTTATGTGGCACTTAATGGACGATTAAGTCAGCCGTTTATAAATGAAACCGTAAATTTGTACGCCGAAAAAGAATCATTTAAACCCAAACATTGGATATTACCATTTAACGATGAAATTAAAGGACTTTAAACCATTTATTATTTGTTTTCTATTCACTTATTTGGGCATGGCTCAAAATAAGATTTCAGGGATTGTTACTCTAGCTGAAACAAATGCGCCATTAGAGCTGGTAGAAATTTACGATAAGGAGACGGGCTTACTTGCAATAACAAACGCTTCTGGTTTTTATGAATTCGAAATCGAAAAAAAAGAGCTAACCTTAATCTTTTTTTCATACGAACATAAAGTTGTAGAAAAAAAGCTTAGCATTTCTGGTAACCAAACGATTAATATTACATTGGAAGCCATATCAGAAACATTATCAGAAGTCCAAATAACAAGCCGAAGGGCAAAAGTCTTTAGTTTAAAACACTTAAAAGATGTCGAAGAGACAGCGATTTATGCAGGAAAAAAAACAGAAGTCGTTTTAGTAGAGCAATCTATGGCTAATTTAGCCTCTAATAATGCGCGCCAGATATACAGCCAGGTGGCTGGGTTGAATATTTATGAAAACGACGATGCAGGCTTACAACTTAATATAGGAGGCCGTGGTTTAGATCCTAATCGAACGGCTAATTTCAATACCAGACAAAATGGTTATGATATTAGTGCCGATGTTTTAGGATATCCAGAAAGTTATTATACGCCCGCAGCAGAAGGATTAAAAGAAGTGCAGATTATAAGAGGTGCAGCTTCTTTGCAATATGGGACACAATTTGGAGGTTTAGTCAATTTTAAAATGAAAACACCAAACCCTTCAAAACCCTTAGAGGTAATTACAAGAAATACTCTTGGAAGTAATGGGCTTTATACCAATTTTACGAGTATAGGAGGAACCACAGGTAAATTAAGTTATTATTCTTTTTTTAATTATAAAAAAGGAGATGGTTTTAGACCGAATTCGCAGTTTGAGTCCAAAAATGTTTATGGCCATGTGGGCTATAAGTTTAACGACAAAACAAAAATAACAGGAGAAGTAACTTATCTAAGGTATTTAGCTAAACAAGCTGGCGGATTAAGTGACGCTGCTTTTAACGAAGATCCTTATCAAAGTAATAGAGAAAGAAATTGGTTTCAAGTAGATTGGTTATTGTATAATTTAAAATTGTCGCATAAATTTTCAGAAAAGACTCATTTTACCTTTAATGCTTTCGGATTGAATGCATCAAGAGAGGCTTTAGGATTTAGAACGAATCGCGTAGATCAAATAGACTCAAACGAAGAGCGAGACCTGATCAAGGGAGTATTCAAAAATTTTGGTTTTGAGACAAGAATATTAACTAATTATAAGTTGTTAACTAAGAAAGCAACAGGCCTATTAGGAGCAAAATTTTATAAGGCTAATAATACTGGGGAACAAGGGCCAGGGTCTAATGGAAGTGATCCCAATTTTAATTTTCAATATGAGGATTACCCTAATTACCCTAATCAATCTAGTTATACTTATCCTAATATGAACATTGCTCTATTTGGAGAGAATATTTTATACCTTAACCCGAAGTTATCTATAACACCGGGGTTCCGATTTGAATACATTAAAACAGAAAGCGATGGGTTTTTCAGGAGAATTAATACAGATGGCGCAGGTAATGTTATTCTAAATGAAGTAATAGATGAAGATTTTTTAAGAGAACGTTCGTTTGTGTTATTAGGGCTAGGAGCGAGCTATAAAACAGCTGAAACTTTAGAAATATATGGTAATATTTCACAAAATTACCGTTCTGTAACATTTTCAGATATTAGTATAATCAATCCCGCATTTGTTATTAGCCCAGATATTAGTGACGAAAAAGGCTTTACTGCAGATGTCGGTTTGCGAGGGAACCTCAATAATAAAATTTCATATGATGCAAATGTTTTTAGCCTTTTTTATAATGATAGAATAGGTTTTGTACAAAAAACATTTCCTGGTTCAATAATAAAAAGTGAACGCGGAAATGTTGGAGATGCTGTAATCTATGGGGTAGAAGCTTTGGTAGATTTTAATTTAGAAGATATTTTTATAGGTAATAATGATTATATTTTAAATTATTATATCAATGGATCTTATGTGAATTCTGAATATACAAACTCTGATGAGAATGGCGTTAAAGGTAATAAGGTTGAGTTTGTTCCCGATTTAAATTTAAAAACGGGAATCCGTTTTGGTTATAAAAATATACTCTCTAGTATTCAATATACTTATTTATCTTCCCAGTTTACAGATGCTTCAAATGCTAAAGAAGCAAGTGCGAGTGGTGTTATTGGAGAAATTCCTGCTTATAATGTCTTAGACGCTTCAGTATCCTATGCTTATAAACAGTTTAAGTTAGAAGCAGGAGTTAATAATATTCTAGATAAAGCTTATTTTACAAGGCGTGCTACTGGGTATCCAGGGCCAGGAATTATACCGTCTGCAAACAGGAACTTTTATACAACACTTCAAATTAAATTTTAAAACAATGAAAAACGCATATTTATTAGTTATAGTTGCAATTTTGTTTAGCGCTTGTAAAAGCGAGAACAAAGAAACACCCTTAAAAGGAAACCAGCTTAAAGAAACACCTAAAACGGTAAATGTTTACACACACAGGCATTATCCTGCCGATCAAGAACTTTTTGCAGATTTTGAAAAGCAAACAGGAATAACAGTAAATGTTGTAAATGCAAAAGCCGATGAGCTTATTCAAAAAATGACTGAAGAAGGCGAGCACTCACCAGCCGATGTATTAATTACAGTAGATGCAGGACGATTGGTAAGGGCAAAAAATAAAGGCCTATTGCAAACAGTAAATTCTAAAGTGTTAGATACAACGATTCCTGTTAATTTAAGAGACAAGGATAAGCAATGGTTTGCTTTAACCAAGCGAGCAAGAGTTATTGCATATGCAAAAGATAGAGTAAAACCAGAGCAACTATCAACATACGAGAATCTAGCATCAGAGGTTTGGAATAAAAAAATATTAGTACGCTCATCAAGTAATATTTATAACCAGTCATTAATGGCATCTATTATAGCAAATGATGGTGAAGCATTCGCGAAAGCTTGGGCAGAAAAAGTTGTGAAAAATATGTCACGTTCCCCTCAAGGAAATGATAGAGATCAAGTAAAAGCGGTCGTTGCAGGCGAAGGCGATATTGCTATTGTAAATACCTATTATGTAGGGAAATTATTAAACTCTAAAAATCCTGAAGAAGTTAAAGCTGGGCAAGGCGTGGGCATCTTTTTCCCTAATCAAGCAGATAGAGGTACACATATTAACATAAGTGGCGCTGGTGTTGCAAAATATGCGCCTAATAAAGAAAATGCTATTAAATTTATTGAATTTTTAGCAAGTAAGGAAGCGCAAGAAATTTTTGCTAAGGCTAATTATGAATACCCTGTAAATAGAGCTGTAGCTCCTTCAGATTTATTAAAATCGTGGGGAGCGTTTAAAGCCGATTCCTTAAGGCTGTCTGTATTAGGTGAGAATAATAAAAAAGCAGTGATTATCTTTGACGAAGCTGGCTGGAAATAAAATTTGAAAACGATTAGATTTACATATTTAAAACGAGATTTTAATAAATGGTCAATATTTACATTGGCCATTGTTCTTTTTATTGGAATACCTATACTTACTATTTTTTTAAAATTATTTTCAGGACCAGGAGAAACATGGAAGCATATTGTAAAAAATCTACTGTTAGAGTATTCACTTAATTCGGTTTGGCTTATTTTAGGATGTACCTTTTTAACATTGTTATTTGGTGTTTCTTCTGCATGGCTTGTGAGTCGCTATAAATTGCCTTTCCATAAGGCGTTAGAATGGATGCTTATTTTGCCATTGGCAATACCTTCATATATTACAGCCTACGCCTACGCCGGTTTTTTCGATTATGGCGGAACATTGGAATTGTTATTTAGATATATCGGAATTAGTAGGATTAAGTTTAATATTACAAATATTTTCGGACTCATATTTATCTTAAGTGTCTCGTTATTCCCATACGTTTACGTTAGTGCGAGGGCTGTTTTTTTATACCAGTCCGGACGATTAATAGAAGCTTCAAAAATTCTTGGTGCAGGAGAACGAAAAACCTTTTTTAAAATAGTGCTCCCAATAGCACGACCAGCAATAATTGGTGGATTAATTTTGGTGCTAATGGAAGTGTTGAACGATTATGGCGCAGCAAAATATTATGGCGTAAGTACTTTTACTACTGGTATTTTTAGAGCTTGGTTTGCTTTAGAAGAGCCTGCAACAGCAGTTTATTTGTCTGCAATACTATTACTTGTAGTCCTTTTAATTATTATAGCCGAGCGCTTACAACGTGGATCAAAAAATTATGCCTTGGCAACTAAAAGTGATATAAAATTGCCTAAAATAGCAATAGCGAATAAAACAAAGTATCTTTTTTTTCTATGGGTATGCGTTCCTGTGTTTTTTGGATTTATTTTGCCTTTATTTCAATTAGTATATTGGGGATTCTTAACATTTTCTAATGTGGCCTCCTTATCCTTTTTTAGTATTGCGTTACAGAGTTTAGGACTTTCTGTTTTAACGGCATTTTTAACTGTTTTCTTTGCGCTATTAGTGCTATATTTTCCTAAGTGGAACCGTTTTACTGTATTAAAAAAAAGCTCAAGAATTGCTGTTTTGGGGTACGCTATTCCTGGGGCTGTAATAGCAATAGGGGTTATGATTCCAACATTGCAGTTGGATAAATGGATGATAAAAGCAGGGAAAGCAGTACTTGATCTAGATTTTGGGTTACTTATTAATGGAACGATTCTTGTTCTATTATATGCTTATGTTATTAGGTTTTTGGCAGTTGCCTATAATCCTATTGAAGCGAGTCAATTAAAAATAGGATCAAGGTTTTCAGAATCTTCTAAGTTATTAAGAAAAGGCAATCTTAAAACATTTTTTAAAATAGATATGCCATTATTAAAATCGGGGGTAATTAGTGCTCTTATTTTGGTTTTTGTAGATACCATGAAAGAGTTACCTTTAACACTTATTTTAAAAACGTATGATGTTAATACATTGGCCGTTAAAGCTTATGAATATGCCAGTGACGAATTAGTTATGGAGGCAGCATTGCCCTCAATATGTATTATAATAACAGGGATTTTACCCATTGTTTTGTTAAATAAACTTATTTTAAACGACAATAAAACATAATAATTTGAATACTATTTTAGACATAAAGTCACTTTCCAAATCCTTTGATAAAGGAAAGAATACTGTTGTAAATAATATTAATTTATCTATCAAAAAAGGAGATATTGTTGCTGTTGTAGGAGAAAGTGGTAGTGGAAAAACAACGTTAACTAGACTTATAGCTGGCCTTGAAATACAGGACGATGGTGTTATAGAATTAAATAGCGAAACCATAGCAAACGATACCATTTTTAGGGTTCCAGAAAAACGCAATATTGGAATGGTATTTCAAGACTATGCCTTATTTCCACACCTTACGGTTTTAGAAAATATTGGCTATGGCATAGCCAAGCATAATAATAAAGATAAAAGAATTACAAATGTATTACAGTTGGTAGACCTTGAAGGGTATGAACATCGGTATCCACATCAGTTGTCTGGTGGTCAGCAACAGCGTGTAGCATTAGCTCGAGCATTAGCTCCAAAACCAGAGCTTCTAATTTTAGACGAGCCTTTTAGTAATCTCGATGTTGTTTTAAAAATGCAATTGCGTAATGAAATTTATGATATCTTAAAGCAAACAGGAACGACAGCTATTTTTGTAACACATGATACACAAGATGCTATTGCAATAGCAGATACAATTGTGGTACTAAAAGAAGGTAAGATTATACAGCAGGGCACAGCAATGGATTTATATAAAAACCCAGAAAGTCTATATGTTGCCTCTCTTTTTAGCCCAGTAATCGATTTAAAACGCTCAGATTTAGAGTGCTTTGGTTGCACAACTATTAATCATAATAAAACTTACGCTATTCGCTTAAATCAATTTAAAATTGATGAGAAGTGCGATTACTCGTTAAATTTAAAAATTGATAAAAGTAGATTCTTTCAAGGCACTTATTTTAATACAACTAAATTACCTAATAATAAACTCTTGAACTTTTATTCAGATGAAGATTTAGCTCACAAAGGAATAGGTCTAGGTTTTGATGATCAGTCACTTATGGAATTTAATGAAGTAAGTAATTTAGAGACAGTCTGAATTTTAATTTAATACTTTTAGCTGTAAAAAGTTCATTATATTCGCTTAAAAATAAAAACTATGAACACATCTATAGAAAAATTACTTAATAATCAAATCAAGTATGAAGCGCAAGCTTCAATGCAATATTTAGCAATGGCTTCTTGGGCAGATGCTGAAGGTTATAATGGTGTAAGCGATTTTTTTTACAGTCAATCGGAAGAAGAACGGGTACACATGACTAAATTAGTCAAGTTTGTTAATGAAAGAGGAGGTAAGGTTTTAATTCCAGAATTAGATAAACCAACCGCTGAATTTAAAAATCTTAATGAACTCTTTGAAACGTTTTTAGCAAGTGAGATTTTTGTAACAGAACAGATAAACCATGTGATTTATGAATGTTTAAAACATAAAGATTATAATGTACATAATTTTATGCAATGGTATGTCACAGAACAATTGGAGGAAGAAGCTATGGCTAGAACCCTGTTAGATAAATTAAACATAATCGGTAACGACAAATCAGGACATTATCTGTTTGACCGTGATATTAATACGATTGCAGCTTCCCAAAATAAAGAATAGTTAAGCAATCCTTAAATATTTTAAAGATTCCTTTTTTAGGAATCTTTTTTTTGTAAATTTGCGCTTATTTAGAATAAATAAAAATAATGAGAACAGATTTTACTACAGAAATGCCTTGTGTTATCATTGCAGCGCCTTGTGTACTTTCTTGCGATGGCAACAAAAAAAAGAAATGCTGTAAGAAGTACAAGAAAAAAGGGAAATCAAACTGCAAACGTTGCCCTAAAATGTAATGATTATTATTAGTAATTTCCCTGTATTTTATAAACGTTAATAGTTTTATAAAGATACTAGTTTAAGAGCTTGGTTCGATAAGAGGTAAAAGGTGAGTACTTCCTAATAAAGCTTAAATTTAATGTTAACATTACAAGAAAAACATACTGTTTTAAATAGCGTAAATAAAATTAGAGTTCATCGTTCTTGGGGATTTTTATATTCTTTATTTAATAGCTAAATTAATAAGAATAAAACTGTATATTTGCTTGCAATTAATTCTAATTGCAATGACAGCACACGAAAATAAAATTGTAGGAGAGGGTTTAACCTACGACGACGTCCTTTTAGTTCCAGCCTTTTCAGAAGTACTACCTAGAGCGGTTAATATCCAAACAAAATTCACACGTAATATTACAATTAATGTGCCTATAGTATCAGCAGCTATGGATACCGTTACAGAAAGCGCTATGGCTATAGCTATGGCAAGAGAAGGCGGTATTGGCGTACTGCATAAAAATATGACGATAGCACAGCAGGCTCAAAAAGTTCGTAAGGTAAAGCGTGCCGAAAGTGGAATGATTATTGACCCAGTAACTTTGCCATTAGATGCTGTTGTTTTAGATGCAAAGCAACAAATGAAGGAACATAGTATAGGAGGCATTCCAATTGTAGATAACGATGGAATGTTAAAAGGAATTGTTACCAATCGTGATTTAAGATTTGAGCATAAAAATGAACGTCCTATTATAGAAGTAATGACCAGTGAAAACCTTGTCACTGCACCCGTTGGAACCTCTTTAAAAGATGCTGAAAAAATTCTTCAAGAAAATAAAATAGAGAAACTATTAATTGTTGAAGGAAATAAGCTTGTTGGGTTAATTACATTTAGAGATATTACTAAAGTAACTCAAAAACCAATAGCCAATAAAGATAGTTATGGTCGTTTACGTGTAGCTGCAGCTATAGGCGTAACAGGTGATGCCGTAGATAGAGCAGAAGCTTTAGTTAATGCAGGGGTAGATGCTATTATAATAGATACAGCGCATGGGCATACCAAAGGTGTTGTATTAGTACTAAAAGATATAAAAAAGAAATTCCCATCTTTAGAAATAGTTGTAGGTAATATTGCAACAGCAGAAGCAGCTAGGTATTTGGTTGAAGCTGGAGCAGATGCTGTAAAAGTAGGTATAGGTCCAGGTTCCATTTGTACAACACGTGTGGTTGCAGGTGTTGGATTTCCTCAATTCTCTGCGGTGCTTGAAGTGGCAACAGCTATAAAAGGATCTGGAGTACCAGTTATTGCAGACGGTGGTATTCGTTATACAGGCGATATCCCCAAGGCCATTGCAGCAGGCGCAGACTGTGTGATGTTAGGATCATTATTAGCAGGAACAAAAGAGTCTCCAGGCGAAACGATTATATATGAAGGACGTAAGTTTAAGTCCTATCGTGGAATGGGCTCGGTTGAGGCTATGAAACAAGGGAGTAAAGATCGCTATTTTCAAGATGTAGAAGATGATATTAAGAAATTAGTACCCGAAGGAATTGTAGGACGTGTGCCTTATAAAGGAGAATTATACGAAAGTATTCATCAATTTATTGGCGGACTAAGAGCCGGAATGGGCTATTGTGGAGCCAAAGATGTTGAAACCTTGAAAGAAACGGGGCGGTTTGTTAAAATTACAGCTTCTGGAATCAATGAAAGTCATCCGCATGATGTTACCATTACCAAGGAAGCGCCTAATTATTCAAGATAATTTATAATTTTAGAATGGATTTTGCTAAAAACTAGTGAATGTGCTAGTTTTTAGCAGGTGGTTCATTCAGAATATACTTGCCCTCTATGCGGTTTTAGTGCATCTCTAACGGGTTTCATTTCATTATCGTTTACTACCATAAACGCTATAGCATGTACTTCAGACAGAGGTTCAAAGCCCGTAATGTCAAGTGTTAATTTTTGAATAGTAATGTATTCCTTTAAATGTATTTCATGATGTTCAGCTATTTTTAAAGCATCAGGACCACGAAAATCCCAGATTAATTTAAGTTTACGCATCTAATATAGAGGTGCCTTTTTCGGCAAAGTTTTTAAAGTTATTTAAGTGTTTTAGTGTTCTTCTTTTTAAAACACGAGGCATTATTATAGTCATTATACGCGTAATGGAATTTGTGGCTATAAATTCACTTTTGGAAATCCATTTAGTGTAACCTTCCGAGGTGTTTTCAAAATAATTCTTTTGAATATTATGCATCCCCTTAGTATCGTAATTCATATGGAGTTCCCGAGGAAGATCTGCGTAGACTATAGTTTCAACAAGAGCAACTTTTTTTTTGCCAAAAACATAGTTTAGCTTCATTTGAGCGCCAGTCTTACCGGGGCTTCCTGAAAGATGTTCGAAACTGGCCAACCCTTTTTTCCAATATTTCATATTATTGTGGTTATCTAGTTTCTTTATAAACATTTCAATAGGTAGTTCTATAATAATTTCTGAGGTGTATTTCATATAAAAAGAAATAATTTTAGTAATTTATAAAAAATTATGAAACTTCATTTAAAATGTCGCTCAATTAGATTTTTTTTCGATAAACAGGATTTTATATATAAGTCTTAATTAAGGCATTTTCTAAAATAGTTACGTATTTTAATAGAATTAAGACTATTTAACTTTTATTTTTTTAGAACACTAAATAAACTAATACATCGTTACTATTGTACTTGCTTTATAGGTTAATATTATTATTTTTGCAACTATTGTTAAACAGAAATTATGAGAATTAAATTTTTATTATGTTTTGTAAACGTATTGTTTACGGTATTTCTAACGGCTCAAAATAAAAAGGAAGACGTCCTTTTTACAATAGAAAATGATTCAGTTTATGCATCAGAATTTATTAGAGTATACAATAAGAATTTAGAATTGGTTAAAGACAACTCTCAGAAAGATGTTGACGCATATTTAAAACTGTTTATTAAATACAAATTAAAATTACAAGAAGCAAAAGCTTTAGGCTTAGATACAAAAGGAACTTACTTAAGAGAATTTGATAGTTATAAACGACAACTGTCTAAAAACTATTTAACAGATACAAAAGTAACCGAGGCTTTAGTTAAAGAAGCATATGAAAGAATGGGAGAAGAGGTTAATGCCAGTCATATACTCGTTCGAATAGATGAAAATGCATCTTCAAAAGATAGCCTAGAAGCATACAATGAAATTTTAAAGTTAAGAAATCGGGTCCTTGCAGAAGGCTACAAAACTGTACAAAAAGATGTCCATAATGGAAAAACCATATTTGCAGAAGATTTAGGTTATTTTTCAGCATTTAAAATGGTTTATGATTTTGAAAATGCTGCATTTAACACAAATAAAGGCGATATTTCACAGCCCTTTAGAACACGTTTTGGGTTTCACGTACTTACCGTTTTAGATAAACGACCTTCAAGAGGAGAAGTTACTGTAGCTCACATTATGATTAAAGATGATGAAACCAAAATCAATGAGATATATAAACGGATACAACAAGGCGAAGACTTTGAAGCATTAGCAAAACAATTTTCAGAAGATAAAAGCTCATCAAATAAAGGCGGGAAGTTAAATCCATTTTCTGGAGGAGAGTTAAGTTCTAGTGCTTTTGAAACGGTTGCATTCGGTCTAGAGAAAGAAGAGGTTTCTAAACCTTTTAAAAGTGAATTTGGATGGCATATCGTTAAACTTTATGAAAAAAAAGGAAGAGCTCCTTATAATGAAGTGAAACCAAAACTTGAAGCTAAAATTAGAAGAGATTCTCGTTCTAAATTAATAAATTCTTCAAGATTAAATACATTAAAAGAACGCTATGCTATTAAAGTAACCGAAACAGGGCTCCCCTACTTTAAAAGCATAGTAAATAATACTTATCTAGACGGTAGCTGGAAATTACCTGCTGATTTTAAAGGCGCACTTCCCTTTTTAAAAATAGAAGGGCGACAATTGACAAATAATGATTTTGGTCAATTTTTAATGAAAACTCAAAGACAGCGCACAGGAAAAAAAACGATAAATGATATTGTAGAATATAAATACCAAAGTTTCTTTGAAGGCGAATTATTAAAGTATCAAGAACAAAACCTAGAAAAAGAAAATGAAGAATACGCCCAAATACTGGGAGAGTATAGAGATGGCCTTTTGTTGTTTGATTTAATGGAAACAGAAATATGGAATGCCGCAAAAACCGATACAGTAGCATTAAAAGCGTATTATAATACACATAAAGACGCCTATTTTTATAAAGAACGTATAGATGCTGTTGTGGCCTCTTCTGCTAAAAAGAGTGATATTAAAAAAGTGGCTAAACTTTTAAAACAAGGAAAAAGTATCGATGAGATAAAAGAAGCTCTAAATACTAATGATAAAATAAATGTAAGCTTTACAGCAGAAAGAATGACCAAAGGCCATCAGGCATTACCTGAAAAATTTCAATTTAAAAAAGGCGTTTCTAAAATATATAAACATAATGATGCGTATATTGTAGTAAATGTTAATACAATACTTCCAATAACACCAAAAACGTTTGTAGAAACAAAAGGTAAGGTGGTTAGTGATTATCAGTCGTTTAAAGAAGAAAACTGGTTAAATGCATTAGCACAAAAGTATACTGTTAAAATAAGCGAGTCTGTATTGGAATCTGTAAAAGCGAAAATTAAAAATCAGAAATCATAAAAAAGAAACTACTACTTATAGGGATATTAATGATACTTGCATCTTGTGAGTATTTTAAGCCAACCGCAACAGAAAATGCTGTGGCAAGGGCAAATGATGCTTTTTTATATAAAGAAGACATTCTAAGTATTTTGCCAGAAAATTATACTAAGGAAGACAGTGTAATTATGGTTAATGATTTTATTAACCGATGGGCTACAAAACAGCTATTAGTTAAAGGCGCGGAATTAAATCTAAACGAAGCAATTCAAAAAGAGTTTAATAAATTGGCAGATCAGTATAAAAGTGACTTATATAGTAAAGCATATATGGAAGCTTTGGTATACAAGAATCTAGATACAGTAGTTTCATTAGAAGAAGCAATATCTTATTACGAAAGAAATAAAGAAGCTTTTAAACTAAATGAAGAACTAATAAAATTTAGATATATAAATGTAGATAATAATAGGCTGGATTTTAAAGATTTGAAAAATAAATTTAAACGCTTCAATACAGAAGATAAAAAAGAATTAGATTCTATTTCAATTCAATTTAAATCCTATTATTTAAAGGATTCAGTATGGATTCGTTTAGACCAAGTAATTCCTAAAATACCTGTAATCAATAAAGAAAATAAATGCGAACTGTTAAAAAAAACTAATTTTGTACAGCTCAAAGATTCATTAGGATTATATTTGATGCAAGTTAATGATGTTTTATTAAGAAACAGTACAGCGCCATTGGAATATGTAAAACCTACAATAGATCAAATAGTGGTTAACAAGCGTAAATTAGAACTCATTAAAAAGTTAAAAAAGGACATTGCTAAAGATGCCATTAAAAATAAACAATTTGAAATTTATAATTAATTTGAAACACCTCATAGCATTAAGCTTAACTCTTTTTGTTGCATACGGAATTACTGCACAAGAAATAATAGAAGATACCCCAACAGTTAAAGAAACAGATAGTGTACAACCATTTAAGATGCAAAAAGTAGATGGGGTTGCAGCAGTTGTAGGAGATTATATTGTATTAGATTCAGATGTCGATATTATGATTTCTCAGTTTAAAACGCAAGGTGTAGATATGGCAAATGTTACCAGATGCCAATTATTTGGAAAGCTTTTAGAAGATAAGTTATATGCACACCAAGCCATTCAAGATAGTATTTTTGTTAGTGATGCAGAGATTCGTTCTTACGTAAACCAACAAATAGAGCAATTCAAACTACAATTTAATGGCTCTTTAGATGAAGTATTGAAGTTTTATAAAAAAGAAGACGAAAAAGGCCTTAGGGAAGAAATGATGGAAATCAATAAAACAAATAAATTGGCTTCCGAAATGCAGAAAAAAATTGTAGAAGATGTAGAAGTTACTCCAGAAGAAGTACGTCAATTTTTTAATAAAATCCCTAAGGATGAGCGCCCAACCTTTGGTACAGAACTTAAAGTCTCTGAAATCGTTGTTGAACCTATGGTTAGTGACGAAGAAAAGGAAAGAGTCATAAACCAATTAAAAGGATTTAAAAGAGATGTAGAAGAAAACGGAGCCAACTTTAGATCTAAAGCTGTTTTATACACCGATGATCCAGGATCTAAAAAAACAGGAGGATTATATACCTTAAATAGAAGCCGACCTAGAATGGCTAAAGAATTTAGAGAAGTCGCTTTTTCTTTACAAGAAGGCGAGATTTCAGAACCATTCGAAACACAGTTTGGATACCATATTATTTATTTAGAGAAAATAAGAGGACAAGAGTACGATGTAAGACACATTTTACTAATACCAGAAGTCTCTAGTAAAGCAATTAAAGCTGCTAAAGAAAAGCTGGAAAATATTAGACAAAACATTGTGGATGGTAATATAACATTTGATGCAGCTGCAAGAGAATCTAGTGATGAAGAAAAAACTAAATTTCAAGGCGGAAAGCTTATTAATCCAGTAACACAAGACTATAATTTTGAACTCACTAAAATGGATCCAGAATTATATGGTCAAATACAAGGACTTAAGGATGGGAAAATATCGCCTGTAATTCAAGATCAAGATAGAACTGGAAATGTGAAATTTAAAATATTAAGTATTACAGACAGAATAGAAGATCACGAAGCGGATTATTCGAGAGATTATTTAAAAATAAAGGAGCTGGCATTGAATGAAAAGCGTATTAAAGCTATAGATAAATGGCAAGATGAAAAAATTAAAGACACTTACATAAAAATAAGTGGAAATTACAGAGATTGTGAGTTTAATAGCAACTGGTTAAAAAAATAAAGTATAACGAATGTCAGACGTATCAGCAGTAAACCAATTAGTAAAAAAATATAACGATCTAAGAAAAGAAATAGCTAAGGTAATAGTCGGGCAAGATGACGTTGTTAATCAGATATTAATTTCTGTTTTTTCAGGCGGACATGCCTTACTTATTGGTGTACCTGGTTTGGCAAAAACATTAATGGTTAATACTATTGCACAAGCATTAGGCTTAAATTTCAAACGCATACAATTTACGCCAGATTTAATGCCAAGTGATATATTGGGAAGTGAAATACTGGATGAGAGTAGAAATTTTAAATTTATAAAAGGACCAATATTTTCTAATATAATACTGGCAGACGAAATTAATCGAACACCACCAAAAACGCAAGCAGCACTGTTGGAAGCAATGCAAGAACGGGCTGTAACCGTTGCGGGACATCATTATAAATTAGACCTGCCTTATTTTGTGTTGGCGACACAAAATCCAATAGAACAAGAAGGAACCTATCCTTTACCTGAAGCACAATTAGACCGTTTTATGTTTGCAATACATTTAAACTATCCATCATTCGCAGAGGAGGTTGAAGTGGTAAAGGCAACGACTACCAATAACAAACCAACTATAAATGCGTTATTTACAGCAAAAGAAATTATAGCGTTCCAAGAGTTAATTCGTCGCATTCCTGTAGCCGATAATGTTATAGAATATGCCGTAACTATGGTTGGTAAAACAAGGCCAAATAGTGATGCCGCACCAGAGTTAGTTAAAAATTACGTCGATTGGGGAGCGGGGCCTAGAGCGTCACAAAACTTAATATTGGCAGCAAAAACTCACGCTGCTATAAACGGTAAATTTTCTCCAGATATAGAAAATGTTCAAGCTGTAGCAACAAGTATTCTACGTCATAGAATGATTAAGAATTACAAGGCCGAAGCCGAAGGTATTACCGAAGAAAAAATTATTAAATCTTTATTTTAATTACAATACCCATTGCTCAACACATTTAAAATAATAGCGTTTTGAATAACGTATTATGACTTCTAGCATTATCTAAAGACATCAAAAAAGAATAATTTAATACTTACTACCATTTTTTTAACGATTAGTAATTATTAATTTGTTAATAATCAGGTGTGAAAAAGTGATTTATTGAATTTAACGGGCTTTTTTTGTAGATTCAATAAAAATAGTTTAGACAAATTCTATATTGACTGAATATATTTCAAAACACATATCATTTTTGTAAATTCGCAAAAATATAACAGACTATAGCTTACAATTATTGTTAGTTTTGAATTTTATAGAATCAGAAATAAATACTCAAAACGTTAAAAGGCATTAACTCTAGCAAGAGTGTTTATACGTAAGTTTTAAGTCTTCCTAAAACATTAAAAAAAGATCTTTTATGAATATTTATAAAGATTATCTCAAAGAGATAGAAGAAAGAAAAAAATTAGGGCTTAACCCTAAACCAATAGATGGTGCAGAATTATTAAGTGCTATTATTTCACAAATAAAAGATGTAAATAATGCCGATCGAAAAGCATCTCTTAATTTTTTTATATATAATGTTTTACCTGGTACCACAAGTGCAGCGGGAGTTAAAGCTAAATTTTTAAAAGAGATTATTTTAGGAGAATCTGTTATAGCAGAGATTTCACCAGCCTTTGCATTTGAGCAATTAGCACACATGAAAGGAGGGCCTTCTGTAGAAGTCTTATTAGATTTAGCTTTAGGAAACGATGCTGTAATCGCTAAAGAAGCGACAACCGTTTTAAAAACACAGGTTTTCTTATACGAAGCAGATACAGAGCGTATAAAAACAGCTTATGATACCGGAAGTGAAGTCGCTAAAGAACTTCTAGAAAGTTATGCAAAAGCAGAGTTTTTTACAAAATTACCAGAATTAGAAGAAGAAGTACAAGTGGTAACCTATGTTGCAGGAGTAGGAGATATTTCTACAGATTTATTATCTCCTGGTGGTGATGCACATTCTAGATCAGATCGTGAGTTACACGGCCAGTGTTTGTTCGAGCATAACAAGGACATGCAAAATGAATTGTTAGCCTTGCAAAAACAGCACCCCAATAAGCGCGTAATGTTGGTTGCAGAAAAAGGAACAATGGGCGTTGGCTCATCAAGAATGTCTGGTGTAAATAATGTTGCTTTATGGACCGGTATTCAGGCTAGTGAGTATGTGCCATTTATTAATATAGCACCAGTAATTGCTGGAACAAATGGAATTTCTCCAATTTTCTTAACTACTGTTGGTGTAACAGGCGGTATTGGTTTAGATCTTAAGAATTGGGTTAAACAAAAAGACGCAGACGGAAATACCATTTTTGATGAGGCAGGAGACCCTGTTTTAAAGCAAGAATATTCAGTTGAAACAGGAACAGTACTTACCATTAATACCAAAGAAAAGAAGTTATATAATGGCGATACTTTCTTAAAAGATATTTCTCCAGCATTTACGCCTCAGAAGATGGAATTTATGAAAGCAGGCGGTTCTTACGCAGTTGTTTTCGGTAAAAAATTGCAAACATTTGCTGCAAAAGTGTTAGGAATAGAAGTTCCTCAAGTATATGCGACCTCAAAAGAAATTTCTCATGAAGGACAAGGGTTAACAGCAGTAGAAAAAATATTTAATAAGAATGCAGTAGGTACTACACCAGGAAAAACATTACATGCCGGTTCCGATGTTCGTGTTGAAGTAAACATTGTAGGGTCTCAAGATACTACAGGATTAATGACCTCTCAGGAATTAGAGATGATGGCTGCTACAGTGGTTTCTCCAATTGTTGATGCCGGTTACCAATCCGGATGTCATACAGCTTCTGTATGGGATGATAAATCTAAAGCAAACATTCCTAGATTAATGCAATTTATGAATGATTTCGGTTTAATTACGGCACGTGATCCTAAAGGAAAATATCATGCCATGACAGATGTTATCCATAAAGTATTAAATGATATTGCTGTAGACGATTGGGATGTTATTATAGGTGGAGATTCCCATACACGTATGTCTAAAGGAGTTGCTTTTGGTGCCGATTCAGGTACGGTAGCCTTGGCTTTAGCGACAGGGGAAGCCTCAATGCCAATCCCTCAATCAGTTAAAGTAACATTTAAAGGAGACATGAAATCTTATATGGATTTCCGTGATGTTGTACATGCAACACAGCAACAAATGTTAAAGCAGTTTAGTGGAGAAAATGTATTCCAAGGCCGAATTATAGAAGTTCATATTGGAACATTAACAGCCGATCAAGCTTTTACTTTTACAGATTGGACTGCTGAAATGAAAGCTAAAGCTTCTATCTGTATTTCAGAAGATGAAACCTTAATAGAATCTTTAGAAATTGCAAGAGATCGTATCCTAATCATGATTGAAAAAGGAATGGATAACGAAAAGCAAATGTTACAAGGGTTAGTAGATAAAGCAAATAATAGAATAACAGAAGTAAAGACAGGTGTTAAATCTGCTTTAAAACCAGACGCAGATGCGAAATATTATGCCGAGGTTGTTATTGATTTAGATGAAATTGCAGAACCTATGATTGCCGATCCAGACGTAAATAATGATGATGTCTCTAAACGTTATACACACGATACTATAAGGCCATTATCTTACTATGGAGGAACCAAAAAAGTAGATTTAGGATTCGTAGGATCTTGTATGGTACACAAAGGCGATATGAAAATTTTAGCTCAAATGTTAAAAAACATTGAAGCACAACACGGTAAGGTTGAATTTAATGCACCGTTAGTAGTCGCACCACCAACCTATAATATTGTTGATGAGTTAAAAGCAGAAGGCGATTGGGAAGTCTTACAAAAATATTCAGGATTTGAATTTGATGATAACGCACCCAAAGGATTAGCACGTACTAAATACGAAAACTTATTATATTTAGAACGCCCTGGTTGTAACTTATGTATGGGGAACCAAGAAAAAGCAGAACCAGGAGATACAGTAATGGCTACATCAACACGATTATTTCAAGGAAGAGTTGTTAAAGATTCAGGAGCGAAAAAAGGAGAATCTTTATTATCATCTACTCCAGTAGTTGTGCTATCTACAATTTTGGGAAGAACACCAACTATGGAAGAGTATGAAGCTGCTGTAGACGGTATAGTGCTAACAAGATTTAAACCCTCTCAAAAACAATTAGTAATGTAATTATATGTTATCATTTAATATAGAGCCCGAGTATGTTACTCGGGCTTTTTTTATAACTAATATTTATGAAAAGATTAAATAGAAAAGCTAAATACGGGTATTATTTTATAATATAGACAAGCGGTTTTAAACATTATTTTTTTTGCTAAATTAGTAGTGTAACAAAAAAATAATAAATAATAATTTATGGCTTTTGATATTGAAATGATTAAAGAGGTGTATTCTAAAGTGGTTGAACGCGTGGAAGTTGCTCGTAAAATTACAGGGAAACCACTTACCTTAGCAGAGAAAATTTTATATACTCATTTATGGGACGGCACGCCAGATAAGGCTTTCGAAAGAGGTAAAGATTATGTAAATTTTGCTCCAGACCGTATCGCTTGCCAAGACGCAACAGCGCAAATGGCATTATTGCAATTTATGCAAGCAGGAAAAAATAAAGTTGCAGTTCCCACAACAGTGCATTGTGATCACTTAATTCAAGCAAAAGATGGTGCCGCAAGAGATTTAAAAACGGCAAATGATATTAGTAGTGAGGTGTTCGATTTTTTAGAATCAGTATCTAATAAATATGGGATTGGCTTTTGGAAACCAGGTGCAGGAATTATTCATCAAGTTGTTTTAGAAAATTATGCCTTTCCAGGAGGTATGATGATTGGAACAGATTCTCATACAGTAAATGCAGGAGGCTTAGGAATGGTCGCAGTAGGAGTTGGTGGTGCCGATGCTGTTGATGTTATGGCCGGAATGGCATGGGAATTGAAATTTCCTAAATTAATAGGCGTAAAATTAACAGGTCAATTATCGGGTTGGACAGCACCAAAAGATGTTATTTTAAAAGTTGCTGAAATTCTTACGGTAAAAGGAGGTACAGGCGCTATAGTAGAGTATTTTGGCCCTGGCGCTATAGCAATGTCATGTACAGGGAAAGGAACTATTTGTAATATGGGAGCAGAAATAGGCGCAACAACATCTACTTTTGGATACGATGAATCTATGGAACGCTACCTTAGAGCTACAGGTAGAGAAGAAGTCGCTAATGAAGCAAATAAAATTAAAGCATACTTAACAGCAGATACAGAAGTATATGCAAATCCAGAGCAGTATTTCGACCAAGTGATAGAAATAAATCTATCTGAATTAACCCCATTGTTAAATGGGCCGTTTACACCAGATTTGTCGACACCAGTTGGAAGTGTAATGACCCAAAAAGCAAAGGACAATGATTGGCCAATAAATGTAGATTGGGGTTTAATAGGCTCTTGTACAAATTCTTCTTATGAAGATTTATCGCGCGCATCATC
Source organism: Lacinutrix sp. YIN62 (assembly GCF_057219185.1). Lineage (NCBI taxonomy): Bacteria > Pseudomonadati > Bacteroidota > Flavobacteriia > Flavobacteriales > Flavobacteriaceae > Lacinutrix > Lacinutrix sp. YIN62. Next base: position 130,616 of record NZ_JBXVVH010000006.1, read on the forward strand.
AATAGCCCAACAAGCAATAGATAAAGGATTAAAAATGAAAGCAGAGCTAGGGATTAATCCAGGCTCTGAAAAAGTAAGATATACAGCCGATAGAGATGGTATTCTTGGGATATTTGAAAAATTAAACGCTAAAATTTTTACAAATGCATGTGGGCCTTGTATAGGGCAATGGGCTAGATATAGCGATCCTAAAAATGCTCCAAAAAATAGTATAGTTCATTCTTTTAATAGAAATTTTGCTAAAAGAGCCGATGGAAACCCTAACACACATGCCTTTGTTGCTTCGCCAGAAATAACAGCTGCTATAGCTATTTCTGGACGATTAGATTTTAACCCGTTAAGAGATACATTAATTAACGAGGAAGGGGAAGAAGTTATGTTTGATGAGCCTAGAGGTTGGGAGTTACCGCCCAAAGGCTTTGAGGTAAAAGATAATGGATATCTAGCTCCAGAGGCAGACGGAAGCCATATAAAAGTAGTCGTTAACCCTACTTCAGAGCGGTTGCAATTATTAACACCATTTACGCCAATAGGCAGTCATATAAAAGGTGCTAAGTTGTTAATAAAAGCTTTTGGAAAATGCACAACAGACCACATTTCTATGGCAGGACCTTGGTTACGTTACAGAGGCCATTTGGATAATATATCCAACAATTGTTTAATAGGTGCGGTAAATGCCTTTGGTAAAAAAACTAATTTTGTTAAAAATCAATTAACAGGAGAATATGGAGGAGTCCCAGATACCGCAAGAGCATATAAAGCAGCAGGCGTAAGAACAGTCGTTGTAGGAGATCATAATTATGGAGAAGGATCTTCAAGAGAGCATGCCGCTATGGAGCCAAGACATTTGGGGGTCGCAGCAGTAATCGTAAAATCTTTTGCGAGAATTCATGAAACCAATCTTAAAAAGCAAGGCCTGTTAGGCTTGACCTTCGCAAATGAAAGTGATTACGATTTAATTCAAGAAGATGATACTTTTAACTTTATAGATTTAGATGCATTTTCACCAGAAAAACAATTAACATTAGAAATTGTGCATAACGATAAAAGTAAGGATATAATTATGCTAAATCATACATACAATACATCTCAAATAGATTGGTATAATGAAGGATCGGCGTTAAATTTAATTAAAAAAGAGAACGCATTATAGTGCGTGAAATTTTAAAGATTTATACACAGTTTTAAATAACCTATATAGATTATTTAAGAATTTGATTTATAATTAAAGGCTAAATGATGGCAATGTCGTTTAGCTTTTTTTAATAAGTATTGTCTTGCCTTATGAGTAAAATTCTATGTAAGATTGCTAATGCTTTTTTATCTAAGAATAAGATAAGATGAAACTTAATTTAAAACTTTAATTTTAGGTGTTTTAGTGTTAAAAACATAAAGCATTCATAGTCTACAGGGGTGTTTTTTACGTACTTTAAGTAAGTATTTATATTGAATATAGACTATATTTAAATATTAATCTAAAAATAAACGTACTCAAAATGAATTCAATTTGGTTTTTTGAAGATGTTAACCTTTTTAAAATTTTATGCCCTCATAAGTTTAAATCCTATAAAAGCACTCATGAATTTGACGCTTACAAGAAGAAAGATTATATATATTTTGAAGAAGATTCCTCAAATAAGATATTCCTTATAGAAAAAGGGAAAGTTAAAATAGGGTATTATAGTGAAAAGGGAGATGAAGTAGTAAAAGCAATTTTATCAAGCGGACAATTATTTGGAGAAAAAGCAATTTTAGGAGAAGCTAAACGCGATGAATTTGCACAATCTTTAGATAATAAAACATCTATATGTCCCATAGGAGTGGAAACTATGCATAATTTAATGCGCGATAATCAAACCTTTAGTTTTAAGGTGTATAAGTTTATTGGGTTTAAATTTAAGAAGCTGGAACGGAGACTTCAATTGTTAATGTTTAAAGATACAAAAACAAGACTAATAGAGTTTCTAGACGAGCTTTGTACAGAATATGGGTATAATTGTGAAGAAACAGGCGATCATATTATCCACCATCCATATACTCAAAGTGATATCGCCTCCTTAATAGGTACTTCTAGGCCCACATTAAACATTCTTTTAAATGAACTAAAGGAAGAAAACTATCTTAATTTCAATAGAAAAGAAATAAGGATATTAAAAAAAATAGCCTAATGTTAGCTGGCTAACATTTTAGTTGTAATCCTTGCTATAAATTTGTTTGTATATAGTTTATGAACTAAAAAAATAAAAGCAATGATTAAAAAAATGATTTTAGGAGCTTTGGCATTAGGTTTGTTTGCCACTTCTTGTAGTAGTGATGACGATAATACGTCAACACCAGAACCAACAACTTCTCCATTAGAAGTTAATATTAACGGTTTAACCGCTTTAGGCGATGATTTCGTATATGAGGGATGGGTTATAGTCGATGGAAGCGCAGTTTCAACAGGGAGGTTTTCATCAGTAACTTTTCCTCAAACATTTCAAGTAGATACCGAACAATTAGCCTCAGCTACAACATTTGTTTTGACTATAGAACCAGCAGACGATCCAGATCCGTTACCAGCAGCAACAAAAGTATTAGCAGGTGATTTTGATGGTGATGGTGCCGTTGTATGGATTGCACCAGTAACAATAGATGCAAATGATTTTATGGATGCTTCAGGGAAATTTTTCTTAAGAACACCAACAGATGAAGTCCCAGGAGCAGCAAATAATATGAATGATGAATACGGAATATGGTTTGGAACTCCAGAAGCCGTAGGACCGCCTTCAGCAGGCTTGAATTTGCCTACATTGGCGGAAGGATGGAAATATGAAGGATGGGTAATTAGTAATGGGATACCAGTCTCTACAGGGACATTTACAGGATTTACGGAGGTTGACGATTCTAATATGTTTAGTGGCTTAGAAAATAATGATGGCCCACCAATTCCTGGCGAAGATTTCTTATTAGAAGCTCCAGAGGGTGTAATGTTTCCTTTAGATGTAAGAGGACTTACAGCTGTTATAACGATAGAGCCTTTTCCAGATAATTCTCCAGCACCATACGCAATGAAACCATTAAATGGAGAAGCAGGAAATGAAACAGCTCCAACAACTTATGATATGTTACAAGACCTAGAGTCTTTACCAACAGGTTCTGTAACGCGATAATAAATTTGTTTTTATTAAATTTGAAGCGTCATTTTACATATTGTAAAATGACGCTTCATTAGTTTTGTTGATATTATAATATGAAAAATAAAAAAAAAGGAACCTTAAAAAATATACTATTTCTTATTATTATAGTGGTACTTATAATTCCACAAACACGTTTGCCTATTCAAGTTTTATTACATAAAGGGTTGGCGCTTTTTAGCCCAGATATAGAAGTAACTGATGATATGGAAGAAATAAGTAGCTATAATTGGAAACTACAAGATGTAAATGGCGCTACTTTTAATTTTGAAAATGTAAAACATAAGGTGGTATTTGTAAACCTTTGGGCGACTTGGTGTCCACCATGTATAGCTGAAATGCCTTCTATAGAAGCATTGTATAATGATTATAAAGATAAAATAGATTTCGTTTTTGTGTCTAATGAAAATAAAGCGATTGTCTCCAAATTTCTAGATAAAAAAGGTTACACATTTAAGGTTTATTCTCCATTGGGGGAGACGCCAGAAACATTTAAAAGCAGAAGTATACCAAGGACTTTTTTAATAGACCGTCAAGGAAACATCGTTATAGATAAATCTGGAGCTGCAAATTGGAATAGTGAAAAAGTAAGAACAACTATAGATGAGTTGCTTAAATTATAAAAATGGAGCGACCAATTACCCGTTAACAGATCATTTAGGGAATGTTAGGGCTGTAGTAACCAAAGCAAATAATGCGCCTTCTATGTTTACCGATTATTATCCCTTCGGGATGCTTCTACCCAATCGCCACGGCAACAGTAGCGACTATCGCTATGGCTTCCAAGGTCAAGAAATGGATAATGAGATTAAAGGGGAAGGGAATAGTATAAACTATAAGTTTAGAATGCATGATCCTCGTGTGGGTAGGTTCTTTGCGGTTGATCCATTAACTAGAGAGTATGCTCATTATTCGCCTTATTCTTTTAGTGGCAATAAGGTTATAGCATATAGGGAGTTAGAAGGCGCAGAAGAATACGAGTCATTCACTGCCTATAAAATGCATACAGGAGAATCTGCATTAACTTTAGAAAATTTAGATGGCAAAAATGGTATCTGGTTTACTAACGATAGAGTTGAAAAGACTCATCGTTGGCAAGAAGCTATGACTTTTATTACTAAAAATGAAGCAAACAACTTATTCAAATCATATTCTCAGCAAGCTGTACGTGATGCTGTTTGGGTACAAGAGGATAAGTATTCTTTTAATATTGTAAGAGATTATTATCATTGGGCTCAAGGTCAAGTAGACGAAAGAGGTTTTGGTTCAAGATGGGCAACAGGGGCTTCTTATTTGGTAGATGAACTTTCGGATACGTTTCAAGAAGGTGCAACTTCTGGTAGTTTAGCTCCAGCATTTGGAACTATGATGAAAGAATTGAACTTGGAAATAGCTGGTTTTGCTGTTAAGCAATATAATAAGATTCTATTTGGAGGAGAGGAAGTAACTGATTGGTATAATTGGGATTCTGATTTTGTTACTAATGAACAAAGGAATGTAGCATTTGATGTTTATTCAAGATATGATGGTACTTTTTCATTGAAAGCTGCAAATATTTTGGCTAGAAAAACACTTGGTGATCCTTCTGCTCTAGGAGGACATTTCTTTCCAGATTTTTCAAAATTTGATACTGACTTAACAGATTCAAAAAGTAGATATGGTGAAGATGGAAGATATAATATCCCTATGCATATGCTATACCCTGAAAGACATCAGCAGGAAACAGGAGTGCCATTAACAAAAGAGCAACAAACAGAAATTAATCGAGCAAATGAAGAGGTCAAGCAATATAATAAAGAGAACAATTAGAGGTGTTTTTATTGTTTTTTTCTTAGCTACATTTGTGTTAGTTTTCGCCACTTGCACAAGTGAAAAACACGAATCAGTTATAAGTAATCTAAATTTTGATGATTTTCAAAATATAAATTTATCAGACTTTATAACACATACGGAGCTTATCAGTGATGTAAAAGTGAATAAAGGTTTACTGATTTTTAGAACTGTACCTAAAGTTGGGATTGAAACCAAAAAGAAAAATGATGGAGTTTTTCTCTATATATTAGATATAAAACGAAACAAATTAATTGCTAAATTAGAAAGTCCAGTAGAGGATTATAGGTATGTGGATTTTTCTTGTGACGGTACTACCTTATATGTATTTAGTCCTCTTTCATACGAACATTATTATTCATATGACATAAATGATAAAAAATGGAATGAAAAACTTATATCTGTACATGAAATTTCTGGATTTACGCCTTTGCCAAACGAGCTTATTTTTTATGATGATATAGGCTTTTATTATAAAGATATATTTGGAGGGTTAGTTTTCAATACTCTACCAAATATTGTACTACATATAGAACAGAATATGGAAACAATGAATTTTGATAGGAATAGTATATCGTTTCCATTGGAAAGTCAGGTTACATTGAGTAGAGAATTAAATGATACACTTCTTTTATATAGCTTAAAAATCAAGAAAAATGAGAACCCCGAAATACTTTGGAAAAATAATAGCTTAGTAAGTAAAAAACAAGAGCGAGTAGCTAAGCAAATGAACATATTAAATTTTGAAGAAAATATAATACTGAATTATAGAAAAAATGGCATAGTTAGTATTTCTAAACAAAAAGGTCAGTTTGCTTGGGAAAAAAACTTGAGTTATGATATATATCAATTATTCAAAAAGGATAGTTCATTGATATTGATTGGAGTTGATTCAACTAAAAACACTATAAATATTAGTTGTTATAATGAGTATGGTAAAGAATTGTGGTCAGAGATTTTGGTTAACAGTAGTTTGAACTTTGATGAACAAGTATCATTATTTGATGATAAAATTATTATTTGTACAAGCAATGGAGATAAGGTCGTTTTATTTGATTTAGGAACTAAAAAAACAACTCAAATAGAGAAGAATACAGATGCTAATATAACCCCAATAAAAGATCCTTATACAGGAAAATATTATTTAAAAATTAACAATCAAGTACTAGTAAAATAGTCCAGCACAAATAGAAAGCCCCGCTACCGCTAGTGTTTACTAGTGGCGGTAAGAGTGAGCAAAGTAAAGATTAATAACATTAATGATCCACTGGTGCAGCATTTGTAACACCTACCCCCACTCGTGCGGCATCTGTGTAACTGGCGCGCTTTTATAAAGCGTGTCTAATTTACTTTAGTATTTGCAATGCATTAAAAAAACAATAATTACGCTTTGCAAAAGCGCACTAGCTTATGTATCTTTAACTATGTCACAACGCTACAAAGTAATAGACAGCGCAGATTATAGAGAGTTTGATGAACAATGGGATTATGTTTCAAAGCCTTTAATAGATAATCAAACATTTGAAGAATCTAAGGAAACAATTAATGATGCTATAGATGTTGTTCCTTTTCCTGTAAAATCAGGTTCTGCAATATTTGATTTTGTTTCAGAAACTTTGATAAAAGAAACTGTGAAGAATAATATTAATAATATTCATAATTAAAGAAATGAACATTTTAATTAAGATTTTATTAGGGTATTTATTAAACTATCCAGGAGCTTTTATTAGGTGTATTCTTTTTAAAGAAAAAACATACAAAGAATATTTAGAAGATATATCTATTAATTATGTTATTTCTATGATTTTAATTTCTGTTTTATTAATAATTATTAGAACTTTATGAGAAAATGAAAATTTATATTTTTCTTCTCATATTTTTAATTTCAAAACCTTTATTAGCCCAAAATGATTTAATTGATGAGTTAGGTAAGGCTTTGATAGAGCCATTAAGTAATGATAATATAAATGATTTTAAATTATTGATTTTTCCTGCTGAAGGATTTTTCTTTCTTACACAAAAAAATAGTAAGAATGAAAAAGAAAAGATATCTATTTATAATGCTTATTTTATAAAAGGATTTGAGGTAAATTATAGAGATTTAAAAAATGAAATGAAAAATATAAATATTAATAATATTACTCTGGTGCACTCCCACTCGTGCGGCATCTGTGTAACTGGCGCGCTTTTATAAAGCGTGTCTAATTTACTTTAGTATTTGCAATACCTTTGTTATCTTTAAGCTATGTCACAACGCTACAAAGTAATAGACAGCGCAGAACCCACATTTGTAACGATAACCATTATAGATTGGGTAGATCTATTTATACGTCCAATTTATTTTAAAATATTAGACGATTCTTTAAACTATTGTATAGAGCATAAAGGTTTAAATGTACATACTTACGTGTATATGAGTAGCCACATACATATGATAATAAGTTCTTACGATAACGAATTACAGGACATTATAAGAGATTTTAAAAAGCATACCTCCAAAGAGTTTATAAAAGCGATAAAAGAATATCCAGAAAGTCGCAGAGAATGGCTTTTAGCAAAATTTGCTTATGCAGCAAAGCGAATTAAAAAAGGCGCAAATTATAAAGTTTGGAAAGATGGCTTTCATCCAGTAATATTAGACAACCATAAAAAAATAGAGCAACGTGTAAATTATATACACTATAATCCAGTAGCATCAGAATTAGTATATCACGAACGAGATTGGAAAAATAGCAGTTATGCAATTTATGAGGAAAACAATAAAGAAGTTCCTAATGTAGTATTAAAGCCTTTGTGGTAGCAAAATTAAGAATAAACTAGTCTAGCTTTGGCATCTCTAATCATGACATCAATAGTAAAAAGAATATGTTCTCTATCGGTATCAGGTAGTTTTTGAATAGTTAAAATTCTATTAGAAATATCTTCCCTGCTAGTGCTAGTTTACGTCACAGCTACCGCTAGCATTTGCTAGTGGCGGTAAGAGTAAGAAAACAAAATAATAAAGAAGCTACTTTAAGTAAAATTAAGGTAGTTTTTTTAAAATAATATGCTCTCCGTTAAGTTACCACGTATCGCTGCTATTATGCTAAGTTTAGTAGTGGAAAGAGAAAGCATTTGTTAGCAACGACAAAGAAAAGTAATAGAGAAAGCTATTTGCAGAGCAAGTGGCTTTTTTTGTATTTTAGGGATATGAGTTAAACTCAGTGAATATATATAATTAAATGATTTATAATCCTTAAAGCAATCCTATGATTTTAAAAACTAAAATAATTTTAAAATATAATCTGTTTTTGCTGTGTCTTGTAATTTCATGTACTCATATTGAGGACAAGAATGATATGGAACGTTATGTTATAGTCCCTTTTCCTCAACAATTAACACCAGGAACTGGTGATTTTGTATTTAATAAAAACACTAAAATAATCCGTTCTCAGGACTCAAAAGAGCTACTTTTTTTAGCCGATTATCTCTCTAAAATGTTTGAGCATTCCGCAGGTTTTGTTATGTCCAAAGCCAAAGGAGTAAAAGCTGAAAATACAGTTTTTTTGAATTTAGACCCGACATTTAAAGGTGGGGAAGAAGCGTATTCACTGGAGATAACAACAAAAGGAATAACTATTAGCGCAAATGCTGCATCTGGCTTATTGTATGGAATTCAAAGTATGCGTCAGTTATTACCCAAGGAGATTGAAAGTATAGCTCCAGAAAAGAGACAATGGAATATTCCTGCTGTCGCTATAAACGATACCCCACGTTTTAAATATAGAGGTATGCAAATGGATGTATCACGGCATTTTTTTTCGGTAGAATATTTAAAAACATTTATTGATTATTTAGTGTTGTTTAAATTTAATAGATTCCATATCCATCTTACAGACGATCAAGGCTGGAGGCTTCAAATTAAAAAATACCCAGAACTCACTGAAAAGGGAGCCTGGCGCACTATGAATAATCATGATTTAGTCGTTATTGAAAATGCAAAGACCAATCCAGATTTTGAACTTCCTAAGGCCTTTTTTAAGGAGATAGAAGGCCGTGAAGTATATGGAGGCTATTATACCCAAGAAGAGATGAAAGCAGTGATTGATTATGCTTCGAACAGAGGAATTACCATCGTACCAGAAATAGATATGCCTGGGCATATGAAAGCTGCCATAGATTCTTTTAAGGAACTATCTTGTGTAGATGGAGCCGGTTGGGGAGAAACATTCTCAATACCTTTGTGTCCATGTAAAGAATCTGTATATGAATTTATTGAAAATGTACTGTCTGAAGTTGTAGAGCTTTTCCCTGGCGATTACATTCACATTGGAGCAGATGAAGTCGAGAAGGCAACTTGGGAAACAAGTGCGGCGTGCCAAGAATTAATGAAAGAAGAAGGACTAGAAACAATAGAAGCACTTCAAAGTTATTTTGTAAAACGTGTAGAAACGTTTTTAAATAGCAAAGGAAAGCAGATGATAGGTTGGGATGAAGCTTTAGACGGCGGAATTAATTCGAGTACAACCATTATGTTTTGGAGAAATTGGGTGCCTCAAGCGCCCGTTGAAGCCACAAAGAATGGACACGATGTGATAATGACCCCTACTTCTCATTGTTATTTTGATTATGAGCCTAATAATGAAAGTTTAAGTCATGTTTATTCATTCGACCCAATTCCAGAGGCAATAAAAGGAATGTACGAAAAGCAAATTATAGGGGTGCAAGCCAACTTGTGGAGTGAATACATTCCGACTCCAGCTCGTTTAGAGTATATGGCGATGCCGCGTATGATGGCATTAGCAGAAGTTGCTTGGACCAAGCAAAAAAATGAAAAAGCATTTATGAACCGAATGGATAAAATATATAAGCGTTTGGATGTTATGAATGTAAATTTTAGATTACCAGACCTCCCTAATCTAGAAACACATACTGTATTTATAGATACCGATTCATTGGTACTTATAAAACCAAGTATAATAGACGAAATTAGATATACTACAGATGGTACTCTGCCTACACGAATATCAAATTTGTATAAAAATAAGATTCCTATTGAAAGCGCTACACATTTTAAGGTGGCTACTTTTAAAGGGGAAAAACGGGCTGCTGTATACGATATTACATACGAAAAGCAAACGTATAGAAAACCAGTATCTATTAAAAGTATACCAGGGATAGCAGTAGAGTATTTTGAAAATGAATATACATCTGTTAAGGATATACGCGTAAAAGATGAAAAGCGAGAAGATATACAACCAATTATTGCGGTTCCAGAATATGCACGTGAAGATCATTTTGCATTACAATTTAAAGGATATATTGAAGTGCCAGAAACAGGGATATATCATTTTTATTTAACATCAGACGATGGTAGTACAATGGCTATTGGAGGAACAGAACTTATAGATAACGACGGATTTCATGGAGCTAAAGAACAATCTAAGCAAATCGCATTAGAAAAAGGGAAACATTCAATTGTTATTAAGTTTTTTGAGACGGGAGGTGCGCAAAGCGTGTCATTAAGTTATCATTTAAAAGGGGCAAATATTCAAAAAACAGCGGTAACATCTAATATGCTAAGCCATTAATTATATAGCATTAATCTATATTTAAGGCTAGTTTTTTTATAAGAGTTAAACTTAAAGTGATATTTAGCGGGATTCTTTCAAAGTGTAAAGGATTTAACACAACTATTGGTTTTGAGCCTTACCTTGGCTAAAAATAAGGTGAAAAAAAAGTTAAGCAAATGCTTAACTTTTTAGTGACCGGGCTGGGGCTCGAACCCAGGACCCTCTCCTTAAAAGGGAGATGCTCTACCAACTGAGCTACCAGGTCATTATTTGTTTTTCCTTAACGGGCTGCAAATATAAAAGCTTTTATGGATAAAAAAAATAAAAACTTAAATCTTTTTTGTGCGCACGAGAAGATTCGAACTTCCACAACCAAAAACGGTCACTGGCCCCTCAAGCCAGCGCGTCTACCAATTCCGCCACGTGCGCATTTTAATAAAATGCAAGGTAAAAAAAAAGTTAAGCAANACGACCAAAAACGGTCACTGGCCCCTCAAGCCAGCGCGTCTACCAATTCCGCCACGTGCGCATTTTAATAAAATGCAAGGTAAAAAAAAAGTTAAGCAAATGCTTAACTTTTTTAGTGACCGGGCTGGGGCTCGAACCCAGGACCCTCTCCTTAAAAGGGAGATGCTCTACCAACTGAGCTACCAGGTCATTATTTTGTTAGCATTATTTGTTTCTCTAATGCGGGTGCAAATATAAAAGCTTTTATTAATATCACAATACTATTTTAAAGTTTTTTTTGTTTTTTTGCACTTGTGTTAGCTATGTTTTTAATAATCAAATTAATAACTTAAAAATGAATATAGTACTTTTAGGATATATGGCTTCGGGGAAGTCTTTTATTGGAAAAAAAATGGCAACTACCTTAAAGTATGAGCATATAGATTTAGACGATTTTATTGAATCTCAAGAAAAAAAAACAATAAAAGACCTGTTTAAGCAAAAAGGAGAGCTCTATTTTAGAAAGGTAGAGCAGAAACATTTAAAAAGCTTGTTAAATAATAAAAAACGCACAATCATTTCTTTAGGAGGAGGAACGCCATGTTATTATAATACGATGACTTTGTTAAACCAGAATGCTTCTATTAAAACAGTATATTTAAGAGTTTCTGTTCCAGAATTAACAAGGCGATTAAAAAGCGAAAAGGCTAAACGTCCTTTAATAGCTCATATTACAACCGATGCGTTACTCGCAGAATTTATAGGAAAGCATTTGTTCGAACGGGCTAATTTTTATAATGAAGCAGAATTAATAATCGATGCAAATGCTAACAGCGATACAATCATTGAGAATATTTTACTTAAATTATTTTAAATAAGCTTCATAATTATTGCCTTCTAAAATAACATCGATATGTTCATTTAACGAAGTAGATAAGGAAATTCCTTTAAAGTCTGCTTTTATAGGGTATTTTTTATGATTCCTATTGACTAAAACAGCTGTTTTAAATTGCTTTAATGGGACATCTAAAAAATGCCTTACACCATAAATTAAAGTGGTTCCAGAATTAAGGACGTCGTCTATGAGAATAACAGACTTATCAGTATAAGCTTCGGTTTTAATAGACGTTTGTATAGATGTTCTAGGGTTTTTCTTGTCTATTAACACCTTGCAAAGGGTAGGTTTTATAGGTGAGATTTTAGTTAAAACATTTTTTAACTTTTTTGCTAATATATAACCGTTGCGATCTATTCCTGCCAATATAATTTCAGATTCATTTACATTACTTTCATAAATTTGATAAGCTATGCGAGTAATCTTATGATTTATTTGATCATGAGATAAAATTCTATTTTCTAATGTGGTCATATTAAAATTATTTTATTCAAATATAAAAACTGAAAAACAATAAAACAGCTTTTAAGATTCATTTTCCTTATAAATATCATCAATATCTCTTCTGTCTTTTTTGGTAGGACGTCCAGTTCCTTTTTTTCTATAATGATCTTTAGCTAGTTTAAGGAGTTCCTGTGCCTCAAAAGCCGATTTAGGAGTTGTGTCCACTCTATATAGATCTACCAGCTTAGCTCCAACTCGATTAGGAGGGAGGTCTAAAACGGTTAAACTATAGTTTACTTGGTCTTTTCTAAGTTCAATTTTATCTGTGGCAAAAATCTCTCTACTGGGCTTAACAACTTGTCCGTTAACTTTTACGTGTCCTTTCTTGCAAGCTGTTGTAGCTATACTTCTTGTTTTGTAATGTCTTACACACCATAAATACTTGTCTATACGCATATAAATAATCTAAAATCTACGTTAATGATATTGTGCAAAATTATATTTAAACTTATCTTGCACCCAAAAATACGCAATAATGAACTTAAGAAAACTTACTTTCACAATTTTATCAATAACATTGGTGTCATTTTCTTGTAAAAAGGATGATGATGGTTTTCAAGCGCCACCACCTAGAGATGCACAAGAGGTGTATGATGAGAATATTTTAGAAATTGAAGAGTACTTATCGACTCATTATTATAACTACGAAGAATTCGATGAAACAAACCCATACGGAGCTGTAAATGATGAGTTTAAAGTTATTTTTGATGTCATATCTTCAAATAATGGTTCCGGAATAGATACCAGCGACAAAATACCTTTAATAGATCAAGTAGAAAGTAAAATTATTACTCAAAATGGTATAGATTATAAATTGTATTTTTTGAATGTAAGAGAAGGTTTAGGAGAAACAATCCATGCTTTGGATAAAGTTGGAGTGCTTTACAATGGGACAGTACCACCTGATGGGACTTCTTTTGATAGCGCAGTTACAGTTAACCAATCTTTTAATTTAACTACTGTAGGGTCTCAAGGTGGAGTTGTTGATGGATTTAGAGAAGGGATTTTAGAATTTAAAACCTCTACAGATTTCACTTTAAATGCAGATGGTTCCATAATATACCATAACCATGGTATTGGTGCGGTGTTTATCCCATCTGGATTAGGGTATTTTGCCTTTCCTCCAAATAGTGATATACCAGAATATTCACCATTATTTTTTACTTTGAGAGTTATTTCAAGAAGTAATACCGATTATGATTTAGACGGAATACCGTCTCATTTAGAGGATTTATCAAACACAGGGGATGGTTTAGGAGATGATACCGATGGCGATTTGATAGTGAATTATATAGATAGTGATGATGATGATGATGGTGTTCCAACAAAGGATGAAATCATTAAGAATAGTTATAGCTACGCAACACTAGCAGAGGCAGAAGCTCATGTGTTATTACCAAATGAGGTTTTGGTAGACATTGATAATACATTTACTGTACATACTGTAACATTGATAGATTCCGATAATAATGGCGTTCACGATTACTTGGAAAGTACTATAACTATTGATTATTCTAATTAAACTAAGCTTTAATATAGCACGGTATTAACCATAAAAATAAAAAGGGCAGCTTGTATAAGTTGCCCTTTTTTATACCTTGCTATTTCGTTATTTTAATGACAGAATGTAATGGGAAATATATAAAAACAAAAAAGATAGTGCTATTAAACCACTACCTTTTTTATTTTCTTTTGTAACATTATTTTGTTACGAGTAATAAATTAAAATGCGTAAGAAAAACTCAATATAAGCTGTTCTGGTCTAGTATCTAATTTACCACTATCAATGTCTATATTATCAGTAATGGTTTCGATTTCATTTTCATCGAAGCCACGTTCGTATCTTAAATCGATACCAAACTTACTAAAGCTTACGCCAACACCAATATTTAGACCTATAGAGTAGTCATCATCAACGTTTTCAAACGTAACGCCTCCTACTTCAGTCTCTATAATGTATTGCAACGATGGCCCTGCAAAAACATTAAGAAATTTAAAAAATCGAACGCCAACCAGAACAGGAACATCTAGTTTTTGCATTTTGAAATCTCCAATTGTTTCATACTCACTTTCGGTACTCGTGTAAACAATTTCAGGTCTGAGGTATAATTTACCTCCTAGTTTAAAAAATACGCCTACATGGTATCCTATGGTTGCATCTGGATCCTCTGAAGCATCGGTTATGGCATCTTTATAATCTCCATTTGAATTGTAATTAATACCTGCTTTAATACCAAACCCACTTTCACTTTGAGCAAAAGAAGATGCGGTCATGACTGCAATGAATAGAATTGAAAATAATTTTTTCATAATTGTTGGTTTTAAATGATTTATAGCTTTTACAACCAACAAGTTAATAAATTATTTTCTTTTTATAACATTTTCACAAGATTTTATAATGGCCTCACTATTAAGTCCATACTTCTCCATAAGCTGAGCAGGAGTCCCAGATTCCCCAAAAGTATCGTTAGTTGCTATAAATTCTTGTGGGGTTGGTTTGTGGGTTGCTAATACTCTTGCAACACTTTCTCCTAGGCCTCCTAAATGATTATGCTCTTCTGCGGTAACAATACATTTTGTTTTACTAACAGAATCAATGATCGCTTTGGCATCTAATGGTTTTATGGTGTGAATATTAATGACTTCTGCCGAAATTCCTTTTTCATTTAAGGCTTTGGCAGCTTCAAGAGCTTCCCATACTAGATGGCCTGTGGCTACAATAGTGACATCGTTACCTTCAACTAAATGAACGGCTTTACCTATTTCAAAAGTTTGGTTTTCTGGAGTAAAGTTGGCTACTTTAGGTCTTCCAAAACGCAAATACACAGGGCCGTCATAATCAGCAATGGCAATGGTTGCAGCTTTAGTCTGGTTGTAATCACACGGATTTATAACCACCATACCTGGTAACATTTTCATTAACCCAATGTCTTCTAATATTTGATGTGTAGCACCATCTTCACCAAGAGTTAAACCCGCATGAGAAGCACAAATTTTAACATTTTTACCAGAGTAGGCTATGCTTTGTCTAATTTGGTCATAAACACGTCCTGTTGAAAAATTAGCAAAAGTACCTGTGAAAGGGATTTTCCCTCCAATGGTAAGACCAGCAGCAATTCCCATCATATTGGCTTCTGCAATTCCTATTTGAAAAAAGCGTTCTGGGTTTTCTTTTATAAACTGATCCATTTTTAAAGAGCCAATTAAATCGGCGCATAACGCAACAACATTAGGATTTGTTCTTCCTAGCTCTGTTAATCCGTCACCAAAACCCGAACGGGTATCTTTACTTCCTGTGTTTGTATATGTTTTCATAAGTTTAAAATCGTAATTTGTAAATCTAAAATTGAGTTAGTAATCTCCTAAGGTCTCCGAGTTTTGAGCTAAGCCTATGGCTAATTGTTCATCATTAGGAGCTTTACCATGCCAGGCGTGTGTATGCATCATAAAATCTACGCCATTACCCATAACTGTTTTTAGTAAAACACAAACGGGCTTACCTTGTCCTGTTTTAGATTTTGCTTCAGCCATTCCTTTTAAAATCGCATCAATATCATTGCCTTTTTCTATTTCAATGACAGTCCACCCAAAAGCTTCAAACTTATTTTTTACATTTCCCATTGCTAGAACGGTATCGGTAGAACCATCAATTTGCTGCCCGTTTAAATCTATAGTAGCAATAATGTTATCTACCTTTTTTGCTGCGGCATACATTATGGCTTCCCAATTTTGGCCTTCTTGTAATTCGCCATCACCATGTAGGCTATAGATTAAATGCTCGCAATTATTTAATTTTTTTGCTTGAGCGGCTCCTAAAGCAACAGACATTCCTTGCCCAAGAGATCCAGAGGCAATACGTATGCCAGGAAGGTTTTCATGAGTTGTAGGATGGCCTTGCAGTCTAGAATTAATTAATCTAAAGGTGTTTAATTCATCCACAGGGAAATACCCCGCTCTTGCAAGCACACTATAGTATACAGGAGAAATATGACCATTAGAAAGGAAAAATAAATCTTCTCCAATACCATCCATATCAAAACCTTCTTTCCTATCCATTATTTCATTATAAAGGGATACGAAAAATTCTGCACAGCCTAATGAGCCTCCTGGGTGACCAGAATTCACTTTATGAACCATACGTAGAATGTCTCTACGTACTTGCGTTGTAATGTCTTTTAATTGTTGTGTGTTTGCCATTTTTTTAGCGTTATGTTATTTGGGATCAAAAATAACTTTTTTAAACTCCTTTTACAACGATTATAGAGATTCACTTATCAACGAATTTAAACGATTTGCTAACAATTGCGATTATTTAATAGAAAATGTATTGAAATTGTTTTTTTAGTAGTTTACTAAGTTGGTTTTTAGAGGAGTTAAAAAATTATTAAATGTTTAATACTATAAGCCATTTTGTTAATTATATTTGCGTTCTGAATATTTTTTATAAGGTATGACATTCGATTTAAAAGCAAAGGACTTGCAAAGTAATGCAAGAGCAGGAGTAGTAACAACAGACCACGGTGTAATAGAAACCCCTATATTTATGCCTGTTGGTACCGTTGCTTCTGTTAAAGGAGTACATCAAAAGGAACTAAGAGAGGAGATAAACCCAGATATTATTTTGGGAAATACATACCATTTGTATTTGAGACCACAAACAGAAATTTTAGAGAAGGCTGGTGGTTTGCATAAATTTATGAATTGGGATCGTAATATTTTAACCGATTCAGGAGGTTACCAAGTGTATTCTCTTTCTGCTAGAAGAAAAATTAAAGAAGAGGGCGTTAAATTTAAGTCTCATATAGATGGGAGTTACCATACATTTACACCAGAAAATGTAATGGAAATACAAAGGAGTATTGGAGCCGATATTATTATGGCTTTTGACGAATGTACACCTTACCCTTGTGATTATAATTACGCAAAGCGATCTATGCATATGACCCATAGGTGGTTGAATAGATGTATTAACCATTTAGAGAAAACCCCTTTTAAATATGGCTATTCTCAAGCTTTTTTTCCAATAGTTCAAGGGAGTACTTATAAAGATTTAAGACAGCAGTCTGCAGAGTATATTGCAGGAGTTGGAGCAGAAGGAAATGCTATAGGAGGTTTATCTGTTGGTGAACCCGCAGAAGAAATGTATGCAATGACCGAGGTCGTTACCGATATTCTTCCAGAAGATAAACCACGTTATTTGATGGGAGTGGGAACACCAATAAATATTCTTGAAAATATAGCTTTGGGAGTCGATATGTTCGATTGTGTTATGCCTACTCGTAACGCTAGAAATGGCATGTTGTTTACTGCTTATGGTACTATTAACATAAAGAACTTGAAGTGGCGTGACGATTTTTCTCCAATAGATGAAATGGGGATTACTTTTGTAGATACAGAATATTCCAAGGCTTATTTACGCCATTTATTTACGGTAAATGAGTTATTAGGAAAGCAAATCGCAACGATTCATAATTTAGGTTTTTATTTATGGTTGGTTCGAGAAGCAAGAAAGCATATATTAGCAGGAGACTTTAGAGTTTGGAAAGATAAGATGGTAAAACAAATGGATAATCGCCTATAAATTTTGAAAATACTAGACTGGTACATATTAAAACGTTATTTACTAACATTCTTAATGATGATTTTACTGTTTATTCCAATTGGAATAACGGTACATCTTGCAGAAAAAATAGGTAAAATTTTAGAAAAAGAAGTGCCTTTTGGAGAGGTTATGATGTATTTGTTAGATTTTACGATTTATTTTGCACATCTATTATTCCCGTTGTTTTTATTTTTATCGGTTATTTGGTTTACTTCAAAATTAGCCAATAATACAGAAGTTATAGCCTTTTTAAGTTCTGGGGTTTCCTTTTCTAGGTTTTTAAGACCTTATTTAATAGGCGCTTCTCTGGTTGCGGGGTTTTCTATAATTCTAGGCTTGTATTTGGCTCCAAATGCAAGTAAAGGGTTTAATGATTTTAAGTATAAATATCTTTCAGGGAGGAAAGCTACAGCAAACGGAAAACTTTTCAAACAAATAAACGATAATGATATTATTTATGTCAGTCGTTTTGATTCTGAAAAAAAAATGGGCCATAATTTTACCTTAGAACATTTTGAGGAAGGTAAAATGACTTATAAGATTGAAGCAAATAGTATTAAATATATAGAAGAAGATAGTATCTATAGACTCCGAAGTTATTTTAAAAGAGGTGTCGGTACCCATAATGATACCCTAGAGTCTGAAAGAAAAAAAGACACAATTTTTACTTTTGATTTAGAAGATTTAACACCAGAATCCTACATTGCCGAGACTAAAATGTATGGGGATTTAAAGCAATTTATAGAAAGAGAAGAAAAAAGAGGCTCTTCAAATATTGGACGCTATAAGTTAGAATTATATAGAAAGTGGAGTTTACCCGTATCGGTATTTATTCTTACTATTATTGCTGTGTCAGTATCTTCAAAAAAGCGAAGAGGCGGAATGGGAGTTAATTTGGCTTTTGGTATTTGCATTGCCATGGTATTTGTTTTCTTTGATAAAATATTTGGAACAATGGCTTCACAGTCAGATTTTTCGCCAATATTAGCCGTGTGGTTTTCTAATATTATATTTGGTGTCTTGGCTATAATATTATTATACAATGCTAAACGATAAGCTTAAGAATTATCTGCATTTACATTTTCTAGTTTTTATAGCTGGATTTACAGCCATTTTAGGGAAACTAATTAGTATAGAAGCTGTCGCTTTAGTTTGGTATAGAATGCTTATTGCTTCAATTTTAATAGCTGTTTACGTTAAAGTAGCAAAAGTAGATGTAAGTATAAATAAAAAATCACTTGTTAAACTATCTATCGCTGGAGTTATTATTGCACTGCATTGGATTACTTTTTTTGGATCTATAGATGCTTCCAACGTTTCGATTGCTTTGGCAATGTTTTCTACAGGAGCTTTTTTTGCATCCTTTATAGAACCTATTATATACAAGCGCAAAATTATATGGTATGAGATTCTTTTCGGAATTATAGTAATAATAGGAGTATATGTAATAACTCAAAGTGAGATGCAGCATATTAAAGGCATCTTATTAGGAATCTCATCAGCTTTTTTTTCAGCATTATTTGCAGTGCTAAACGGAAAATTTTTAGAAACTCATACAGCAACGAAAATATCATTTTACGAATTCATAAGTGGAGTTATTTTTATCTCCATATTTATGCAGTTTTTTGGAGATGGTTTTTCAATAGAATTTTTTAAAATAACGTCTCAAGATTTTTTATATTTATTTATATTAGCTTCCGTATGTACAACTTATGCCTTTATAGCATCTGTATATGTCATGAAACAAATCAGTCCATATACAGTCGTATTAACGTATAATTTAGAACCCGTTTATGGAATAGTATTAGCTATACTTTGGTTTCCTGAATCAGAAAAAATGTCACCACAATTTTATTACGGGGCTGTTATTATTTTAGGGGTTGTAATTCTAAACGGAGTATTAAAAAACATAAAAACCTTAAAAAGGAAATAGACTTAAGGTTATAAAAACAATTAAAGTTTTTATATTTGTCCATCAAACTAAAAATTAAACAAATAATAAATTCCCTATGGAATATTTAGAATTTGAATTACCAATAAAAGAACTAGAAGAGCAACTTCAAAAGTGCCAAGTCATTGGTAAAGAAAGCGATGTCGACGTTACTCAAACGTGCAAGCAAATAGAAACTAAGCTTACAGAAACCAAAAAAGAGATATATAAGAACTTAACGCCTTGGCAACGCGTACAAATGTCTCGTCATCCTAATAGACCTTATACCTTAGATTATATCAACGCATTATGTGGCGATTCTTTCTTAGAGTTACATGGCGATCGAAACTTCAAGGACGATAAAGCTATGATTGGCGGTTTAGGTAAAATAGGAACGCAAAGTTTTATGTTTATAGGGCAACAAAAGGGCTATAACACCAAAACGCGTCAGTACAGAAATTTTGGAATGGCTAACCCAGAAGGTTATCGTAAAGCATTGCGTTTAATGAAATCTGCTGAAAAATTTGGTATTCCTGTAGTAACACTTCTAGATACTCCTGGTGCATATCCTGGTTTAGAGGCCGAAGAGCGCGGACAAGGAGAGGCTATTGCTAGAAATATTTTAGAAATGACCCGTTTAAAAGTACCAATTATAACAATGGTAATTGGAGAAGGTGCTTCTGGTGGTGCATTAGGAATAGGTGTTGGCGATAAGGTATTAATGTTAGAAAATACTTGGTACTCTGTAATTTCTCCAGAATCATGTTCTTCTATTTTATGGAGAAGTTGGGAATTTAAGGAAACTGCTGCCGAAGCACTAAAGCTTACTGCTAAAGATATGAAAAAGATGAAGTTGGTCGATGAAATCGTGAAGGAACCTTTAGGTGGAGCACATAGCGATAGAGCGAAAACATTTTCAACAGTTAGAGATGCGATTGTAAAATCTTACGATGAATTTAAAAACTTATCACCAAAAGAATTGGTAGAAAAACGAATGGATAAATATTCTCAAATGGGAGAATACAAAGGCTAACAGTAGTAATACCTAAAGAATAAAAATCTGAAAGTAGTTCTTTCAGATTTTTTTTATGCTTATTAACAAAAATAAAGAGTTATCTACATTTAAAATGTTTATTTTATGTGAACATTGTGTAACTTTATAACTCGCAATAATCAAAACTATTTATTTACATTAGTTGTATGAAACAACCACAAAAAGTATCAGGCTTCAAAGTCGATAAAAGTACCATAATCAATCTTGAGAAAGGAAAGATACCGCCGCAAGCTATTGATTTAGAAGAGGTTGTTCTTGGAGCGATGATGATCGATAAAAAGGGCGTAGATGAAGTTATCGATATTTTAAGCCCAGATGCATTTTATAAAGATGCGCATCAGCATATTTTTGAAGCCATTTTTATGTTGTTTCAAGAGAGTGAACCTATTGATTTACTTACAGTTTCTAATCAATTAAAGACTAATGCTAAGTTGGATTTTATAGGTGGCGATTTTTACCTTATTTCTTTAACACAAAAGGTGTCATCTTCTGCTCATATAGAATTCCATGCACGTATTATACTGCAAAAATTTATTCAGCGAAGCTTAATAAAAATTTCAAGTGAAATTATAGAAGAAGCTTACGATGAAACTAAGGATGTTTTCGATTTGTTAGACCATGCAGAGTCAAAGTTATATGAAGTAACACAAGGAAATATTAAAAAATCTAGTGAAACAGCTCAAGATTTAGTAATTCAAGCCAAAAAGAAAATTGAAGAAATTTCGAAACAAGAAGGAATGAGTGGTATTCCTACTGGCTTTACTAAATTAGATGAACTAACATCCGGATGGCAGCCTAGTGATTTAATTATTGTTGCTGCACGTCCAGGTATGGGAAAAACAGCATTAACGCTTACTATGGCAAGAAATATTGCTGTGAACTCTAATATTCCTGTTGCTTTTTTCTCTTTAGAGATGGCCTCTGTACAATTGATTACGCGTTTAATTTCTAGTGAAACAGGATTGTCATCAGAGAAATTAAGAACCGGTAAATTAGAAAAACACGAATGGGAACAACTAAATGTAAAGGTTAAGAATTTAGAAAAAGCACCATTGTTTATAGATGATACACCATCACTATCCATTTTTGATTTGCGTGCAAAAGCAAGACGTCTTTCATCGCAACATGGCATAAAAATGATTATGATCGATTATTTGCAATTAATGACAGCTGCGGGAAGTGGCGGAAATCGAGAGCAGGAAATATCTATGATTTCTAGAAATTTAAAAGCATTGGCTAAAGAGTTAATGGTACCCGTAATCGCATTATCACAATTATCGCGTGCAGTAGAAACTCGTGGCGGGAGTAAAAGACCTTTACTTTCAGATCTCCGTGAATCTGGGGCGATTGAGCAAGATGCAGATATTGTATCGTTTATTTATAGACCAGAATATTATAAAATTG
Organism: Lacinutrix sp. YIN62; assembly: GCF_057219185.1. Classification (NCBI taxonomy): domain Bacteria; kingdom Pseudomonadati; phylum Bacteroidota; class Flavobacteriia; order Flavobacteriales; family Flavobacteriaceae; genus Lacinutrix; species Lacinutrix sp. YIN62. The sequence goes on from NZ_JBXVVH010000006.1 coordinate 153,010, forward strand.
ATGAATGGGATGACGATGAGCATTCACCAACAGCTGGGCAAGGAGAGTTTATTGTAGCCAAACATAGAAATGGTGGATTAGAAAATATTAGACTTAAATTTATTGGGCACCTAGGTAAGTTTGATAATTTAGACGATTTCGATACACCTTTTGGACAAGAGTTCCATAGTAAAATGAATGCCGCTCCAAACGATGATGCATTTCCATCAGATAATTTTACAGCCTCACCTCAAGATGCCTTCGGTGCGCCAGACGATGATGTGCCATTTTAAGATTAAATAATAAAATCTCTTGCTAAACTGTTTTATAAAAAGTCAGTTTTAAAGTATTTTTGCGACATAAAAATAATTATTCCTAAAAAATAAATAGATAGAAATGGACAAAACACGTACGACTAATATGTTGCTCTTGGTAATAGTAATTCCTATTATATTTTACTTACTAAAAGTATTGTCTTTTATTTTTATACCATTAGTGTTTTCAATGTTTATAGCGCTTTTGTTCTTACCTTTAATGCGTTTTTTAGGAAAGAAAAAAGTACCAAAAAAAGTAAGCATTATTATTGTAATTCTAATAATAATGGCAGGATTAAAAGTTGGAGGAGAACTTGTTAAATTGTCTAGTAAAGAAATTTTGGCTACAGATTCAAGTTTTTTAGTAAAGGCACAAACTAAAATTAATGATTTAGTATATAGTGTCGATGCTTTTACGGGAGTAGAATCTAAGCCAGACGATAACCATAAATTATCGAGATTTTTTAATAAAGAAGCGGTTATCAGTAATTTTGGATCTACATTTAGTGTAATAAGTAAGTTCCTAACATCAGTATTAATGACAACTTTTTTTGTGGTCTTATGGTTAGGAGAATCCATAAACATTCAAAAATTATTAAATCAAACGTTATTAAAGAAAAAACATACCTCAGTAAAAACATTTAGGAAGATAGAAAAAGACCTTATAAAATTTATTAAAGTAAAGTTTTTGGTGAGTTTATTAACAGGAATAGGAACCGGTTTAGCATGCTATTTTTTCGATGTTAGCTTTCCTATTTTTTGGGGACTTTTTGCCTTTTTAATTAATTTTGTACAAATGGTAGGCTCTTTTATTTCAGTAATTCTATTGTCTATCTTTGCCTTTGTAGAGCTAGATCCTACAAGTGTTTTATTGTTTTTTATACTTTCTATAACAGGGGTACAAGTACTTTTTGGGGCAATATTAGAACCTATTTTTATGGGAAAATCATTTTCTATAAATATCATAACAGTTTTAGTAATGTTAATGTTTTGGGGATACATATGGGGTATACCAGGTTTAATAATGGCCATTCCAGTAACCGTTTTTCTTAAAATTATTTTTGAACAGTTTCCAAGTACCAAAGGGATCGCAAACCTTCTCTCTGGATCTAATTAATAGAGAGTTGCTAATATTTACTTAAATAGGTGAAATAAAAATAAATTTTTAGGTATCTTTCAAATTACATAATATAGGTTATTCCCTTTTTTACTATTAATGAATGGGGTAGCCCAAAATGAGTCTAGATACTTTGAAAAAAATAATATTACTTATAGCCGTATTACTGTTTACAACACAAACATATGCCTCTTACATCCTAATTCCTATGGATGCCGAAACTCAAGGAAATCATTTAAAAGCTTATGGAATAACCTATTGGACCTTAAAAGAAAATTTAAAAGTAAAATGGTTGCTAAATTATAGAGGCGGTTCTTTTTTATTACCAGATAGTGAAGCCATACAGCGTGAATGCAAAATAAGAGGTGTAAATTTTGAAGTACTAAGTAACGCTAAAGTAGAAGATATTTTAAAAGAAATAAGTAGCCCTAGTAAAAATATGGAAGCAGTTATTTTAGAAAAAGCACCTAAAATAGCGGTTTATACACCAAAGGGAAAATTGCCATGGGATGATGCAGTGACTATGGTTTTAAGTTATGCTGAAATTCCTTACGAAACCATATACGATAAAGAAGTATTAGAAGATGGTTTATTACTTTTTGATTGGTTACACTTACATCACGAAGATTTTACTGGTCAGTACGGTAAATTCTATAGAAACTATAGAGCAGCATCTTGGTATATTGAAGAAAAAAAACAAGCAGAAGCACTAGCAGAAACACTAGGTTACAGTAAAGTCTCTGAAGAAAAACGCGCAGTAGCCCTTAAAATTAGAGATTATGTAGTAGGAGGAGGCTTTATGTTTGCAATGTGTAGTGCTACCGATAGTTTTGATATCGCTTTGTCTGCAGATGGAATAGATATTTGCGAGCCTATGTTTGATGGTGATGCCAGTGAAGCCAATTACCAATCTAAATTAGATTATAAAAAAACATTTGCGTTTAAAGATTATATTTTGGAAAGAAGCCCTATGGTTTATGAGTTTTCAAGTATTGATATGACAAGGAAGCGTAAGATTCCTAAAGAAACAGATTATTTTTCATTGATGGATTTTTCGGCTAAATGGGACCCAATACCTACAATGCTATGCCAAAACCATACTGCTTTAATAAAAGGGTTTATGGGCCAAACAACATCTTTTACTAGAGATGAGATTAAATCGAATGTATTGGTTATGGGCGAAAATAGAACCAATAATGAAGCTAAGTATATTCATGGAATAAAGGGAAAAGGGTTTTTTACATTTTATGGAGGGCATGATCCAGAAGACTATACACATAAAGTGGGAGACCCAAAAACAGAGTTAGACCTACATCCAACATCTCCAGGCTATAGATTAATATTAAATAATGTTTTATTTCCAGCAGCTAGAAAAAAGAAACAAAAGACTTAAATATTAGCAGTTAATAAAAATAGAATTTCATTAATAGATTTAGTATTAATAGGTTTTGTTACATAATAGTTAACTCCAGCTTCTTCAGCATTTTTTCTTGACTCAGGAAATACATCAGCAGAACAAGCTACAATAGGAATACTTCGCTTAGTTTGATCGCTTAAATTCCTAATCGCATTGGTCGCTTCAAGCCCATCCATAACAGGCATTTGGATATCCATTAAAACTAAATCATAGGTGTTGGTTTTAATTTCGTTTAGTACTTTTTTTCCATTATCTACTATCGTAACCTCTGCTTTCCACTTTTGAAGTAATTGTTTTATAAATAATTGATTGAATTTGTTGTCCTCTGCAACAAGAATCTTTTTATTTAATAAAATATGTGTCTTTTTTCTATTCTGTTTTACTGGGACTTCTGAATCATTTAAGGGGCTTATTTTGTAAATAAGATTAAATTCAAAAGTAGACCCTTTATTTAATTCACTTTTTACCTTTAACTCACCATTTAAAATTGAAATTAATTTTTTAGTTATGCTTAAGCCTAAACCTGTACCTTCAGGTTTTTTTTCTTTGTGATTAGTAGATTGATAAAAGCTTTCAAATATAGTATCCATTTTATCTTTTGGAATGCCATTCCCTGTATCTTTTACGCTAAAAAATAATTGTACAAAATTATTCTCTAACGGTTTAGAATTAATATTAAGACTTACAAAGCCTTTCGTTGTGAATTTAATGGCATTGCCTATAAGATTGTTTAAAATTTGACTTAGTCTGAATTGATCACCCACAATGTATTTCGGGATATCTTGAGAATGCTTAATGCTAAATGAAATCCCTTTTTTTTCAGCCTTTATGCTAAATCCTTTGCTTAAGTTATGTATGAGTTCAGGGAAATTGAAATCGACTTCTTGTACATTAAGTTTTCCAGCTTCAATTTTTGAGAAATCTAAAATATCATTTACTATCATCAAAAGATTTTCAGTAGAAAACCTTATAGCTTCAATATTTTTATAGTCGTTGTCATTGCCAGAAAATTCCTCTTTTTCAAATAATTCTGATAAGCCTAAAATAACATTTAAAGGTGTCCTTATTTCATGACTCATATTAGAAAGAAAAGTGGTCTTTGCTTTTGCAGATTTTTCCGCAATAACTCTGGCTTCTTCTATTTTATTGCGACTTTCCCTAGATTTTGAAATGTCTCGAATTACTGAGAAGAAAAGGAGCTCGTTGTGTATTTGAATTGGGCAAACTTTTAGGTTGTAATAAAAAATAATATTGTCTTTAATTATTTCAAAATCAAAAAGCACATTTTCTAAATTAATTATGTTTTTTATCGAAAAATTATAGATGTTTTTTCTTAGATGCTTTGAGAAATGATGTGGGAGTAGCTTAAAAATATTAGTGTTTTCTGGACTTACATTTATAAAATCTGTAGCTTTTTTATTAGAACGTATAATATTTCCTTGGATGTCAAACAAAATATTAGCATCTAGAGCATTATGAATAATGGTTGAATATAATTTTTCATTGTTTTCTAACTCCTTTTGGATTTTTGTTTTAAAAAAAATTTCTTCGTTTAATTTGGAGTTTATGCTTTCCAAATTCGAAATTTGAGTTTTTAAAAGCTTATATAATTGTCCCTTACTTGGTAAGTTATTATTACCTGTAAGCAGTAATTCTTCTGGGACTAAGTTTATGGTAATCGTAAAATTATCTAAAAGATAATAATCATTAAAATACTTGCCAAAGGCGTTATTATATGTACTTAACATGGCATTTGTTCCCAAACGCTCTTTAATCTTTTGTTGAATCAAATTTGAGTAATCAGAAAGCTCTTTTAAAGCAGAAGTCGTATCATCTTGATTAAGAATTTCGAAAGACATCTTAGAGTTTAATAAATGATGTTCAGCTTTAACTAAAAAGGGATCTGTGAAATGGCCCAATAATTTTTTAGATATTATAATAACATCTCTTAAAAATAACTTGGATAAAATTACTTTTTGAGTATTATTATGCTCAATAAAAATTAGCTTAAGTGCATCTAAACTAGTTATTAATGTATTAAAATCTGAACCAATTTCTTTTCTAAATACAGCTTTATTGAAAACAGTTTTTTTGTGCTGTTTGAATAAAAAATCTTCGATCTCTAAATACAGGCTCGGAAGGTCCTCCAGTTTTTTAGAAAAAGACATTTTATCAAAAAGTTTTAATTTTGAGTCAAGCTCATAATTAACATTGAAGCCTCTCAGTTTTAATTTTAACGCATCAACAAATAGTAATATTCTAGACTCTTTAGAATCACTTAATTCATTTTGTTTAGATTTTGAAGCACGCCTTAATAACCTTTTTAAATAAGTCATGCCCATTTAATATTTACTTTGTAAATAGGGGATAAAGCCAAACCAGGAACGCCTATAAAGGGAGCGCTAACTAGATACAAATAAAATAAACGAAACAGCCATTTTGATATCGTATCAAATGGTTTATGAAGAATTTCACATACGCATTGTTTTAATAAAAGAGGGCTTGCTTTTTGATAATACTTAATCTTAGCAAGTTCTTTTTTTACTAAAACCAATTTATTTAAACAAAGTGATTTTGTTGAAGGAGGAGGATATAAAAACATAATACTTGGGATATATTATACAATTATACAATATTTATTTTATATCATAAAATTTAAAGAATTAACCATTATATTGTTGAATTTTAGCTTTAATAATTATTAATTAAAAAAGTAAATGAATTTTCAATTTTTAAGGACATTAATATATACGATCCTCTTTTGGATAGTTGCAATAAGTTTTTTCATTATTATTCGCTATTATGCTATTGGCGAATTCGAAACAGGTATTGCAAGTGATATATCAATCGTAGAATGGCTAATTCACTTTGGAATTATATCAGGTGTTTTTATAGGCTGTACCTATGCTTTAGTTGAATATGCATTCGATAAATTCTTAGCTAAGTGCTTAGCTATTTGGAAAATTTTTATTCTCAAATCAATTATTTATCTTATTAGTATAATCGCATCTATAACATTTGTGTCTAAAAAAATAGAAACATTTGGAGATTTGGATTTACCAAATGAACAACTTTTTTGGTGGCTTAGGCTTAAAGTCGTTTGGCTTATAATGGTCTATTTTATTATATGTACAGTTATTTTTACTTTCATTAAAATGGCAAAAGAGAAGTTTGGAAGCGGTGTTTTTATCAAGCTCCTAATAGGGAAATATAAAAAGCCAAGAGAAGAAAAACGCATTTTTATGTTTTTAGATTTACAAGCATCCACTAAAATTGCCGAAGAGCTAGGCCATTTTAAATACAGTGAACTCATACAGGAATGTTTTTACGATTTAAATTTAATAACACCTAAATATAATGCTGAAATATACCAATACGTAGGAGATGAAGCAGTACTCAGTTGGCCCTATAAAGCAGGAATTAAAAATAATAATTGTGTAGCATTGTATTACCATTTCCAAAAAAAACTACAGCAAAAAGAAAAAAACTATTTGAATAAATATGGAATACAACCTCAGTTTAAAGCGGGAATACATGGTGGAAAACTTATAGTAACAGAAATAGGCGCAGTAAAAAAAGAAATAGCCTATCATGGTGATGTTATAAATACAACAGCAAGAATCCAAGGGGAATGTAATACCTATCATGAATGGTTACTATGTTCAGAATCTTTACTTAAAAGTTTAAAGTTAACCAAACGTTTTAAAACTAAAACTTTAGGAAATATCTCTTTAAAAGGAAAAGAAACAGACGTAGCAATCTATGCGATAACCTATCATTCTAAATAATGAACATAAAAAAATCCGATTCAATTAAGAATCGGATTTATATAAGCGAAATGATATTATTCAATAGGCAAAATGCCTTATTTAATTTTGTTTACAACAGCTTTAAAAGCTTCAGGGTTATTCATTGCTAAATCAGCTAACACCTTACGGTTTAACTCGATATTATTAGCTTTTAATTTCCCCATAAATTGTGAGTAAGACATACCGTGTAATCTAGCTCCTGCGTTAATACGCGTGATCCATAATGCACGAAATGTTCTCTTTTTATTTCTACGGTCTCTGTATGCATATTGCATCGCTTTATCTACCGCGTTTTTTGCTACTGTCCAAACGTTTTTACGACGTCCAAAGTAACCTTTTGCTTGTTTAAGCACCTTTTTTCTTCTGGCTCTTTTGGCAACAGAATTTACTGATCTAGGCATAATTTTAATTTTTTTTGTAGTAGGCGTTCAAATAATTGACACTTTTATTTATTCTTTCGAATAGCCCAACTCCAGGGTTTATAAATAATTTTTAACCATTAAGGTAATGTGCTATTTTAAGCGCATCATTACTTTAATATTGTTCTCATCCGCAGGATGTACCAATGTACTATGCGTTAGAGCAAGCTTACGTTTTTTAGACTTCTTTGTTAAGATGTGACTCTTAAACGCATGCTTTCTTTTAATTTTACCAGTACCAGTAAGCTTGAAACGCTTTTTAGCACTAGATTTTGTTTTCATTTTAGGCATCTTGTTTCCTAGGTTTTAATTATTTCGCTTATAATATTTTTACCTTTTTTAAAAGGATTGTTTTATTTTTTAGGAGCAATAAACATTGTCATTCGCTTACCTTCTAATCGTGGCATTTGCTCTACTTTACCAAATTCTTCAAGGTCTTGAGCTAAACGCAATAAAAGAATTTGCCCTTGTTCCTTAAATACAATAGAACGACCCTTAAAGAACACAAAAGCCTTTAATTTAGCACCTTCTTTAAGGAATTTTTCAGCATGTTTCTTTTTAAATTCGTAATCATGATCATCTGTTTGAGGACCAAAACGAATTTCTTTTATCACAACTTTTGTAGCTTTAGACTTAATTGCTTTATCACGTTTCTTCTGTTCATAAAGGAACTTTTTATAGTCCATTATTTTACAAACAGGTGGATCAGCTTTTGGCGATATTTCTACAAGATCGAATTCTTGTTCTGTCGCTAATACTAAAGCATCTTTTGTGGAATATATCCCAACTTCTACATTATCACCAACTAGACGCACTTTTTCAGCTCTAATCTTAGAGTTAATTCTGTGTTGGTCTTCTTTAATTACTCTTAAAGGTCCTTTTGATCTTTTTCTACGTATTGCTATGACTTCTGAATTTTAGTTAAACTTATTTAAAATTGTCTTAATGTCTTGTTTATTTCTGTTTTGACGATTTCTGAAAATTCATCAACACTAATTGTGCCTAAATCATTTCCTCCATGTTGTCGTACAGATATCTTATTTTCTTGCTCTTCATTTTCGCCTATAATAATCATATAAGGCGTCTTACTCATTTCTGCTTCACGAATTTTCTTACCAATAGTTTCGTTTCTATTGTCTACAAGGGCGCGAATTTCGTGATTTTCTAACAAATTTAAAACTTTTTTACCGTATTTTTCATATTTCTCGCTAAGAGTTAACACAGAAACTTGGTTTGGCATTAGCCATAAAGGGAAGTTTCCTCCTGTATGTTCAAGTAAAATAGCAATAAAACGTTCCATACTTCCAAAGGGAGCACGGTGAATCATTATAGGTCTATGTAGTTCGTTATCACTACCTTTATACGTTAAATTAAAACGCTCTGGAAGGTTGTAATCTACTTGTATGGTTCCTAATTGCCATTGTCTTCCCAAAGCATCTTTAACCATAAAGTCTAATTTAGGGCCATAAAAAGCAGCTTCACCTGTTTCAATTACATAATTTAAGCCTTTATCTTTCGCAGCACTAATAATTGCTTGTTCAGCTTTTTCCCAATTCTCAAGACTTCCTATATATTTATCCGGATTATCGGGATCTCTTAATGAAACTTGAGCCGTAAAATTATCGAAGCCTAAAGATCCAAAAACATAAAGTACCAAATCGATTACGTTTTTAAATTCCTCATCTAATTGGTCTGGTGTGCAAAATAAGTGTGCATCATCTTGTGTAAAACCTCTTACTCGCGTCAAGCCATGAAGTTCTCCACTTTGTTCATACCTATACACGGTTCCAAACTCAGCATAACGTTTAGGAAGGTCTTTATACGACCATTGGTTGTTACTGTATATTTCACAATGATGAGGGCAGTTCATAGGTTTTAGTAAAAACTCTTCCTCATCTTTAGGTGTTTTTATAGTTTGAAAACTGTCTTCACCATATTTAGCAAAATGACCAGAAGTAACGTAAAGCTCTTTTTGACCAATATGTGGCGTCATTACCATTTCATAACCTGCTTTCTTTTGAGCCGTTTTTAAAAACGTTTCTAAACGCTCACGTAAAGCAGCTCCTTTTGGTAGCCATAAAGGTAAGCCCGCACCCACCTTTTGAGAAAAAGTGAATAACTCTAGTTCTTTCCCTAATTTTCTATGATCTCGTTTTTTGGCTTCTTCTAATAAAGCTAAATATGCTGTTAGTTCTTTTTGTTTTGGAAAAGCAGTCCCATATACACGTGTTAACTGCTTGTTTTTTTCATCTCCTCTCCAATAGGCTCCTGCTACAGATAAAATTTTCACAGCTTTAATGATTCCTGTATTTGGAATGTGTCCTCCACGACATAAATCTGTAAAAGAAGAATGATCACAAAAAGTAATGCTTCCATCTTCTAAATTCTCAATTAATTCAGTTTTAAAAGGATTGTCCTTATATAAGGATAATGCTTCTGCTTTGGAAACCGCTCTCATATTAAAAGTGTGTTTTCCGCGCGCAATGTCTAGCATTTTAGATTCAATAGATTTAAAATCTTTATCAGAAATAGAGACTTCACCAAAATCCACATCATAATAAAATCCATTATCAATTGCAGGACCAATAGTTAGTTTTGCTTTAGGATATAACTCCTCAATAGCTTGCGCTAAAACGTGAGCAGACGAATGCCAAAAGGCTTTTTTCCCTTCATCGTCCTTCCAAGTATATAATATTAAAGAACCATCGGTGGTTAAAGGTGTAGAGGTTTCAACAGTTGTACCATTAAAACTAGCAGAAATAACATTTCGCGCTAAGCCTTCACTAATACTTTTGGCCACATCCATTGCGGTAGAATGCTTCTCAAAAGGTTTTACACTTCCATCAGGTAAAGTAATATGTATCATATATTGTATTAAAATTGAATTGGCAAAGATAATAGGTTAAAAATAGACAGACAACACATACTTATGTATATTTCTTTCTATTAACTCATTATAGTATAACGATTGTATTTAAATGGCATTAATTCAATAAGGTATTTAAAAGAGTTATAAACTAAAGGTAGAAAATTAGGAGGGAAGCTATTATAGTTAGCTTTTTACTGGTTGCGTGTTGTAAGTATAAGTGTATTTATATAAAAAACATTTTTTATTAACTATATATTATAAAGAGTTTAACCTAATTAGAAAAAAGGAGTAAATGTTTTGAATAGGGCATAGTATCTGTTTGAGTACTATAAACAAGAACATAAAATGTGTATATAGTAGAATATTATACGTTTTAAATACTAAAACACTGGTATAGCGTTTTTTATGTTTTTTTTTTGAAAAAAAACATAAAAAAATACAAAGAAAAAAATAGGTGGTATTAAAAAGAGTATTATATTTGCAGCCGCAAAAAACGGCAACGTTTTACGTGTGGGTTCTAATACATAATGTGAGTTTTATAATACTTTTGAAAAAGAAAAAACTTTTTTTAAAAAAAACAAATAAAAACATTGTGAGAGACGAAAAAGGGTTTTATATTTGCACCCCGCTAACGAAATAAGTAGTTAAGCGAAACAAACAAGAATAAAAGTTCATAAACATATTGAATTGACAGCGTAGATTAACATTGGAAACGATGTTAGTTACAAAAAGAGAATAAA
>NZ_JBXVVH010000007.1:0-163114 GCF_057219185.1 Lacinutrix sp. YIN62
GCGTGTATTGTGGATCTTGTTGGGCATACAGTTGGTACCCTAACAGGAAGATGAAAATGGTATATATTAGTTTTTTCATTGGTCTTGTTTTCTTTTTTAGTAGTTGTTAGTTTGCTCTGTTAATGTAAATCCAAGAGGCTTTAGTTTTATTGCCTTGGTATTTTATAACATAGTAATACGTTCCAACTGGAAGTTCGTCTCCATCTTTTGATTGCCCATACCATTCATTAGTATAGTTCGTTTTAGAATATACAAGGGTTCCATTTCTATTAAAGATATCTATGGTTTGAACATCGTAACTACTTAAATCAAAGTTGTCATTCTTTCCGTCTCCGTTTGGAGAAATACCTTTTGGGATAACACATGATACACGTTCTGTTACTAAAATATCAGCTGTAGAAGTACATCCTGTAGCATTAAAGGTAGTTTCAATAGAGTAAGTTCCTTCTACTAGAACTGTAGGTAAATCTAACCCTGTTTGTCCGGGTATTATAGCCCCTTCATAGTACCAAGCGATAGTTACTTCATCAGCTGTGTAATTTTCTCCTATAGCCGCAATAGTAATAGGGGTGGTTGCATTAGGGCAAACTTTATAATCTGCATTAAATGATGTAATCGGTGTATCGTTAACGGCTAAGTTAAGAGTCGTCGTATTGAAGCAATTGGAAATGGTATTACTTTCAACTCTTGCATAAATGACTTGAGGGTTACTCGTGTTTTCATAAGGAGAAGCTAAGGCATTAACGCCAGCATCAGCATCAGCTTGACTTATATAAAAACTAACTAAGAAAGAGGTAGGATCCTGTCCATTTAAAATGCTAGAAATATTAGAGTCTAGGTCGAAAAATTCCATTTCATCTGCAGAGTCATCATCACAAAGCTCCATATTTACAGAAGTAGCGTTAGGGATAGTTCCTGTAATGGTTAGCGGGAATGATGTGCTTGTATTGGCGCATCCAGATCCGGATCCTACTGCATTAATATCTTCTACTCTTACGTATATTATAGTGCCGTCTGCTGCAGAGTAAGGAGAGGTGAGAGCGTTTGTGCTACTCTGTGCGTCAGCTAGTGTTTCATGATAAGTAACCACAAAATCTGCTGCATTTTGACCTGGTGAATTTAAAATAGTTGAAGATAAATTCTCTAAATTGAAACCTTCAATCCCATCACCAGATTCATCATCACATGTTGAGATATTAATATTATCTCCAGGAATAGTGTTTACAAGTGGTTCTTTATACAGATTTACTATAACTGTTTTTTCAGCAAAACTTGCACATTTTGTATTGTATACTGTTACACTATAGGTGTTGGATTCTGTTACGGTTATACTGGAGCCTGTTAATGTTGGATCAAAAATACCATTTACAGACCACTCATATGTATCGGCAAAAGGAGAATCGGCTTCTAGTATTATTGAGTCGTAACCACATAAATTGGCTACACTAGGAGTCGTTTCATCGCTGTCTTCGTCTATAAACACTGCATCACTACTAATTAAATCTACAGAAACACTACTCGTTAAACTTCCTGAATTTGGGTCTGTGGGATCAAAATTGGTTTGTGTGATTTGAATAATACCTGGATTATTTTTGAAATTCGTTATTAATATTAAATAAAGTTCTCCTGATATGGCATTGTTAATAACAACATTCTCTGTCTCAGATGCACTATAACTACAATCTACAATATTTGCATCTGAATTTGATGTACAATAGTCATCGCCAGGCATAAAGGGACCCCATATTGCAAAGTCGACGTCTAATCCTTCTCCAATATTGTTGCCACTGGAATCAAATGCAGTGCTTTGTACCATTTCTATTAAAATGTCTCCTGAGGTATCAATTTCTAATATGTTATAAGTCGGGTTTGGTGTTGTGAATAAACAATTCAGGCTACCACTACTATCTGTGTTAACGGTATTTGAAGAGTATAAAACTCCATTTTCACTTCCAGATGGACAAAAATTTTCTGCATCTGCACAAGTTGTATTTGTCGGTAAAATATATGGCGTAATACACAAATCAAATGTTGTTGTTACAGGTGTAGTTCCATTAGAAAATATTCTAAGGAAATAAGTGTCCCCGATTACTAATAGAGGTGTAATCATTGAAGGTTCATCTGCATTGAAGGTGCCAGGAGGATTAGTGTTAAAACATGCTAATTCAGCTAAACTACCACATGTCCCTTCATACAGCGCTAAAGTAAATTCGGGGGTGTTAAATTCTGGTAAATTTGCTAAAGCAATTAATTGAAATTCGCTTAAGGCTGTGAATTGAAACCAAATATCGTCATCTGTACCGTCTCCACAACTTGGATCAGGTATTCCTGAGTCTGTAGCTTCAGACAAGCTTCCAGGTGTTGTTAGTTCGCATAAAAAGCCATCATTAACTACGGCAACGGTTGCATTGATGCAATCGTCATTATCTGGTATACAGCTTGTTAGTTGAAAGGCTTGACTTGTAATAGTACAGTTAGAATCTTGTTCATTACTTAAGGTGAAAATAATATCTGTTAAGAAAGGGTAAGGGCCAAACTGGGTAATTCCTGTAGTTGAAACGGAAACTCCAGGGGAGCCTTGGTTGTCTTCTATTAATACAGAACTGGCATCTCCTAATGATGTAACATCTACATCTATAAGGAGTTGGTTGCCATTGTCGCAATCTTCTATAATGGTGTAAGTAGCTGTAGGCATAATACAAGTAGCGCAAGATACTGTAATGTCTATAGGGGAGTATGTACCGTCACTACAACTACTAAAAAAACTAGAGTCAACAGAAAAGGAAATCGTATCTCCTGTCGATTGAAATATGAGGCCAGTAAGATCTCCTTCATCTCCGTAAGGCGTTGCGGTATTTAAATTTGTTGTGCCATCTGTATCGAAAACAAGTAATTCGTCGCTGCCATTTTGTACGGAGCCAGAGTTTACAACCAGATATAAAGGTGTGCCATCATTGCTAGTAAAGGTAAAAACATTGGAATCATTATCCTCATAACAATAGGTGAAATTTGTAGGGCCAACCGAACAATCCACATAATTATCTAGGCAGAATTCTTGAGTTAGAGAGCTGCTAGTTAGAGAGCAACTATTATCGTCATCGTTAGTTAATGTAATTACAACATCTGTTGCATTTGCATAAGGGCCAAAAGTAACCAGTCCTGTTGTACTCACTTGTTGCGTGTTCGTTTGATTGTCGCTTACTGTAATAGTGTTAGCAGAGCCTAAATTGGTAATATCTGTTTCAACAAAGAATTGAGGACCATTAATACAGTCTGAAATTACAGTATAAGNCAGAAGATTGATAAGTGATTCCAGCTAGATTTCCTGCATTACCATAAGGCGTAGCAGCATTTAAATCTGTGATCCCATCGGTATCGAAAACAATTAATTCATCCCAGCCATTCTCTACATCTCCAGAATTTATGGTTAAATTTAAAGGTGTGCCATCATTGCTAGTAAATGTGAAAACATTGGTGTCGTTGGCTTCATAACAATAAGTGAAATTTGTAGGGCCAACAGCACAATCAACGTGTTGATCTAAACAGATTTCTTGAGTTAAAGAATTGCTAGATATTGTACAATCATTATCGTCATCGTTAGTTAATGTAATTACAACATCTGTTGCATTTGCATAAGGGCCAAAAGTAACCAGTCCTGTTGTACTCACTTGTTGCGTGTTCGTTTGATTGTCGCTTACTGTAATAGTGTTAGCAGAGCCTAAATTGGTAATATCTGTTTCAACAAAGAATTGAGGACCATTAATACAGTCTGAAATTACAGTATAAGTTGCCACTGGGTTAATACAAGTTGCGCAAGAGAATGTAATGTCTATTGGATTAATATCATCGGTATTATTGCAGCTTGTGCCACCATCAGATTGAATGGTAAAAGAAATAGAGTTTCCAGAAGATTGATAAGTGATTCCAGCTAGATTTCCTGCATTACCATAAGGCGTAGCAGCATTTAAATCTGTGATCCCATCGGTATCGAAAACAATTAATTCATCCCAGCCATTCTCTACATCTCCAGAATTTATGGTTAAATTTAAAGGTGTGCCATCATTGCTAGTAAATGTGAAAACATTGGTGTCGTTGGCTTCATAACAATAAGTGAAATCTGTAGGGCCAACAGTACAATCAACAGTATAATTTACTTGTATAGTTGTAGTGAAATTAAAAGGACCTACCCATTGGCTATAAGTTCCCCCGCTACAATCTGATCTTACATATAGTTCGTAGTCTGTAAGAATGTTTAAACCTGTTGCATTTATAGTGTTTGAAGTAGTTGCAGTACCGTTACTCGTTGGAGCACCTGTTCCAGCAGGCTGTAGTACATATTCCCAAGCAGTAATAGCTCCAGTATCCCAGGAAAGTTCTGCTGTGCTTCCCGCGATGTTATTAGCAGTTAAAGCAGTTGGAGGTTCGCATAAGGAGTTGTATACATGTATGTTGTCTATCATCCAATACCATAGCCATGCATCGCCATCATTATATATAAAACGTACTTGCATGTTAGCATTAGAGTATGCAGTAATGTTGATATGTTGTTGATCTGGAGTATTGAAATTTCCAAAGGTAGAGGTTTGGTTTAATAGCTCTACCCAATTCGTCCCATCAAAGACTTCTACGATACCAGAGTCTCCAAAACCACTTCTGTAGTATTGATCAAAATCTAAAAAGAGCCCAACGGCTCCAGTAGTATCAAATATAGGAGATGTTAATGTTTCAAGCAGCAGTGTGCCATTTCCGTTGGCATCACTATCAACAACAACACCATTAGTGCCATCGAGGCTATTTCCTCCTCCTTGTTGTCCAGAGATCCAAGAATCTCCAGTTGCTGCTCCTCCATCTGTTACGATCCAAGTAGTAGGGATTTCTGTATCAAAATTTTCTTCCAGATAAGTTTGTGCATTGAGAGCAAAACTAAATGAAAGAAAAATTAACAGTAAAGTAATTTTTTTCATTATGTAAAAAGGTTGTTTAGTTTAATAATTTTCTAAAACTAAAGAAAATACTAAGGTAGAAAAGTTAATTTTTTATATTATAGACAAAGCGCTTATTTTATCGATAAAATACACGATATTGTAATGGCGTTATATGTTAAAATGGATAATCTGTTTGAAATATAAGATTAAAGATGATGAAAAGGTAATGATAATGTTTAATCTGTTATAATTTGATACAAAAGAAGGTGGACTTTTAAATAATATGTAAAGACATAAAATAGGATGTGTTAGTAAATATTTTAAATTTAGACTGAAATCTATATCGAAAAAGAATCGTGTTTTGTAAGAGACTATTCTTATAAAACACGATTTTTTCTTTGGTTACAACACGCGCTTTTCTATATGGATTCTATTATTTAGAAAGCGAATATAAAATAGCATGCTTTAAATTATTAACGATGTAAGCTAATAGGAAAAAAGTATAGTGCTTTTTTGAGGTAAGTTATATGGTTGTTTTTTATAAATGAAATTAAGGAGCAGGGTTTGGTATTGTATTATGAATAGCATTTATACTTTCAAGAATCGTATTGTTTAATGTAATATTGATACTATCGATATTTTCTTTTAGTTGTTCTAATGTTGTTGCGCCTATAATATTACTTGTTACAAATGGTCTTTGGTTTACAAAAGCTAGAGCCATTTGAGCTAATGTAAGATTATTTGCCTCGGCTAATTCTAAATATTTTTGTGTTGCTTTTGTTGCCTGTTCGCTGCTGTATCTTGAAAATCTTGGGAATAGCTTTAAGCGCGCATTGTTACTTGCGGTGTGTTTTATGTATTTTCCTGATAGTACTCCAAATGCCATTGGAGAATATGCTAGTAAACCTATGTTTTCACGAAGTGAAATTTCTGCCATATCGCCTTCAAAAACACGATTTAATAAAGAATAGGCATTTTGAATGCTAGTGGGACGTGGACGGTTACCAGATTTAGACTCTTCTAAATAACGCATAGTTCCCCATGCTTTCTCATTCGATAATCCAATTTGACGAATTTTACCTTCTTTAATTGCATTTTCTAACGATTGTAGAATTTCACTAAAATTATCTTGCCATTCATCATTTGGGTTATGTTTATAGTCTCTAACACCAAAGGTATTTGTTTGGCGTTCTGGCCAATGTAATTGATATAGGTCTATGTAGTCGGTTTGTAGCCTTTTCAGTTCTAAGTTGATGGCTTCTTTTATTGCATTAGGACTAAATCCTGTTGTGCGAATATGTGCTGTGTAATCCCCAGGTCCAGCTATTTTTGAAGCTAAAATAACTTTTTCTCTTTGTTTTGACTTTTTTAACCAATTCCCTATTATTTTACTAGTACGCCCAGACATTTCAGCTGTAGCAGGTACCGGATACAATTCTGCAGTATCAATAAAATTAACACCATTGTCGAAGGCGTAATCCAATTGATTATGGCCTTCTTTTTCTGAGTTTTGATTTCCCCAAGTCATAGAACCTAAGCATATTTTGCTAACTTTTATATCGGTATTGGGAAGTGTGGTGTATTTCATAAAGCAAGGGTTTGAATTTTGATGATTAAATAGATAAGGTTTTTAAGCCTTATCTATTCTAATGCGTATTCTTGACGTTAAATATCATTTAAAATTTTTGATATTTCGTCTAGTTTTGGTGTTAGTATAACTTCAATTCTTCTGTTTTTTGCTTTTCCTAAAGCGGTCTCATTAGAAGCTATTGGAGCAAACTCTCCGCGACCAGCAGCGGTTAAATTGTCTGCGTTTATATTGGTGTTTTCTTGTAAAATTTTTACAATTGCTGTAGCGCGCTTGGTAGATAGATCCCAGTTTCCAGAAATCTGACCAGAACCTTTAAATGGTGCGTTGTCTGTATGACCTTCAATTAAAACGGCAATATCAGGATTTTCACCCAGAACAGTTCCTAGTTGTCTAACAGCTTTTTTTCCTTCAGAACCAATAGCCCAACTTCCAGACTTAAACAACAGTTTATTTTCCATGGAAACATATACCTTCCCGTTACGTTGTTCTATAGTTAAACCTTTCCCTTCAAAGTCTGTTAGAGCTTTAGAAATAGCGTTTTTTAAATTAGACATTGCTGCGTCTTTTGCAGCGATAACGCTTTCCAATTCTGCAACGCGTTGAGATCGATCTTCTAGTTGTTGTTTTAAGGCTTCTAATCTTGCATTTTCTGAAGCAAGTGCTTGTTCTTTAGCTTCTAATTGCGCTAGTAACTCTCTGTTTTTTTTTGTATTAGCAGCAATTGCAGAGGAGCTATTAGCATCCAATGCATCATAAGACGCTTTTAAGTTATCTAAGCTTGATTTTGTAGCATCATAATCTCTTTGTAATTGATCTCGTTTTGCAAGGACGTCTGCATAATCTTTTTGGAGTTTTTCTAATTCGTTTTCAGCAGTGTTTTTTGCTTTTAAGAGTGCATCATTTTCATTTTGAAGGGTGCGATTCTCTTTTTTTAAATCAACATATTTGTCTTCTAGTTCTTTGTATACTTTTGGAGATACACAGGCGTTTAGTAGTGTAACTGTTAATGCTAAGACAACTATTTTTTTCATAGGTTATACTTTTTAATCGATCCCAAGCTTATGGGTAAGGTTATTGATATTTGGGTTTTAATGTTCTATTTCTACTAATATAGGACAATGGTCGCTATGTTTAGCTTCGGTTAATATAACTGCTCGTTTTATTTTATTTAATAAGGGTTTTGTTACCATCGCATAATCTAAACGCCAACCTTTATTATTGGCCCTTGCATTGGCTCTATAACTCCACCAACTATACTCCACCCTTTCAGGGTTTAGGTATCTAAAGGAGTCTATTAAGCCACTATCTATGAATTTTCCTAGCCATTCTCGTTCTTCTGGTAAAAAACCAGAAACACCTTTCATCTTTGGATTATGAATATCTATGGCTTCATGACATATATTATAATCTCCACAAACAACTAAATTGGGAATTGTTTGTCGTAATGTGTTAATATAGTTTTGTATTTCATCCATATAATTAAACTTAAACGATAACCTGTCTTTATTAGTGCCAGAGGGAAGATACATGCTCATTATAGAAAGCCCCTCAAAATCGACGCGAAGGTTTCGTCCTTCAAAGTCCATCGTTTCTATGCCTGTGCCGTATTCTATGTGTTTAGGTTTTATTTTACTTAAAATAGCAACACCACTATACCCTTTTTTTTGGGCACTATACCAATAATTGTATTTGTATCCTATATTTTCAAAAAGAGTCAAATCTAATTGCTCTTCCATTGCTTTTATTTCTTGTAGGCATATAACATCTGGATTAGCATTTTCAAGCCAGTTTATAAACCCTTTGTTTATAGCTGCTCGTATACCATTTACGTTGTAAGAGATTATTTTCATTGTTCTTTTGAAGTTATTTTAGCTAAAATAAATAATGGTTTACATTTACGCTATTAAATTAAAACAGTTTTAACGAAAACTATTAACAAAATATATTGGCAAGTTTCAAGTTAATGTTAGTAAACATAATAAGTCATAATAATTTAATGGAGAAAAAAGGGGGTGGAGACTGTTTTTATTATTGCGACAAAAAAAATAAATGAATCGGATAGCTACTTTTTTTATTTTCTATCTAGGGAGTCTCGTTTTAGTGCAAGGGCAAAATTTAAACTATAAAAGTAAAATAGTTGCGGTTACTAAAACGGTTATGATTGATAGCGTAAGTATAAACCCAAACCATTTTTCGGTTAAATTAAAGGGAGGGGCTGTACTAGATTCTACTTTTTATAAGGTTGATTTTTCTAGAGGGCTATTAACGTTTAGGAAAAAAATTGCGGGGGACTCTGTGGTTATTGATTATTTAGAATACCCTAAATTTTTAACCAAAACGTATCAGCAATTTGATACGGCTGTTATTGTAGAAAATAATGATAAACTTAATAAGATTTACAAGATTTCGAGACCAAGCTTTGTAAAGGAATATAAGCCATTTGATGGTTTGATTACATCAGGAAGTATTTCTAGAGGTGTTACAATTGGGAATAATCAAAATTCAGTATTAAACAGTGAGTTGGATCTTCAAATTACAGGAAAACTTAATGAAAAAGTGTCTCTTAGAGCTTCTATTCAAGATGCTAATATACCCTTGCAAGAGAGCGGTTATTCTCAAAAATTAGATGAGTTTGATCAAGTTTTTATCGAAATATTTAGTGACCGATGGGGGATTAGAGCGGGTGATATTGATTTAGAGAATACGAACTCGTATTTTGCTAGTTTTTCAAAGCGTGTACAAGGCTTATCTCTTCGTGCTAATTTAGGTAGGGATGAAGCTAGTACACAGGTGTTTGGGGCAGGAGCATTAGTAAGAGGGCAGTTTACAACAAGTCAATTTACTGCACAAGAGGGGAATCAAGGACCTTACAAGTTACAAGGGTCTAATGGTGAGTTGTTTGTGTTGATTGTGTCTGGTAGTGAGACTGTTTATGTTAACGGCATTGCCTTAGAGCGTGGCGATAGTGAGGATTATATTATAGATTATAATGCTGGGGAGATTATTTTTAATGCTACATTCCCTATAACTTCAGAAATGCGTATAACTGTAGATTATCAATTTAGCGATCGTAATTATTCAAGATTAGTAGCTTATGGTGGCGGGAGTTATACAAGCGATAAGTTTATGATAGGAGCTTCTGTATATTCCGAAAGTGATGCTAAAAATAATCCATTACAGCAAAACTTATCGGCAGAGCAGGTGGCGATTTTAACTAATGCTGGAGATAATGAATCGCTTATGGTGGCGCCATCCAGCGTAGCAGAGTCTTTTAGTGAAAATAGAATCCTCTATAAAAAGGAAGTTGTTGGAGGTGAGGCGATTTTTGTGTTTTCAAACAACCCAGAAGACACGTTGTTTAGTGTTAATTTCACTAATGTTGGCGATAATCAAGGAGATTATATATTAAGTAATATTAACGCGATTAGTAATATTTATGAGTATGTCGCACCTGTTTTAGGAGTGCCGCAAGGGAATTTTGATCCAATTGTACAATTAGTTTCACCAACAAAACTACAAATAGCGGTTGTGAATGGGCGCTATAACCCTACGGATAAGACTGCTGTTAAGTTCGAAATTGCAGGAAGTAAAAATGACTTAAATCTTTTCTCTGAAATAGATGATGAGGATAATGATGGGTTTGCCGCTAAGGTTAATTTTGAACAAGCTTTAGTAAAAAGTGATAGTTTATGGAATACGAGTTTTTTAATTGATACGGATTACATAAATGAGGATTTTAGAAATATTGAAGGCCTTTACAACCCAGAATTTAATCGTGATTGGAATTTAGAACCTCAGGTAAGTAGTACGCAAAGTGTTGAAAACTTAGGAAACCAAGGTTTGATTACTTCAGGAGTTAAAATGTTTCATCCTGAAAAAGGAATGGCGAGTTATAAATTTGAACATTTAAATTACTCTAAGGGATTTAATGGAAATAGACATGTGGTTTTAACCGATTTGATATTGCATAAATTTTTAGTTAGATCTCAATCTAGTTTTTTAACTGCGAATTCTACTCTAAATAATTCTACTTTTTTAAGGTCATCTACTAGTGTAATGTATAGCCTAAACCAAGCTTGGGTTGGCGCTAAGTTTGGAATGGAGGATAATGCGCAAAAAAATAGAGAAACAGAAGAGTATACCTCGTTATCTCAAAAATTTAAAGCTTATGAGGTTTATACAGGTATAGGTGATAGTACAGGTGTTTTTACCGAAATAGGTTATAAATATAGAGTTAACGATAGTGTGAGAAGCAATATTTTACAAAAGGTAAATACATCGCATACGTATTATTTAGATTCTAGGTTTGTTAACAATGAAAGTACAAATTTATCTCTTTATGTAAATTATAGAAGGCTCAATGATGTCGTTAGTGAGGATAAAGACGAGCAGTCTTTAAATTCAAGATTACAATATAGTCAGCGTTTTTTTAAAAACTTTATACAATGGAATACTGTTTTTGAAACGAACTCAGGAACCTTGCCTCAGCAAGATTTTACTTATGTTGCGGTGGAGCCTGGTCAAGGAACTTATACATGGTTTGATTATAATAATAATGGTATCCAAGAGATTGAAGAGTTTGAAATTGCTCAGTTTCAGGATCAAGGAGATTATATTCGAGTTTTATTGCCTAATCAAGTGTTTATAAAAACACATCAGAATAGGCTAAGCCAAACCTTAACCTTAAACCCAATAGATTGGGGGAATTCAGATCGTAGAGCTAAACAATTTTGGTCTCATTTTTATAATCAAAGCTCTTATTTGATTGATCGTAAAGTTAAGCGAGAAGGGAATGACTTTAATGTGAACCCTTTTGATGATAGTGATAATAATCAATTAGGGCTTCAGCTTAATTTTAGAAACGTATTGTTTTATAACAGGGGAAAACAAAATTATACGACGTCTTATACTTATTTGGATAATAAATCTAGAAATGTGTTAACAGTAGGGATTATTGCAAATGCCCTTAAAAGTCATCAATTACATTTTAATCATAAGCTTGCTGGGAGTTGGTTGGTGAATCTATTGACTAGTTTAGATAAAAATGAAAATGAAAGTGAGAATTTTGTCAGTAAGAACTTTAAAATAAATGAACAGCGTTTAAACCCTAAATTGTCTTATTTATTTAATGATAATACCCGTTTTGATGTGTTTTATCAATATACTAATAAGGAGAATACTATTGGCGGATTTGAAACATTAAGGCAGCAAAAATACGGGGTGTCTTTTGCTTTTTCAAATAATGAGAATAATGCAGTTTCTGGAGAGTTTAATGTGTTTTCAAATGATTTTTTTGGGAATGAAAATTCACCTGTAGCATACCAAATGCTTGAAGGATTGCAAGCAGGGAAAAATTTTACTTGGAGTGTGTTAGCGCAAAAAAAATTAACAAATTTCTTAGATCTTAATCTTAATTATCAAGGACGTAAAACAGAAACTAGTAAAACAATTCATACAGGAAATATTCAGTTAAAAGCGTATTTCTAGTTAAAAAGAGAGGTGTTAAGAACAAAAAAAAACGCCCACCCCATAAAGGTTTGAGCGTTTTAAATTATTTGATTTCGTTACCATCTTTATCAAAAAAATGATATTCTAAATATGTGTAAGCATCTCTAGGTAAAATTTTAACCCATTTTTTATGTTCAAAAAACCATTTTGAACGTATCGATGGAAAGCCTTTCGTAAGAAAAGCTGCTATAAAAGGATGTGTGTTTAAAGTTACCTTTTTATAGTCTTTTTTTAATATTTGCTCTAAATCATGAGCAATTTTTGGTACAATTCCAATAGGAGCTTCAACTTCGTTTCCATTAATTTCGTTAGGGTTTACCTCACGTGTTTTAATTTTCATTTCAGGTCTAACCCTTTGCCTTGTAATTTGAATCAATCCAAACTTACTAGGTGGTAGTATTTTATGTTTGGCTTTATCATCTTTCATTTCATCACGAAGATGATTAAATAGTTTTTTTCTATTTTCAGCATTGGTTAAGTCAATGAAATCTACAACAATAATTCCACCCATATCACGTAGGCGTAATTGTCTTGCGACTTCAGTAGCAGAAATTAAATTAACTTCCATAGCTGTGTCTTCTTGTGAGTTCGATTTATTAGATCTATTCCCACTGTTTACATCAATAACATGAAGGGCTTCAGTGTGTTCAATAACTAAATAAGCCCCTTTTGCCATAGAAACAGTTTTTCCAAAAGCTGTTTTTATTTGTCTTTCTACCCCAAATTTTTCAAAAATAGGTGTTTTGGACTGATGCAGTTTTACTATTGACTCTTTCTTTGGTGCAATGGTTTGCACGTACTCTTTAATTTGAATGTAAAGTTCATCATCGTCTACATGAATCCCTGTAAATGAATCGTTAAATATGTCTCTTAAAATAGAAGAGGCTTTATTTAGTTCTCCCAGAACTTTTGTAGGATGATGTGCTTTGTTTAATTTTTTACACATTGCGGTCCAGCGACCTAACAAATTTTGTAAATCCTTATCTAACTCGGCTACTTTTTTGCCTTCGGCGACTGTTCGTATAATTACTCCGAAACCTTTTGGTGTAATACTTTTTACCAAAAGTTTTAGTCTGTCTTTTTCAGCTTTATCTTCTATTTTTTGAGAAACAGAAATACGATCTGAAAATGGGACCAAAACAATATATCTACCAGCAATAGAAAGCTCAGAGCTTATTCTAGGGCCTTTTGTAGAAATTGGTTCCTTTACAATTTGTACCAACATAGATTGATTTGATTTTAAGACATCGGTAATTTTACCGTCTTTATCAATATCTTTTTCAAATGGGTAGTCTTTTAAAGAAAAGTCATTTAATTTACCTGTGCTTACACGTTTTGTGAATTTTAAAAGGGAAGATATTTTTGGGCCTAAATCATGATAATGCAAAAAAGCATCTTTTTCATAACCTACATTAACAAATGCAGCATTTAACCCAGGAACAGCTTTTCTTATTTTGGCGATAAACACATCGCCAACAGAAAAATTGTTACTATCTTCATCCTTATGCAATTCAATAAGTTTTCCATCTTTTAATAAGGCAAAATCAACAGCTTGTGAACTAGATCGAATAATTAATTCTCTATCCATTACGTTAATTTTTATCCATACAATTAAGTACAGATGGATTATACATTATTTTTCACAGGATTTTCGAAATCCAGCGAGCTTAACAAATACGCAAGGTTTTACGTATTTTATTATTAAACTCATTTTCAAAGAACATTGTTTTTAATAAACCAAAAAAGTAGTTTAAAAAACTACTTTTTTGAATTATTTTTTCTTTTTGTGACGATTAGCGCGTCTTCTTTTCTTGCGCTTATGCGTTGCAACCTTGTGTCTCTTTCTTTTTTTACCACTTGGCATAAGATGTCGGTTTTTAAATTAATAATTCGTTTATACTTTTTACTTTACGTCTACATTGGTTTTTACACCTTCTACAAAAACTTTTGCAGGTTTAAATGCAGGGATATTATGAGCAGGAATTTTGATAGTGGTGTTCTTAGATATATTTCTACCTGTTTTTTCGGCTCTGGTTTTAATGATAAAACTCCCGAAACCTCTCAAGTATACATTGTCTCCACTTTCTAAGGATATTTTAACTTCCTCCATAAAAGTTTCTACTGTTGCTTGAACATCACCTTTTTCAATTCCTAATTTCTCAGAAATTTTTGATACTAAATCAGCTTTAGTCATTTCCTTATTCTTTATTTTGGTTACTATTAATTTTAAGGGTGGGCAAATATAGGAATTTAATCTTCAATATTTCAAACCTAATTCATTAAAATTTAATGCTATAAACGATTACTTTTGTTATTTGTATTTTTTTAAAAAATGAATGTAAGTAAAATTTTAACAGACTGGTATTCAGTTAATAAGCGTGATTTGCCATGGCGAAACACTGTAAATCCGTACTATATTTGGTTGTCAGAGATCATCCTTCAGCAAACACAAGTGAAGCAAGGTTTGCCTTATTACGAGGCATTTGTCGCTAATTTTCCAACAATTTCTGACCTAGCAAGTGCTAGTGAAAGTAAAGTGTTAAAATTATGGGAAGGCTTGGGATATTACTCAAGAGCACGAAATTTACACTTTTCGGCTAAATATGTGGAAAGCAATTTAAAAGGCGTATTTCCTACTACATATGATGAGATATTAAAGTTAAAAGGGGTAGGAGATTATACAGCGAGTGCCATTGCTTCTATTTGTTTTAATGAAGTAACAGCAGTGGTAGATGGAAATGTATATAGAGGGCTATCTCGTTATTACGGAATAGAGACTCCTATAAATACAGGAAAGGGATTTAAAACGTTTAAAGCCTTGGCTCAAGATTTAATAGATAAAGATAATCCAGCCGAGTTTAATCAAGCTATTATGGAATTTGGAGCAAGGCAATGCAAGCCTAAAAATCCAAATTGTAGTATTTGCCCCTTAAATGATGGATGCGTTGCATTAAAAAGGAATAAAATAGATAGGCTTCCTGTTAAACAGAAAGCATTAAAGGTTAAAAAAAAATACTTTAACTTTATAGTCCTCCTTTCTGAGGATAAAAAAACAATAATCGAACAGCGAAAAGGGAAAGGGATTTGGCAGCAATTATACCAGTTTCCTTTAATAGAGACAAAAAAAACGGCTAATTTAGAGGAGGTAACATTGCAGTTAGAAAATTTTAATATTCTAAAGGGTAAGGAGTATAGTGTGTTTTCATATAATGAGAAGGCAATTGTTCATAAATTGTCTCATCAACATTTACATACTAAGTTTTGGATAGTTAATTTAAAAGATAGCCTAATAGAAGGTGTTGCAATGGAAAAAGTGTATGACTATCCTGTGCCTATTTTAATTAAAAATTTTATTGAAGCCTTTAATTTTTAGGCTTGCAAATATGGACAATGCTTTTTTTTTATTAAATTTAAAATTATGTATTGCAAAAGCATAGTTTTGTATTACATAAGAAGGTGCAATTTTGTTTGTAAATAAAAAGAATAATTATGTCAGGAACATTAAATAAAGTAATGCTAATTGGGCATTTGGGAGATGAAATTAAAATGCATTATTTTGAAGGAGGCGGTTGTGTTGGCCGTTTTCCTCTAGCAACAAACGAATCTTATATAAGTAAACAAACAAATGAACGTATTATTAATACAGAGTGGCATAATATTGTATTAAGGAATAAAGCGGCAGAGATTTGTGAAAAGTATTTAAGTAAAGGGGATAAAGTTTATATAGAAGGGCGTTTAAAGACAAGGAAATGGCAAGATGACTCTGGTAACGACAGGTATTCGACAGAGATTCAAGCAACAGATTTTACTTTTTTAACGACAAAAAAAGAAAGTGGGGCGATGCCTACAACGCAAACACAAAAAAATGTAGAAACAAAAAAGGATAATCCAACGACATCTACAGAAAATGATGACTTACCTTTTTAAAGTTTATAAATTTAATTAAAAACGATAGCTTTTGGATCCCGAACCCGTTAGTTTAATGTTACCAAGTTTGACTATTGACTTATCAATAGTTTCAGGTTTTTTACTATTCATATTATTATTGGTATGTTCTGCACTTAT
Organism: Lacinutrix sp. YIN62; assembly: GCF_057219185.1. Taxonomy (NCBI): domain Bacteria; kingdom Pseudomonadati; phylum Bacteroidota; class Flavobacteriia; order Flavobacteriales; family Flavobacteriaceae; genus Lacinutrix; species Lacinutrix sp. YIN62. The sequence goes on from NZ_JBXVVH010000007.1 coordinate 16,090, forward strand.
TTCTGGTGCCGAAGTCGCATTGTTTTCTCTGACTCGGCAAGATATTGAAGGGGAAGCGCTACAAGGCTCTAAAAAGATTCAGATTGTAGCCAAATTATTGGAAGAGCCTAAAAGGTTGTTGGCAACGATATTGGTGGCTAATAATTTTATTAATATAGGAATGGTTATTCTTTTTGGGTTTTTAGGGAATATTATTTTTTCAGGAATAACCAGTACTGTAATAAAGTTTGTTGTAGAAGTTATTGTTGTTACTTTTTTTATTCTATTATTCGGTGAAATTTTACCAAAAATATACGCTAGTAGGAACAATTTAAAGTTTGTTACGTTTATGGCCTACCCGTTAAAAGTGTTAGACATTCTTTTTGCGCCATTGAGTTTACCAATGCAAAAAATAACATTAGGAATTCATAACAAATTAGGGAAACAAAAATCCAATTTAAGTGTAGATCAACTATCTCAAGCCTTGGAATTAACGAGTGAAGAAGATACAACACGAGAAGAACAGAAAATATTAAAGAGCATTGTGTCTTTTGGTAATACAGATACCAAGCAAGTTATGCGACCGCGATTGGATATTTTTGCATTAGATATTGAACAGTCTTATCTTGAGATTATTAAAGAAATTAAAAGTAACGGTTATTCAAGAATTCCTGTGTATAAAGATAATGTAGATACAATAAAAGGTATTTTATATGTAAAAGATTTACTTCCTCATATTGATAAAACAATTTTTGATTGGACAATACTGTTAAGAACACCTTTTTTTGTTCCTGAGAATAAGAAATTAGACGATTTGATGGCCGAATTTCAGGAGAAAAAAGTGCACTTAGCGGTTGTTGTAGATGAATATGGCGGAACTTCAGGGATTGTCTCTCTTGAAGATGTTATAGAAGAAATTGTTGGCGATATAAGTGATGAGTTTGATGATGAAAATGTTATCTATTCTAAATTAGATGATAGGAATTACGTGTTCGAAGGGAAAACAGCATTGAAAGATTTTTATAGAATTATACATTTAGAGGATGAAACTATTTTTGAAGATAAAAAAGGAGAAGCAGAAACACTTGCTGGGTTTGTTTTAGAGATTTCTGGAAGTTTTCCGAAGCCAAATACTAGAATTAACTTTAAGACTTATATTTTTACCGTTGAAGCTTTAGATCGAAAGCGAATAAAAAGATTAAAGATCACCTTGCCTTAAGGATAATAACTTAGTGTGTTTTTGGTGTTGTAAACGAATGAAAAAATAGAATAATAAGACGTATTGTATATGGGGGGGCTTAATATAATTAAAAAAATGAAAACTAAATATCTATTGTGTTTATGGTTAATTATGGGGGCTTTAATATTGATTGGTTGTGGTAATGATAGTACGCCTAAACCTAATGCTTATCTGCGATTAGAGTATCCAGAAGCAGTATATGAAACTGAAAACATAGCTAAAATGCCTTTTGCGTTCGATCGTAATAAACTGGGGAAAGAATTAAAAACGAAAACATTTAATACCGAAACGACAAGTTATGGGATAACCATAAAATATCCTAAATTAAAAGGGGCTATCTATTTAACCTATAAAGGCGTAGATCAGAATCCTGAGTATCTAAATACTTTTTTACGAGATGCTCAAAATTTCACACAAGAACATACCCAAAAAGCAGATGAAATTATAGAACAGCCTTATGAAGACTCTAAGCGAAAAGTGTATGGGATGTTTTATGAAGTAGGAGGTAATGCCGCATCACAATCGCAATTTTATGTAACAGATAGTATTAATCATTTTCTTGTAGGGTCTTTGTATTTTTATGCAAAACCAAATTACGATTCAATTCTTCCCGCAGCAAATTATTTGCAGAAAGATATTAAGCAGATTATGGAATCTGTACAATGGAAAAAATAAAAAGAGAATTCTAAAAACAGCCGTTTAGAGGGTACTATAATAAGAGAGCGTTATTACTTTTTTTTAGTTTTAAATATTTTTTCAAAAGCATCATAAACAGCTAAATGTAAGGCGTCGCCATGGTTTTTGTTTTTGAAAAATTCAAAATAGAGAGTAGTGTTTTTTTTCTTTATGGAATTTAGCTTGCTAAATAGTTTTTTTGCCATTTTTTCCATGACCTTACCTTCTTTTCCAACGGCAATATAAATTGATTTTTTTGATGTATATAAAGTTGGTTCTAGCTTTAATAAGGACGCGTCGTCCCACCATAAACTAGGGCTTATAATGATGTAATTATCAAATAACTGAGGTTTTTTTAATAAAACTTCGGTTGCTAATAAGCCACCAAGTGATTGCCCAATCAAAGTTTTAGTAGCATTTGTTTTATAATTGCTAGCAATTAGTGGTTGTAGTTCTTTTTCAATAAAGTTTATAAAATTGTTTGAACTTCCTGTTGTTGGAAAATCTTCTTTATCTTTAGTGTTCTTTGTTGGGAACGTAAAGTCTTTTTTTCTATCAACATTAGCAATTCCTACAACGATAGATTCTGGGATAATATTAATCCAAGAGAAGGAACAAAATTGTACCAGCCCAGAAATATGAATAAAATCTTCATCGATAGCGCCATCTAATAAGTAAATAACAGGATACGTTTTTAACGAATCAGAACTATAGCCATGTGGTAAATAGATGTTTATTCCTCTGTTTTCTTTTAGAATTTTTGATTTAAAATCAAGCTTTTCTCCAATTGTAAGAGGTTTTTTTTTATTTGTTTTTACTTCATTTTGAGCCCATATTGGAGTGCAAAGAAGTAGCATTATAAAATTTAAAATTAAGATGTTAGTTTTCATTTTGGCTTAGGCTATCATAGTATTTCAATACCTAAAGATAAATGTTATCTTATTTTAGAGCGCTATTTTATGCTACTTTTTGCAATATTTTATTATTAAAATATACTATAATGCTACTTTATTCTGTTTAAATGGCTTTTAAAGGATGGAATGTTATAAGATTGTATTTTAAGCTTTATGATATTCGACCTGAAAACATTTAGAATATGAGCTGGTTTATTTTAAAAATTAATGAATTTTTTTACTTGTTTTTTAATTAAGAGTAAATCGTTACAAAAGATAAATTACTGTTGTGTAACCCGCGGTATTAGTCCCATTTATTTTTAGTTGAGAAGCTATATTTTCCTCCGCCTGTAAAGAATAAAGCAAGACCAAAAATAGTATAAATAAATAAAGGCCCCATTTCCCAGCCGCCAAAGTTGTTTAGTTTTAGTAAATTAGGGAGTTGTACCATTATGGTTGCTACAAAGCAGTTAAGGGCAAATATAAGACCTGCTAATTTGGTTCTATATCCTATAATAATAAGAATAGGGGCAATAATTTCTCCAACAAAAACCCCATAAGCTAAAAAAGAAGGAAGTCCATATTGCGTTATCTGACTAGCAATAAAATCGATTCCAAAAATTAATTTACTAATTCCGTAAATGAGCATTGTAAAAGCAATGCTAACTCTTAAAAGTAATAATCCGATGTGTTGTTTTGTGTGTTTCATAATATAATGTTTAAAAGTTTTGTTTAATAAAAATCCCGTAATTTTCGAGTGTTTTTTCTGCTTTTGCAAATTGATCTAAATTGATTGCTATTCCTGTGATAAGGTTTTCTTTTTTAAGTCCTATGCGGAGTTGTTGTATCCCTCTATTTAATATTTTTAAATCAGTATTAGCAACTATAAATATGTTGAGGTAAGCTTTTATGTTTTTGCTTAAAGTAGGGGTGTAATTTATTGTTAATGTTTGTTCAATAGTAAACCCATTTTGATAGGTGCTCCCAATAGCATAGCTTATTTTAAAAGGTGTTACCCAATATTGATATTGAGAGGTTATTGTCGCAAATGCGCCAGGGTTTTTAAGTCCTACCGCAGCATTAAATTTAAAGGCCTTATTCAAATTCAAAGACAACATATTTCTTATAAAAAAAATATTATTTGTTTCATTATTATATTCTGTATCTATGTATGATACATTATTAAAAGACCATTTTTTATTAAAACTATGGTTAATAAAATGTTGGTATGATGTAGACCTATGGCCTAATACTATTTCTGGGGAAAAATTAAGCTTTTGTGCATTTGAGACTAAAACAGCAAAAAAGAGAGTAATCGAAAAACTTATATATTTTAACATAATCTATTCATTTTGTGAGAGGCAAAATTATGTTAGAAATAGAAGTGAAATATTAATGTAGCTTAAGAAAGCTGTCTTGATGTTTTTAAAGAGCTTAAAAGGAAAAAACAGCTGTAATTAAAGGTGATGAGGTGTAGGTTATGATTCGGCTAAAGATTTAAAATCTGCTTGCTTCTTTGTTTTATATCTTATACAGTGAGAGGTGTTTCTAAAGTTAAGCCATACCGAAAAGAGCTTTCTAATTCTATTAATATGACTTTGTCTTTGTTAGTGTAATCCAATACAAATTAAGAAGCGCTTACGCAATGAATATTATTGTTTCTAACCTTCAAATCAAATGCTGTTGATTAAAGTATGATTTGATTTGCTCAATAAATAAATTTTCTGTCGATGTTATTTTATTAAGACTTGCGATAAACCAATCTCTTTGCCCAAGATTCGCTTTAAAGGGGATGCATATTAAATCGTTATTTTTTAAAAATGGAGAGGCTGCCCATTGCGCCATAATTGTAATCCCTAAATTAGCATTAACTAACTGTATAATTGCTTCTGTTAATTGTACTTTTTGAATGGAGTTAACCAGGTCTTGATTGTTTTGTAAAATATTATTTAAAACATAATTAGCTTTATCCGTCATATCATAAATAATTAAATTTTGCTTTTTAAGATCCGATAATTCCAGTATGTCCATATCTTTCAAATCATTTTCTTTTGAAAGAATAACAACCATCTCATCTGAGATTAATGGTTCAAAATGGATGAATGAGTTATTCGATCTGCGGCTCACAATAGCCATATCAATTTTGCCTTCGGTAAGATATTGAAGCGGAGCTTTTGTTGCCTCAATGTTAATTTGAACATTTATTTCAGGATTACTCTTTCTAAATTCCTGCACCACTTTAGGCAACCAATGATAACAGGTATAACACTCGATTGTTAAGCTGATTTCTTTTTTTTTGCCTTTTTTAAATTCATCAAGTTCGGCGTTAAGTAAATTAAAAGAAACTAATAATTTTTCAGAAGCTTTAAATAGAATTTGACCAGCTTCCGTAAGTATTAATTTTTTATTCAAGCGGTTAAATATTTTAAGACCTATCTCTCCTTCTAATTTTTTTAGTTGATGACTTAACGCGGGTTGCGAGAGGTATAGTTTATCTGCGGCTTTCGTTACAGACCCTTCTTTAACAATAACATTAATTAGTTTTAAATTTCTTAAAGAAACCTCCATTATTCTTTTTATTTATAAATGACGCGAAATTAATTCGTTTTTATTATAATGCAAAATATTAAAGCGGATTCCTTAGATTTAAGGAGTTAAAAATAGGGGTTAAAGTTATTCTAGTATTACGGTTAAGAATCGTGCTTTCTTTTTTTATAATGATATTATATTAAAATGTATTTGTTCTCATGTAGGTCTATTTTTAGCAATATAACTTTTTAAGTTCCCATTAGGAGTAAAACCCATTTTGGAATAAATTTTTTCACCAGCTTTAGAGGCTACTAAAACAATGGTATTGCTGTTATTTTTCATAGCTTCAACAATTAGTTTGGAGGTCATTTTTTTTCCTAAACCTAGACCTCTGTATTTAGCGATTGTTCCAATCATGTGTATTCCAGATACAGCATTACGATCTAGGAAAATAAGGCCGCAACTCGCATAATAACCGTTGTGTTTTCCTATATATAATCTAATCTTTGATTCTAAATGCAGTAAGGATATAATGGTTTTCGAATCTATTTTATAACCAAAAGATAAGGATGCTATTCTAGCAAATTCAATAGCTTTTAAGGTTGTGTTTACCTCTATAATGTTAGGGAAATTGTCTGTAAGCTTAGTGGTATGAGAAATATTTAAAGCCATCCCTCTTACACATGATGTTTTTTCAAAATGGGTTTCTAGAAGTTGTTTTTCGATAAATTCATTCTCATGTATTACTAGTGAATTTGGAATGATTCCTTTTTTTATTTTAAAATGTAAGTGCTTAAAATCTATGGTTTCTCTGTCGATTCCAAAGATTTTACTTGGCCAAGACTTATTATTAGGGCGGTTATAGTTGTATGCTTTTTTATGGTAAAAAAAATGATTTTTAATACCTATATATTCCCAAAATTCAAACAAGTGACTAATACTGTAATTATCCATTTAAATATATTATATGATAAAGGAGTAATAGATGCACTATATATTAGGGCAAGGTATTACTCCATCTAAAATTAAAAGCTTGAGGCCGTAACAAACGCGGCTGAATCTTCATAAAAGCGATACTCTTTTATTTTTTCGTCTTCTATAGTGCAAAGTAGCACCCAAGAACTATTAAATAATTTACCAGTCGTTTTTACTTTATGAGAAAAAGTTCCCTGCGCCATTATTAAATGCTCACCAAAAGGAAGAATATTCTCTATGGAGAAGTCTTTTGTGTCGAATAAATTAAAGATATTATTTAAAAATTGCTGCGCTTCTTTTTGAGACCTGTAAATACCGTGCAATTGCTCTTTTGGGCGCTCTTCTTCCTTAACACTTACAATATAACAGTTTGGATGAAAAGTATCCAGTACCTGTTTTGTGTCTCCATTTTTAAAGGCTTGGAAATAATTGTTTACAACGTCTAGATTGCTTTTCGGGGCACTAGGCTGTTGCTGTATTATTGCGTTTATTCCCTTTGTTAACTTTTCGTTTTCTAACGGATTTATAAAGGATAATGTATTTGTGTTAAAATATTGATTGAAATTCCCCAACGAATATTGCTCCACAAAAAGGCTTCCCCAGCGTAAGAGTAGTTTTTCTAAAATTTTAAGATGAGTTTTGCCTCCTGTTGGTCCTGGGGAGGTGCTTACGAGTAAAACAGGCTTTTCTCCAAAAAAACGTTGATCTATTAAGGAAAGCCAATCGATCGTGTTTTTTAGAAAAGCAGAAGGTAATCCATTATGCTCGGGAGAGGCTATAATAAAGGCATCAGCAGTTGTGAATAACTTAAATAGTGCTTTTATTGGTTTGGGAATACCGTTTTGCTCAATATCTTGGCTGTAAATAGGCGCCTTGTACTCTTTTAAATCTATAAATTCAATATTTTGATTAGGAGAATTTAGTAGTATGGCTTGAATTAATTTTTCATGAATCGAGTTTGAGTTATTACTCCCTGTAAAGGCTATTATTTTTTTCATTTGTACAACGGTTTTAAATTAATAGTACAAATTTAAAAGAGACGAAATCTTTAAGTCTTAAGATACCTTAAGAAAGGAGCTGTTAAATATTTTTTCTAAGAGTGCTTAAAAATTCAGGAGTTATCCCTAAGTATGAGGCAATCATATATTGAGGAACCCGTTGTTCTATAGTTCTATATTTTGAACGAAACTCTATATAGCGTTCTTCTGCAGGTTTACTCATGTTATCTATAGTTCTTTCTTGAAGGGCAACATAAGCCGATTCAAATTTTAACCTAAAAAAACGTTCCATAGCAGGAACACTATTATATAATTGGTTTAATTGATCTTTATGTATTTGTAGGACCTCACTATCTTCTATGGCTTGGATAAATTGTTTAGCTGGCGTGTTGGTTAAGTAGCTATACAAATCATTAATCCACCAGTCTTCTATGCCAAATTGCAAGATGTGTTCTTTCGCTTCTTTGTTCATATAATAACTTCTCATGCAACCTTTTGAAATGAATCTCATATGGGAAGAGTGTTCTCCTACAAATAATAAAATATCTTTCTTTTTTAGTGTAATCGTTGTAAAAAGACCACTAACAATGTCTGCTTCGTGATCTGTTAATACAATGCTTTTTCTAAAATGAGCTATGAGTCTCTGTCTTGAATCCATCTTTTTGGTATAGTCTTTTATAATGCGCTAAATGTAGTAAATACAAATCAAATTGAAGGCACATACGTATTAATGAAGGGGCTAGTGGCTTGTTATCTCTTTTTTGAATGACTGTTGAGCTAATGGGGTAAAATAATATAAACTGTCAAAAACTTTTAGAGTTATGTTTACTTAATAAAGCATAAATCAATTAAAATAAACCGTAATTTTGAGTTGTGTAACATTTTAAAAGTATATTAATCATTATAAGGCTATAAATATAATATTTCTAAGGCCTTTTAATATTAGTCTAATTTAAAGACTGTAAGCTATATACTGTCTCTAAAATAATATACTTAAATATAAGTGCTCAAAAAGGAACGATTAAGGAAAGTTATTTAGGGGGCTTACGACAATTTTTCAGAAGGGCTAATGGCCGTTTTAATTTTCCGTTTTACTACTGCTTTGAAGAAGCTTGGTTGTAAAGGGGTATTTTTTATGAAAATGTACTCGTTCCGAGATGTAAAAGGAGAATAGATGGAGTAGAGTGTTTTATATGTAGTAAAAGATTGTGGTGTGATAAAAATGCTAATAGATAACGTGTTAAATAAATAATTTGAATATGAAAGCTTTTAAATCATTATGCTTTAGCTTTATTGTACTTATAATAGTAACAAGCTGTAAAGCGCAAAAACAAGTGCATGAGAAAAAAGAAATCGTTACTAAAGTAGCCGCTATAAAAGGGGAGCAATTAACAGGAATTGCTGTAAGTAATGGCCGAGTGTTTGTGAATTTTCCGCGTTGGAGAAAACAGGTTAAATATGCACTCTCTGAAATTAAAAATGAAAATCAATTTACTCCTTATCCTAATGAGGAATGGAACCGTTGGGAGATAGGAACACCTGTACAAGATTCTGTATTTGTGGCAGTACAATCTGTCGTTAGTTCAGATGGTTTATTATATGTAATCGATACAAGAAACCCCGAGTTTAAAGGCGTTATTGGACAGCCTGTAATTTTTGTTTTTAATTTAGAGACTAATCAACTTATCAAAACGTATAAACTACCTATAGCAAGTTTTTATGCGAACTCATATATCAATGACATACGTATTGATACAAAAAGAAACTATGCTTATCTTACAGACTCAGGGCGTCCTGGTTTAGTGGTTTTAAATTTAAAAACAGGAGAGACGAAACGCGTGTTGGATAAGCATAAATCGACTCAAAGTGAGGTGTCTTTTTTAACCATTAATGGGAAGCGTTGGAATAATGTTGTGCATTCCGATGGTATTGCTTTTGATGTAGAAAACGGGACTCTTTATTACCATGCCTTAACGGGGTATAGCCTTTATAGTGTGCCTGTTGATGTTTTAATAAAAGGAACAAATCTAGAAATTGAGAAAGCGATTACAGCAGTTGCAAAAACAGCAGCTCCAGATGGGATGATTATTAATAATGGGTATTTGTATTATGCAGATTTGGAGCAACATAAAATACAACAGCTAAATCTAAAAACAAAAGTTATTTCAACCTTAGCAGCAGGAGAATTGATAAAATGGGCAGATAGTTTTAGTATAGATAATGGCTATTTATATTATACTAATTCTCGTATTCATGAAGTTAGCCAAGACCTATCAAATATGGAATTTACGGTGTATAAAATTAAATTATAAAACATAAAATAGGCTAAGAATTTTTTAGTTACTGTTTTAAAATATTTAATGGCAGGAAAAACGATTTAACATCCTGCAATACATATTGCAGGATGTTGAATCATTGTGTCAAAAATTTTTAGGTTCTAATGAATGCGCTTTATAGAGCACGATGCAAAAAATAGAGAAACGAGATTTTGCCTCTAGTTTTTATTTTGTATTAAATTAATTGTAAAAGCCATTTGAGTGTCTTTTTGATTTAAATAATCATGATATGTTTGAGTTACATTAAAGTCAGGAATAATCCCTCGGTTATATAACTGGTTCTTTTTTTGAGGAACATCTTGTTCTAAGTTTACAATAGAAAAAGAGGTTGAAATCTTAGATTTAGGAAGAATATAGGTTAATGATGTGTGTCCATTATGGCCATAATAAGTACCCATAGTTTCTTCTCCAATTACAACCGTATTTTTGTTCCCAGCCAGCATCGAGGCAAATAAACTTCCTGCAGAGGCAACTCTTTCGCTTATTAATAGGTAAACGTTCCCACTAAAAGTATGTTTATTTGGTTTTCTTACTTTATGATCGTCACTTAAAGGCCCTTGATAAAAACCGGTTTCTTTTTTTATGTAAAACTCTTTTTGAAACCATTTGTTATATTTTCCAACGCCTAAAAACCTTAAAAATGAAGGCGCTTCACTTTCTATATATCTTAATTGTGGTATTTTTTTAAAACTTATCCAAGCTTGTTTGTTTTCTGAGAAATTTCGATCTGTTAAATAAGAATAGGTTACTAAATCATTTGGGTCTGTTCCGCCGCCATTATAACGAACATCAACAATTAAATGCTTGATACCGTTTTTTTTAATACTGGAAAAAACACGATCTAAAAAGGTAATGTATTTTAGGTGTTCTGGATCTTCTTCGTTACCCATTCCAAAATTATTTATAGTTAAAACACCAATAGAGTTGTCTATCAATTTATAACTGTATATTTCATTACTATCCCAATCTTTATAATGTACTTCATCAAATGGTTTTGAAAATCTATGGTCTATATTGGTATAATAGTTTTTATAGCTAATGCTTTTAAGGAGAGCTTCTTTTGTTTTAGTTGAATTGTTTTCTTTATATTTTACAGAAAAGGTCTTTGTTAAACCATAATTTAAGCGGTAATACTTACTGAAATTGTAATTTATACCCACGCGTTTGCCTGTTTTATTTACTCCGTCTGTAGTGTAGTATTTATAAAGATTTTTTATAATATCTTCAATTTTTTCATTGTTGATAGATATGATTTCTGAGCCTAATGGAATGTTTTCGTTATTGTAATTGATAATCCACTTGTTATCAATCCATTTAATTGGATATGGAAAATAACCGCTTTTTTCCGTTTTTATGGATTGATATATTTTTTCAGTTAGACTAGTGTCATTGTGTAAGCTGCCTTCAAAATCAGTTAATTGGGAGATAATATTGTAAAAATCTCTATAACTAGAGGCTGTACTAATTTTATTGTTAGCCCATTGGTAGATGCTGTCAATCTCTTGATTCGTGCGATATTTATATAGTCCAGAGTTTGCTGATAATCTTATTTTTTTAAAGATTTTTAAATCTTTTCGCATCTTTTTCTTAGAAAACGAATCGTCTATAGATTGCGCATAAATAATATTAGATATAGTAAAAAAGAAAAGCGAGAATAGGTATGATGTTTTTTTCATTTGAATATAAAGTTTATCAAATGTAAGACTGTCATTATTTTAAAGCTTGTATAATATTGGCAATTATATCTTGCTGCTAAGACTGTCTTTGTAGTTTTTAGGTGAAACTCCTACAAAACGTTTAAAGGTTTTAGAAAAATGAGCTAAATCTGAAAAATTGTATTGATAAGCTATAGTTGTAAGTTCTGTTTTTGAATTTATTAATTTCTTGCTTGAAAAAGCTTTTTTCATCAGGATATAATTAATAGGAGACATTCCAGTTGAGGCTTTGAATTTTTTTGCGAATCCAAATTTGTTAATATTTGCAATTTTAGATAGTTCATCTAAACTAAATTTATCATAAATATGAGTTTCAATATAGTGGTTAATTTGATTGAAATGTTGTAAATTAAATTCGGAATATTCATTTTTGTTTTCTTCCGAGTAGGATTTTATTATATAAACAAATTGTCTTAGATGAGATTCTATGCTTTCAATTTTTTGTTTCGCAATTGCATTTTTAAGATTGACAAACAGTTTGTTGGCGTGTTTGCTGTTTATTTTTCGATTAATAAATTTAATATTCTTTCCATTTAATATGGTTTTTATTAATTCATTAGGGATATAAATGGTATCAAATTTTAATTGTGACTTATTGTCAAATAAAGGATTAGAGTGTATTTCATAAGGATTAGTTATAGATATACTCCCCGCTTCACTAAAAAGGCTTTGGTTTTCAAAATCAATTTGTTCAATACCTTTTTGTATTAATGAAATACAAAAGGTTTCATGAAAGTGCTTAGGGAATGCTGTAGTTTGGTTTTCTATGGTTATATATTCTAAATCCTTTATAATCATTTTGTTTCCTTAATGTTTATTTAAAATGTAACGTTTTCAGATATAGCAAGGGGTAAAAAAGAGACTCTAAAAAATATGTAATAGCGCGCTATAAAGCCTAAAGATAAATAATGTAGTCTTAGTATTTTATATTATGATATTATTTTCCTGTAAAACGTTTTATGAACTTTTAGTTGATTAAGGTTTAAAAAACATTGTTTAGTTGTGATTTGTAGAGTTAATTCTTAGCATGGAAATGCTACTAAATTTCATGAGGTGCTTCTTGTCCTAAGGCCATGAAGAATATGTGTTTTTTATGCTATTTCGCTTCTAGAAATTGAATAACCTTATCAGGGAAATCGGTAAAAACCCCATCTACATTTGCTTTAAAAAGAAGAGTTTCTAATTGTTGGTTAAAAGAGGAGAACCCTTCAAATTGATCGGCTCTAAAGGTGTAAGGATGTACTTTTAGTCCTAGTGTATGTGCTTTGTTTACTAAATTGGTGAATTGCCACTCACCATTAGTATTTTTCTTGTTTAGAATTTGCTTGTACCAAGGTCCTATACCGTCTGCATAGGTTGAAAAATAGTCTAATTGCTTGGCTTCTTCAGAAGATTCTATTAGTTGAACCAAAAAAAGGTTGGAGTGTAATGTTGTTCTTATGCGCTTTAACTCTTTGGCATCAAAACACTGTAGCATGCAATTATCGTATTTTGAAATATAGCCATAATTGGTTAAAATTTTTAAGACAATGGCAGAGATATCTTTTCCGTTTTTTAGGTGGAAACTAGGGTTTTTTATTTCAGGATAAATTCCAATGTTATAGTTAAGACTTTTGTTTAAGCCTTGTATGAGTTCAATCTCTTGCTGTAAAGAGTGTAGTTTAAAAGCAGACTTGTGTAATGGAAATCGATTAGGGTATATGGCTGTTTTTGTTTCTGTATTATACCGTTCGGTTACATTGAGTTGTTGTAGTTCTTTGAAATTAAAATCTATAACATAGTACCTGTTGTCTTTTCTTTTTCTGTTAGGAAAAACATCAGCAACATTTGTAACGTCATCTAGAAAGATATCATGAATAACGATTGGAATGTTGTCTTTACTTAGTACTAAATCTTGTTCTATAAAATCGGGTTTCATCGCATAGGCCATCGCTTTGCTCTCTAAGGTATGTTCTGGTAAGTAGCCTGAAGCCCCACGGTGAGCAATGATAATTTTAGAATCTTCTAAAGTTTTTTTTGTTTGTTTACTACAGCCAATGGATATGCATAGTACAACCACTAAGAAGAGCGCCTTTAATAGATTATTAAAAAAGACTGTTTTCATCTTGGCTGATTTTTGTAACACCATTGTTATTTTATTTTACTTAATAGTAACACCTCTTTTTCTGCTTTATCAACCGTAAAAGTTTTAATAAGTGTATCCTCAAGAGAGTAAAGCGTTAAGGTTTGCGCTTTATTGTCGTAAGACCATTTGCCAGGCATCATTTCATGTTTGTCTGTAGGGGCTAGCGATAAATAGTTGCAATTTCCTTTTTCTTTTAATTCCATTCTAAATCTAAACCTGCTTGGGGGAAATTTTTTATAATCTGATGGGCGAAAAACGAAACCATTAGGATTTAATTGCTGCTCTTCTCTAGAATCTACCCATGTGCCAATTAGGTTGTTGTTACTTGTTTGTTTTTCTTTAGGGAGTGTTTTAAAATGGCTTTTAAAGGCTTCAAAATCATATGGTTTGCTTATTATTTTTTTGTCGCTATCTAATAAGAAATAACTAGGCGTAGCGCTAACATTATAATTATTTCCAATAGGATTATCCCATTTTCCTTTGCCAAAAACGTGTGTAAAATTAGGGTAGTTATGTGTCATGTTCTCCCAACGATAGGAGTCATTATCTAATGCAACGGCGATAACTTTTAATTCTTTTTCGTTAATAGAATCTGTGTATGCTTTAAGTTTAGGTATTTCTTCAAGACAATGGGAACAAGTTGTGCTCCAAAATAAAACTAAATAATGATTAGCGCCATTTAATTCGTTAAGCTTTTTAGTTGCTGTTATGCCTTTGTTGTTCGTTGTTTTTATATCAAAGTTAGGAGCGGTATTTCCTATAGATGCATTTTTAAAGTAAGTTAATTTTTCACTTAGTTTATAATCGTTTGAAGCGTTTGCAAGCGCAATTAAGTAGTGCGTTGCAATATGGTTTGCTACCGTTTCATTTTCTTCTTGAGCAAATTGATGCCATAGTGTTTCTAATAGAATTTTTTGAATTTTTGGATGCTCTTTAGTTACTTTTCCAACGACATCTATATTGTTTATAAAATCTTCATTTCCATTTTCGGGATTTGCAAAACCAAAAACATAATTTAATGTTGATTCTATTAGTAAATTAGAATTTTGAAGGATTTCACTACCAAAATCTATATGATTAAAATAATGATCTTTTATATGTTTTGAAAAAGTGCTAGCATCTTCATATTCTTTGGGAATATAGGGTCTTCTAGATTTTATAAAATTAAAAACAAGCATGTCTTTAGAGGCCTTTTCAAAAGTGTCTTGAGTATCTTTAAGTACTTTGAATACACTTTTAAACCCTACATCATCTTTTTTGTTTTGTGAATAATAGTTGTTTATACTAGCGCTAACTAAATTCATACTTTTATTATATGAAACAAGGAGTTTGTTTTGGGTAGAACTTGTAAAACGCACCCCTTTTTTTAAATCAAATTCCAAAATAATATCTTCTTTACCGTCATACAGCACATCAAAATTAAATTCGTCTTGGGGTTGCGCATATACAATGCGGTAGGTTCCTGGGGGAGCCTTCGGATCCATAATAAACTCAAAATTACCATCTTCGTCTATATTCGCATTATTTACAAAAATGGAGGTTTCTGCGGTGACCCTATATAAAAAGGCAAAGGTGAATTCTTTTGGGGGTGTAAATGTTCCTTTTATAGTGTGTTGTGCAAACAATATACTTGGTAAAAGGCTTAATAAAAAAAGGAGTTTCTTAGTCATTGCTGTTTATTTTCTATTACAAAAACAATAATTATTCCAAAATAGGATTGAGTACTATTAGTGCCTGTTCGACTGTTTTTATATTTTCAAAGGTAAGTAATAAGCGTAAACCATTTCTAGTTTGTTTTTCCTTCATTTTACAACGTTGTGGGTGCTGTTGCACATATTGTAATAATTTTGAGAAGTTTTGGCTCTGGTAGAAACGACTTTGTTGATCATTTATAAAGTAACCAACAAGCTTTCCTTGTTTTAGTATTACTTTTTCAATACCTAACGTAGTCGCTATCCATTTTAATTTGACACTATTTAATAAGTCGACTACTTGTATTGGTAGTTCGCCAAAACGGTCTAGGAGTTCATTTTCGAATTGACTTAATTCAGCTTCAGTCTTAAAATTATTTAATTGAGTATATAAATTTAAGCGCTCGGCGATATTATTAACATAATCATCAGGAAATAATAATTCGAAATCCGTATCTATTGTTATGTCTTTTACATACTCTTTGTTTTCGATATCTTCTTGATAAAGGTCTTTGAACTCGGTTTCTTTCAATTCTTCAATAGCTTCATTTAATATTTTTTGATAGGTATCGAACCCGATTTCATTTATGAAGCCACTTTGTTCACCACCTAAAAGGTCTCCTGCGCCACGAATTTCTAAGTCTTTCATTGCAATATTAAACCCGCTACCTAATGCGGTAAATTGCTCTAAAGCTTGGATGCGTTTTCGAGCATCATTAGTCATTGCGGAATATTCAGGCGTAATAAAATAACAGAAAGCTTTTTTATTACTTCTACCAACACGTCCACGCATTTGATGCAGATCACTTAGCCCAAAATTATTGGCATTGTTAATAAAAATGGTGTTTGCATTGGGGACGTCCAAACCACTTTCTATAATAGTTGTACTAACGAGAACATCGAAAGCGCCATTCATAAAGCCAAGCATTAGTTCCTCTAACTTTTTACCATCCATTTGTCCGTGTCCAATACCTATTTTCGCGTCAGGAACTAAACGTTGGATCATCCCAGCGACCTCTTTAATATTTTCAATACGATTATGAATAAAGAACACTTGCCCGCCACGTTGTATCTCATAGCTAACAGCATCACGAATATGCTCTTCGCTAAAACGAATCACATTACTTTCTATAGGAAATCGATTGGGTGGAGCTGTAGTAATCACCGATAGATCACGAGCGGCCATTAGGCTAAATTGGAGTGTTCTAGGGATTGGTGTTGCAGTCAAGGTTAATACGTCTACATTATCTTTTAATGTCTTTAATTTCTCTTTAACGGCGACTCCAAATTTTTGTTCTTCATCTACTATGAGTAGTCCAAGATCTTTAAATTTTACTTTTTTATTAACCAATTGATGTGTACCAACAATAATGTCTACGTGTCCTTTTTCTAAACGTTCTAAAGTGTCTTTTTTTTGTTTTGCCGTTCGAAAGCGGTTAACATAGTCTACGGTAACAGGGAATTCTTTTAAGCGTTCGCTAAAAGTTTTGTGGTGCTGAAAAGCTAAAATGGTTGTTGGTACCAAAACAGCTACTTGTTTTCCGTTATCTACGGCTTTAAAAGCTGCACGAATGGCTACCTCTGTTTTTCCAAAGCCAACATCTCCACAAATTAAACGATCCATAGGACGTTCACTTTCCATATCGGTTTTGATGTCTATGGTAGCTGTAGTTTGATCTGGGGTATCTTCATATATAAAAGATGCTTCTAGCTCATGTTGCAAGTAGCTGTCTGCGTTGTATTGATAGCCTTTTTCTAACTTACGTTTTGCGTAAAGTTTTATTAGGTTAAAAGCCACGTGTTTTACACGTGCTTTTGTTTTTTGTTTTAACGTTTTCCATGCTTTACTGCCAAGCTTGTATACTTTTGGTGGTTTCCCGTCTTTGCCGTTAAATTTGGTGATTTTGTGTAAGGAATGTATGCTTAAATATAATACGTCTCGTTCTCCATATACCAATTTTATAGCTTCTTGTTTTTTATCTTCTACATTTATTTTTTGAAGTCCGCCAAATTTACCAATACCATGATCTATATGTGTGACATAATCACCAATTTCTAAGTTTGTAAGTTCTTTTAGAGTAATGGCTTGTTTTTTTGCATAACCATTTTTAAGATGAAACTTATGATACCGTTCAAAAATTTGATGGTCTGTGTAGCAAACTATTTTATTAGCATGATCTACAAAGCCTTGATATAGCGATAATGTAATGGTTTTGTAGTGTACATTTTGCTCCATATCATCAAAAATATCATGGAAGCGTTTGGCTTGCTGCTCGCTTATGCAAGCAATATAATTTGTAAATCCATTATTGTGATTTCTATTAAGGTCATCAATTAATAAATTAAATTGCTTATTAAATACTGGTTGGGGAGTTGTGTTATATACAATCTCCGTTTTGGGACTTAACCAGGCGTCTGTTCCAAATTCGACTAAAGTAAAATAGAGAAGCTGTTTTTTTAATAATTCTGAATGACAGAACAATTCATTTGGTTTGGCATGTTTTACTTCTGTAGAAAGCGCATTGAAGGCTTTTTCTGCCTTGCTATAAAAATCGTCAATCCTAGAAAATAAAACAGCTACATTTTTTGTGAATACCACTGTTTTAGCGGCGATATATTTTAAAAAACTAGCCCTAGATTCGTCTAAAAATTTATTCTCTACATTGGGAATAATACCGATTTTTTTTATTTGTTCGTTTGAGAGTTGTGTTTCTACATCGAATGTACGAATGCTATCAACCTCATCTCCAAAAAATTCTATACGATATGGTTCATCGTGAGAGAATGAAAAGACATCGACAATACCACCTCTAACAGAGAATTCTCCAGGTTCTGTAACAAAATCTACACGTTTAAACTTGTACTCAAATAGGACTTCATTTACAAAGTCTATAGAAAGATTATCGCCAACAGAAACCTTTAGTGTGTTGCGTTCGAGTTCTTTCCGTGTAACAACCTTCTCGAATAGAGCATCGGGATAAGTTACAATTAATGCTGGTTTTTTTTGAGAATTTATGCGATTTAAAACTTCGGCACGTAACAATACGTTGGCATTGTCGGTTTCTTCTATTTGATAGGGCCTGCGGTAACTGCCAGGGTAAAACAGAACATCTTTAGTGTTTAAAAGTTGTTCAAAATCGTTGAGGTAAAAGGCGGCTTCTTCTTTGTCGTCAAAGATGAGTAAAAAAGGTTTTTCTGTAGCCTTAAAGCTTTCGCTTATAACAAAGGATAAAGCAGAGCCTACAAGCCCTTTTAAATGAAGTTTGTTATCATTTTTAGATTCGGTTTCGCCAATAGCAATTTGCAGTTTTTGCAGTTGCAAAGACTTTAAATAGGCTTGCGAGATTGAAGATTTGCTCACGTATTTTTCTTTTAAACAAAGATATGTTTAGAATTTTGATTTGCCAATTACGACCTGTTTTTTTTAAAGCTTGTTTTTGTTAAATGCTTAAAGTTTAAAACGGTTTAAAATAGTGAAAAAGGCTTGTTTTTTAGGCTTTTGAAAAGGGTGTTTTTTTTATTGTGAGACGCGAAAAAGCTTGTTTTATGAACCTAGATTGGTGTTCAAAAAAAGAAATATTTAATTTTAAATAGGCTTAAGTTTCTCTATATTTGCAGGACTTAAAAATATAAAGATATATGTCATTTTCAAATTTATTTGATAGCGGATTTAAAAAGCGTAATAAAGATCATTTTGCAGCAATTGTTAGAGTGGCGATGGATGATGGAATTATTACTGATGATGAAAAGGCCTTTTTAAAAAGATTGGCTCAAAAGCTAGATCTTTCTGAAGCTAATTATGCTGAGATTTTAAAAGATTACAAAAAGCACCCTATTAATCCACCGACTTCTTATGAAAGGAGATTAGAACGTCTTTATGACTTGTCTCGTATGGTTTATGTAGATCATATTAAGGGTGATCATGAAGAGGTATTGCTTAGAAAAATAGCAGTAGGACTTGGTTTTACACCAGAAAACGTAAAGTACGTGTGTGATAAAGCATTAACTCTGGTTAATAACGGTGTAGACTTAGATACTTTTATTGATGAAATGAAAGCAATGAATCAATAGTACATATTAGCATAAATATTGGTTTAAAAATTAGACCAGTAGCGGTGTCTATAAAATAAAAATGTCTTGGAGCTAATAACTTCAAGACATTTTTATTTTATATATAAAAACAGGGTGCACTAAATTAGTGCGCTTTTTGTATAAAATACTCTACTTTTTCAACCATTTTTTTACTGCCACAGAAAAAAGGAATGCGTTGGTGAAGCTCTGTAGGTTCTACATCTAATATTCGTGTATGCCCATCACTCGCTTTTCCATTAGCTTGTTCCGCTAGAAACGCCATTGGGTTACACTCATATAAAAGGCGTAGTTTTCCGTTAGAGTTTTTAGAACTTTTAGGATACATATAAATTCCTCCTTTAATCATATTTCTATGAAAATCGGAAACTAAAGATCCAATATATCTAGAAGTGTAAGGCCTGTTACCTTCTTCCATTTGACAATATTTTATATAGTCTTTTACTCCTTGAGGAAAATGAATGTAATTTCCTTCATTTACAGAATAGATATTCCCATCTTCAGGAAAGCTCATATTAGGGTGCGATAAATAAAAGGTTCCTATTGCTGGGTTTAATGTAAAGCCATTAACGCCATATCCTGTTGTATAAACCAGCATTGTAGACGTGCCATAAACAATATATCCTGCGGCAACCTGCTGATTTCCCTTTTGAAGGAAATCGTCTATGGTAACAGGAGTTCCTACAGGAGTAACACGCCTATAAACAGAAAATATAGTACCTACAGAAACATTAACATCTATGTTCGAGGAGCCGTCTAAGGGATCCATTAAAACAACATACTTATTTTGATTGTTTTCATCTTGACTATTTATGGATATAAAATTGTCTTCTTCCTCACTAGCTATTCCACAAACAATATTTCTATTGGTTAATGTTTGTATAAACTTATCATTAGCATATACATCCAGTTTTTGTTGATCTTCACCTTGAATATTAGTGTCGCCAGCAGCACCAATAATATCTACTAAGCCCGCTTTGTTTACTTCGTGGTTTACTACTTTAGCGGCTAAACGAATAGAGTTTATTAGTCTAGATAGCTCGCCAGAGGTATATTTAAAGGCCGATTGGTTTTCAATAATGAACTCTCCTAACGTTTGATTTTTTCGAGACATAAAGCGTAATGCTGTTTATTTTGTATCTAGGCTTTAAAGGCCTAGATGAGTTTATATGCAAATATCGTATTTTTTAATAAACTATATCGTTTTCATGTTATATTAATGTATTACCCTATTTAAGTTTAAACTATATTTGGTGTAAAATTAAGATTATGGATTTTTCTATTCGATTTGCTAATAAAAGCGATATGCCACAAGTGCTTGATTTAATAAAGGAATTGGCACTTTATGAAAAGGCATTAGACGCTGTAGAGCTTACTGTGGCGCAATTGCAAAATGATGGGTTTGGTGCTGTTCCTAAGTTTAAATGTTTTGTAGCAGAATCTCAAAATAAAATTGTTGGAATAGCCCTTGTATATATGCGTTATTCTACATGGAAAGGACAAGCTTTACATTTAGAGGATCTTATTGTAAGTAAGGCAATGCGAGGAAGTGGACTAGGAACCGCTTTATTGAATGAAGTGATAACTTATGGGAATACTTTAGGAGTTAAGCGTATTGGATGGGAAGTTTTAGATTGGAACGAACCTGCTATCGCATTCTATGAAAAAAAAGGCGCTAAGATTATGCGCGATTGGGATGTGGTACAATTAGATAAAGATGGCATAAAAAAATATATTAATAACATATAATGAAAATATTTAAATTTGGTGGGGCTTCTGTAAAAGATGCTAACGGTGTACGAAATGTTATTAAAGTGTTAGAAACAGTAGGCTATAACAATACACTTATTGTTGTTTCTGCTATGGGTAAGATGACAAATGCTTTTGAAACGGTTATCGATAAGTACTTTAATGCTACAAACGAATTACAAAAAGTACTTGATCCTATAAAAACCTTTCATAAGAATATTCTTTTAGATTTATTTGAAGATGAACAAGAGGATGTTTTTAAAGTTGTAACAACACTATTTGAAGACTTAGAGTTGTTTTTTAAAACAAATAGGTCTCCAGACTATAATTTTGTTTATGATCAAGTTATTGGCTATGGTGAATTTTTGTCGACTACAATTATTAGTTTCTACTTAAATAAAAAGGGGTTTGAGAATACATGCTTAGATGTGCGTACTTGTATAAAAACAGATAGTTATTATAGAAACGGGAATGTAAATTGGAAAAAGACACAAGAAGCCATTCAAGAAACTATAGATGTATCGACGGTGTATGTTACTCAAGGGTTTTTAGCAAGTGATTCAAAAAATAACTTTACGACTACTTTAGGGCGAGAAGGAAGTGATTATACAGCAGCTATATTTGCCTATTGCTTAAATGCTGAAAGCGTAACAATTTGGAAAGATGTCCCTGGGGTTTTGAATGCTGATCCACGTGTTTTTGAAAACACAAAACTATTGAACGCTATATCTTATACAGATGCGATTGAGCTTGCTTTTTATGGGGCTTCGGTTATACACCCTAAAACCTTACAGCCTTTACAGAAAAAAGAGATACCATTGTTAGTTAAATCGTTTTTAGAGCCAAAAAATGCAGGGACAATAGTTAATAAAGACGAAGGGATAAATCCAAAAGTGCCGTGCTTTATACTTAAAAAAAATCAGGTATTGTTGTCTCTCTCTACTTTAAATTTTTCGTATATAGTTGAAGAAAATATAAGTGAGATATTTAATTTATTAGCTCTGTATAAAATGAAGGTAGATGTGATTCATAATTCTGCTATAAGTTTTTCGGTGTGTTTTGAGAATGCTTACAATAATTTAGAGGAACTATTGTTACACTTAAAAGCGAAATTTAAGGTAACTTGTCACATTAATGTCTCTTTGTATACGATAAGACATTATGATTCTCTTTCTGTAAAAGCGTTAGAAAACGGTAAAACAGTATTGTTAAAACAGTTATTTCAAGAAACGGTTCAAATAGTAACTAAGTAATGTATTTGTTACATTTGTAAATATCAAAAAAAATAAAAATAAAGAATGGGATTAGTAACCGCTAAAGAAGTTTCAAAAGCAATTAACCTTAGTAAATATGGGGTTTTAGGCACTTTTATTGGTTGGATTTTAATGAAAGTTCTAAAAATCACAATACTTAATAAAATATATAATCGTAATAAGCATTTAAGTAATACAGCGTTTTTAGATGCTATTCTTGAAGAATTTCAGATTAAATTTGAAATTCCAGAAGAAGATTTAAAGCGATTGCCTAAAGATGGTGCTTATATAACGATATCGAATCACCCGCTAGGAGGAATAGATGGTATTCTATTGTTAAAGTTGATGTTGGAAAAAAGGCCAGATTTTAAAATTATAGCTAATTTTCTCTTACACCGTATAGAGCCAATGAAGCCTTTTATAATGCCTGTAAACCCTTTTGAAGATAGAAAAGATGTTAAATCTAGTATTGCAGGGTTTAAAAATGCTATAAAACATTTAAGAAATGGGCACCCATTAGGTATTTTTCCTGCAGGCGAAGTATCTACCTATAGAGATGGGAAATTAGTTGTGGATAAACCTTGGGAAGCAGCAGCTATGAAACTGGCTCAAAAAGCGAATGTCCCTATAGTGCCTATATATTTTCATGCTCAAAATAGTAAGCTGTTCTATAAATTGTCTAAGATTAGTGATACGTTTAGAACTGCAAAATTACCATCAGAATTATTAACACAGAAACGTAGAACAATAAAAGTACGTATAGGAAAACCAATTTCGATAAAAGATCAAAATGCGCATAAAACTTTAGCCGATTTTTCTGCCTTTATCAGAAAAAAAACTTACATGCTTTCCAATGCTTTCGAGCCTAAAGAAAATCTACGCGAAACAATTTCCTCTAGTTTAAAGCCTCATAAACCCCACAAAGCTCCAAAAAAAATTGTAACACCTGTAAAAGCAGAAATTATGATAAAGGAAGTCGAGTTGCTTAGAGAAGATGATAATAGATTACTGAAAAGTAAAAATTATGAAGTATACCTTGCGCCAGCAAAGAAAATACCAAATATATTAAGAGAGATTGGCCGCCTAAGAGAAATTACATTTAGAGCTGTAGGAGAAGGGACAAACGAAGCTATTGATTTGGATGAATTTGATAGTTATTACCACCATATGTTTCTTTGGGATTGTGAAGCCAACGTTTTAGCAGGGGCCTATAGAATGGGATTGGGAGCTAAAATTTTTGAAAAATTTGGTATCGATGGATTTTACCTCCAAGATTTATTTCGCTTTGAACCAGAACTTCATAAGATGATGAGTGAATCTTTAGAATTAGGACGTGCTTTTATTATTAAGCAATACCAGCAAAAGCCTATGCCGTTATTTTTGTTATGGAAAGGTATTGTACACACGACATTGCGTTTCCCTGAACATAAATACTTAATTGGAGGGGTAAGTATTAGTAATCAGTTTTCTAACTTTTCGAAATCATTAATGATTGAGTTTATGAAATCTCATTATTACGATCCGTATGTGGCACAATATGTACACCCTAAAAAGGCTTTTAAAGTTAAATTGAATGATGCAGATAAAGATTTTGTTTTTGATTCGACAGCTGCAGATTTAAATAAGTTTGATAAAGTTATAGATGAAATAGAACCAGGAGCCTTACGTTTACCAGTATTATTAAAGAAATATATTAAACAAAATTGTAGATTAATTGGGTTTAATGTAGATCCATTGTTTAATAATGCGGTAGATGGTTTAATGTATATTAAAATATCAGATTTACCAGAAAGTACCGTTCGTCCTGTAATGGAAGAGTTTCAAGAGGAATTAGAGCGTAAGTTTTCTGGAACTAATGAAGATAAGTAGCTGGTAAAATATAATTGTTAGTGACTTGTTTTTATGTTTTTTTGAGCTTAGATGAGGCTTTTTAAATTTTAAAATAGAGTTTTTAATAGTTTCTATTTATCAGATGAGTACCACGACTTTAGTATAATAAAAGCTTGAATACTATGCTAATTCAAGCTTTTATTTAGAATTATTAAAACCATGGTTTTTTGCCAACCTGATAAGTATTATAGAAATCAGCATCAGATTTGGTTAAGTAAATGATCCCTTCTATAAGTCCAATAAGACTTGCTGCTCCTCCAAAAGTTAAAAGGCTAACCACTAAAAGAATTACGCCTTCTTTATTGTAGCCAAGAATAAACTTGTGTATTCCAAGCCAGCCAAAGAGAATGCCTAATATTCCTGCTAATATTTTTTTATTTGTATTAGACGTAACATAATTGTAAGTTTCTTTAGCGCCGTCGGCAAATTCATTAGCTGTTTCTTTAGCTTCACCAGCAAATTCACCAGCTTTCTTAGCTGCCTTTTTTGCTCCCTTTTTAGCGTCTCCTAACATTTCGTTAAGATCATCACTTAGAT
Organism: Lacinutrix sp. YIN62; assembly: GCF_057219185.1. Lineage (NCBI taxonomy): Bacteria > Pseudomonadati > Bacteroidota > Flavobacteriia > Flavobacteriales > Flavobacteriaceae > Lacinutrix > Lacinutrix sp. YIN62. The sequence continues at coordinate 40,764 of NZ_JBXVVH010000007.1, forward strand.
TTTTTTCGTTAGACATTGTTGGTTTTATTATTGATTAGATACTTTAAAGTTAATAAAAATCAACTGATTTATGAAAAAGCCTTATCTATAGGTTCCCATAATTCTATTTTATTACCATCATTATCCAATATCCAGCCAAACTTTCCGTACTCGTATTCTTCAATTTCTCCAATAATAGTCACGCCTTCATTTTTTAACGCTACCAATAATTCTTTTAAATTTTCTACACGGTAGTTAATCATGAATTCTTTTTTAGATGGGGCGTAGTATTTTGTGTCTTCAGAAAAAGGGCTCCATTGTGTAGAGCAATCATTATCATTTTTATCTTTCCACCAAAAAGTGCAGCCGTAATCATCAGTATTAAATCCTAAGTGTTTTTTATACCATTCTTTTGTTTGTTTAGGGTCTTTAGTTTTAAAGAATACTCCTCCAATTCCTGTAACGCGTTTTTTCATAATTAAAGTTATTTTTTTTTAATAGCGGTTTCGTAAACATTGATCCATTCTTTTGTACTCATTTTTGCGGTTAATTCACCAATAAGCGCATAAGGGATGTCTTCTGTTTTCTTGAAGCGAACACAACTTTTTCCCATATCTAATTTGTATTTACAGTGTTTTGGGTATTCGCTTGTAAACCAGTCTAAGATCTCTTTTTTTGAATACATACCCATATGGTACACAGCAATAAAGTTTTTTTGAGAAGCGAGATTCATAAAAGGTAAAGGGCGTTTTGCATCGCAATGATAACCTGCGGGATAGATACTGTGAGGAATAACGTAGCCAAGCATACCATAACTCATTTGCTCTTCCATTCCAATGGGGAGGTTTTTTAGTATTATTTGCCTTAACTTGGCTATAGGCGCTTTTCTTTCATCTGGTAACTGACTAATATAGTCTTCAGGGGAATTTGCTTTGTATTGCATTACTGTTGCGTTTTACGTTGTAGAATTAATCCAGATATTAAAGATATAATAAACCCAATAAGAGTTACAAGAACAAGCATAAATAATGCAGCAGAAAGACTAGTCATTTTGATAATGTCATCTTCTTTTCCTTGGGATTTTAATAGTTCTTCATAATTACTGAAAAAAGAAGGATCTATATATTTTGTGTATATAAAATCTGCTATAGCAATGCCAAAACCAACCAAAAGCGCGATTGTAACACCTATAATAAGGGCGTTTTTAAAGGTTAGTATCCCATTATTAATATGATCTCTATAATGCTTTATTCCAAAAAAGATAAACGATAATGAAATAAATATGGAGATATAACCTAGTCCTTCGTTTGTGGAATAATCTAAATTAGGAATCCCTAAAACAAGATGTAAAGTAAAAATAACAAAGCCAGTAAGAAAACCATAACCGCCATATTTTAAAACTATATTTTTCATAAGATTATTATTTTTAATAAGGCTTTCAAAAGTATGGTAATGCTTTAAATTGAAGCTCATACTAAAGTACTAAAATAACTTGTGTCCATCTATAAGGCTTTGATTTTATATAATTTGAATGTTTTTTGCAATTAAAATGGCTTGGGTGCGTCTTTTTGCATTTAGTTTGACTAGTAAGTTAGAAACATATGTTTTTATAGTGCTTTCAGATAAGAATAAGCGATCTGCAATTTCTTTATTGGATAATCCTTCTGAAATATTTTGAAGAACTTCGTATTCTCGTTTTGTTATTTTTAAGGCTTTAATTTTATTATAATTGATTTCAGTTGCCGATTTTATGGGTTTATCTAGGCTTTTTTTATTGATATAAATTCCTATATAAAAGAAGAGAATCGCTACAATAGCAATTAAGATTTCGATTTTTAAATGACTATAAAGAAAAGCGTACTTGCTAATTTGAAAAAGGAGAAGCAATGCCAATATGAGTGCGCTAAAAATTAAAATTGTTTTCTTCATATTAATTTATTTAAGGCTTAGGCATTGTGTCTGTTTTGTGAAATTAATGAAATTTATGGTTAATTTTATCAACGATAGTTTGTGCTAATTTTTCTTTGCTTTCAATAGTCCAACCAGCAACATGAGGTGTTAAGATAACATTTTTTGCTTGTATTAAGTATTGAAAAGCTTCCGGTATTTCATTATTTGTAAATAAATTTTCAAAAGAGGATTTCTCGTATTCTAAGACATCTAGTCCGGCGCCCATAATTTTGCCAGACTTTAAGGCATTAACTAAGTCTGATGTGACAACACTTTTACCACGAGCGGTGTTAATTAGCCAAAAAGACTTTTGAACAGTATTTATAAATGCTTTATTTATCAAGCCTTTAGTGGATGGTGTTTCGGGGGTATGTAGGCTTATGATATCTGCCTTTTTTTGAAGTTTAGATAAGGAGACTTGAGTAGCGTTTTCATCGGCAACATTTGGTTTTATATCATAGCAGAGCACTTTTACGTCAAACCCTTTTAGTTTTTTAGCGAAAGCTTTACCCATATTGCCATAGCCTATAAGTCCTACGGTTTTTCCGTCGAGTTCAATGCCTCTATTGTCTTCTCGTTTCCATTGTCCTAATCGTACCTCTTTATCTGCTTTATTTAACTTATTGAATAAGGATAGAATCATTGCTAGGCTATGTTCTCCAACGGCATTACGATTGCCTTCGGGAGCAGAAATTAGTGTAATGTTTTTTTGCGCTGCATAACTACAGTCGATGTTTTCTAGCCCAGCGCCAACACGACCTATAAATTTTAGATTTGTTGCTGCATCTATAAAATTTGAATCTATACTAAACCGGCTTCTTATGATAAAACCATCGTATTTGTGTATTTTTTTTTGAATGTCTTCTTTGGATGATGTGTAATCTTCGTCATTGGTGTGACCTAACATATCAAGTTTGTTAATTAACAAAGGGTGGTTGGTGTCTAAATGAAGGATTTTCATAATGTTTTCTACACAGGTGATTATTAATTAATTTAAATTAAAGGGGCCTACCGTTTTTAATATTGGTTGCTTAGGGCTTAAAATCGTCTCAATATTTAAAGGGTTATAACGTTTAATGTATTTCTTATTGAATCGCGTTATATATTCAAAATTAACTTAGCAATCCAGAAATATATTAATATTCCAAAAATATCGTTACTTGTTGTAATAAAAGGGCCTGTAGCTATGGCAGGATCAATACCTCTTTTGTTTAAAAATAGAGGGATAAATGTGCCTATTATTCCTGCAACTATAATAACCAATACTAAGGAAGTCGAAATTGCTAAGGCTGTTTTTATCTCTCCTTTCCATCCCCAAACGAAAAGGAATAAAACTAAGGCAAGAATAGCCCCATTTAGCATTGCTAAAAGCATTTCCTTTACTAAGCGATTGTTAATACTTCCTTTTACATCGTCGTTTGCTAAGCCTTGTACAATAATAGCGCTAGATTGTACGCCAACATTACCCGCCATAGCGGCTATTAATGGGGTGAAAAAAAATAAAATAGAATTTTCATTAATTAAGTTTTCAAAACCTCCCATTATTCCCGCGGCACCAATACCTCCAAGGAGACCTAAAAACAGCCAAGGGAGTCGTGCTCGGGTGAGTTCTAGAATACTATCGTCTGCTTCAACATCTTGAGTAATCCCCGCAGCAAGCTGATAATCTTTTTCAGCTTCTTCTTTAATAACATCTACAATATCATCAATAGTAATACGACCTAGTAGCACTTTATTTTCGTCAACTACAGGAATGGCTTCTAAGTCATATTTTTGCATTATTCTAGCGACATCCTCTGCGGCATCATTAACCTTTACATAATCTACTTTTGGAATGTATACAGTAGAAATGTGAGCTCTTGAGGAAGCCATTAAAAGATCTTTTAAGGATAATCTCCCTATTAGCCGTTCGTTATCGTCTACAACATAAATGGAATGAACTCTGGTAACTTCTTCTGCCTGCGCTCGCATTTCTTTTACGCATTGTGTGACCGTCCAATTCTCATTAACTCTTACGAGCTCTTTGGCCATTAATCCTCCAGCTGTATTTTCACCGTAGGTAAGTAATTCTTGTATTTCGGCTTTGTGTTCTTCATCTTCAATTTGAGATATAACAGCTTCTTTGCGTGCTTCAGGGAGTTCAGCAATAATGTCTGCGGCATCATCGGTATCTAGTTCCTCTACTTCTTCGGCAATCTCTTTAATGGATAGCGACGAAAGAATTTTTTCACGGTCATCATCGTCAAGTTCCATAAGGACTTCCGACGTCTTTTCGCTATCTAAGAGTTTTATAATGTAAGTCGCCTGCTGTATTTTAAGTTCCTCAAGAATTTCAGCAATATCAGCGTGGTGTAGATCATTTAATAGTTCAAGAATTTCGATATTGTTTCTTGATTCTATTAGTTGTTCTACAGTGTTAATAAGTGTGTCACTTATTTTAAACTGAGTGTTTTCTTTGTTTTCTTCCACCAAAACTAGTTTAAGAATCTCTCAAAATATATGGTTAAAAATACAATTGAGAGGGTATTAAATTTATATTTTATTCGTCGCTATGTGTGTCGTTTTCAATGAGACACGTGAGTTCAATAAACTGCGAAACGCTTAATTGTTCTGGGCGTTTGCCAAATATAACATTTGCTTTTAAATTATCACTTAAATTCAATGTTTTTAAACTGTTACGAATTGTTTTCCTGCGTTGTTGAAAAGCCAATTTTACAACTCTAAAAAAGCGTTTTTCATCACAAGGTAAGCTGTAATCGGGTTTTCTTGTAAGTCTTAAAACACCTGAGTCTACTTTAGGAGGTGGGTTAAATACTGTTGGGGGTACTGTAAATAAATATTCAGCATTGTAAAAAGCTTGGGTTAAAACCGAAAGAATGCCGTAAACTTTACTACCTTCTTTAGAACAAATACGTGCAGCAACCTCTTTTTGAAACATTCCTGAGAATTCTGGGATTTGATCCCGTAGTTCTAAGGTTTTAAATACGATTTGGGTGGAGATATTGTATGGGAAGTTTCCAATGATTGCAAAGGGTTCTTCTTTAAAAGTTTCGTTTAAGTTATATTTTAAAAAGTCTTTCTCCAGTATTCTTGGAGCTAAATTTAAATAGTTATTTTGTAAGTATTCAACACTTTCATTGTCGATTTCTATAACATAGGTGGTTATGGGTTTTTTTAATAAATATTTGGTTAACACTCCCATTCCAGGGCCTATTTCTAAAACGTTTTTGTACCCTTTTAATAATAAAGAGTTTGCAATTTGTTCTGCAACGGTTTCATCTTCTAAAAAATGTTGCCCTAAAAACTTTTTTGCTTTTACTTGGTGGTTATTTGGTTTCTGAGCCATAGTTGTTCTTAAAAGTGAGTTTTACTTATTAAGGGATTATTTGAAATTTACTGAATACTCATCAATAATTTCTAGTTCTGTTCTAAACGCTAACATTTTATCTGCAAACTTTTTTAAGCCTGCTGTTCTTAATTTTGGAGCGTCTTCTTTGTAATAGGCATCTAAGGCTTCACGAGAGTAAGAACGGTATTGAATAGAATAAGTTTGCCCTCCCATTTCTTCTTCTATTAATACTTTGGTGAGTTTTGCTTCTTTAAACTTTCCTGTGGATAATACTTCTGGAATGTGTTCTTTTATCCATTTTAACCATTCGTCGTGAACACTATCTTCTATATTAACCGTCACATTATATATGTACATTATCCTAAGTTTTTTGCAAATAACAGAAGTTCTTTATCATGATCAAAAGGAATTCCTGTTTTTTCATTGTTCATTTTCATTTTTATAATAACTAAATTATAGTTTAATCGCCTTTTTATTGGTGAAGGGGCGCTGGTAAACTATATTTTATGCGCTGTTACTAGGTAGGGAAAGTTCTTTTTATTTGTTTAACCTTGTTGAACGTTAATTTAGTGTGTCTCCACGTAAGGCTCTAAATTTCTTTCGAGCTTCAACGAAATAGATGCTGTCTGCATGGTTAAACAAAATAATTTCATATAAAGCTTTCGCTTTTTGGGGTAACGCTAAAACAGTAGCATACAATTCTGCTAGAGCGAATAAAGCGTCATCGACTAATATGCCGTCACTGTAATTTTTAATAAGCAACTCGTAATTGTTTTTTGCCTTTTCAAAATCCTGTTTTGCTTCAAATAGTTGGGCTTGTTTAAAAAGTGTTTGTGGTATTATGGTTTCTGTTTTATGGTCTTTTAATATAGTGTTTAAAAGTGTAATCGCCTCATTATCTCTGTTTTGAAAGGCTAGTAGATCTGCCTTTGCATAGTGTTTTAAGGCAACTTGAAGCGAATCGTTTGGTTTATTATCTGAAATTAATAGCTTTAAATTTAGAGCATCGTTTGCTGTAAGTTGAGATGTAGAAGATTTTAATATTTTTAATTGTGATTCTGCCCATTTAAAATCACCTTTATAATAGCTTGTTTTGGCTACTTTAAATCGTGCCTCCTGAGAGATGGTGCTGTTTTTTAAACTACGCTGTATTTGCGTGTAGTAGATTAATGCTTCATTAAATTTTTCTTCAAGCACTAAAATATCGCCTAATTCTAATTTTATTTTTGCGAGATCAAAATTGGAATGCTTTTGTTTTAAAGTTTGCTTTAAGAGCAAAATAGCTTCGTTAGTTTTTTTAAAATTGAAAGCCAAAAAATGCGCATAGGCAATTTGTAAGTTTAAGGTATTACCAATCTGCTTAAATTCATTAATAGTATTTACATATTTTTTATTAATGGTATTATAATCTTGTTTGGTAGCTATTTCTGTTTCAATTTTTAAACTGTTATAATGGGCTTTTATTTTGGTGTCTATATCTTGAGTATTGTCTATAATAAATTTAAATATGCTTTTTGAAATTTCATACGCTTTATTATTGTAGGTTATCATAGCCAGTTCTTCAATACGGGCTAAAGAAGAAAGCTCTCTTTTATATATTGCTTTTTCTTGAGTAAATGCTTTTTTGTACTCTTTTTGCTGAATGAATAACCAGCTAAGCATTTCATTCCACATGAGATTGGGGTGGGTTTGTATTTTTTTTAATAGTACCTTTTTTAAAATGATATTATTTTCGTTCGCGCTATTTTGACTAATGAATGTGCTAAATTCTCGTTTAATATTATTAATATAAGACTCATTAGCTTCAGAAAAATTAATATAGCTATTAAACATTTTCTCTATGTTTCCTTGTTCTCCGTATATACGAGCCAGTTGCATGTTAAAATTAAGTTCGGGTTTTAATAACATTGCTTTATTGTAGGTGATAATAGCTTCTTCTAAAAGCGATAAGCTTTCAAATCGTCTGCCCAAGGCATAAGCATAGTTAGGGTTGCTATCTATAGCTTCTATAGCCTTGTTGTAGTTTGATTTAGCGTTTATAGTATCGTTTTGCAAAGCATAATTATAACCCAATTCAATTAGAAGCGGGGCATAATTTCTTTTTAAAATCTGTTCTTCTATTATTGCTTGGGCTTCAATAAATTGTTCTAATTGTTGATGTGTTTTTATTAGCTGTATGATGTAGTTGGAATTGTGCTTATTTTTCTTAACAAGATTTTGATAAGCAACGAGTGCCTTTTCAAACGCTCCATTTTTAAAATATTCTCTCGCAACAAGATCGCTTTGAGCAAATGTGTTGAAGCTAACTAGGAGCAGGAGTGTGATTAAAAATCGCATATTCAATGATACTTTTTGTAAATATAACAAAAGTATAACCTAGATATTGTGAAATAAATGTAAAAACCTGAACTTAGTAGTTCAGGTTTTAAAATTAAGGATTGTTAAATTACTTTGCTAGATAATAGAATTATTAGGGATATTAGGTTTTATCTTAGTTGTTCGCAATAATAACCGCTCTGTTTTTTTCGGAATTTATTTTTTCAAAATCCGATGAGAACACTTTAACTGCTATAACTATTAACGCAACAAGTAAAAGTAAACGTTTAATGTTTTTCATTTGGTTAAGGTTATTTAATTGGGGATTCTAAAATTGAGAAGAATAAATTAAATAACCAAAATGAAAAGCGGAAAATCGTTAAACAGCGTGAAAAATTAACAGTTTAACAATTAGTTTTTATTAGTTAATGCTTTTGAACCCTGTATATGGAACTAGAACATCTGGTATATTAATACCGTTTTCGGTTTGGTAATTCTCTAGAATTCCAGCCAAAACACGAGGTAGGGCTAAAGCACTTCCATTAAGTGTGTGCGCCAATTCATTTTTACCATCGCTGTTTTTGAAACGTAATTTTAAACGATTGGCTTGAAAGGTTTCAAAATTGGATATTGAAGAAATTTCTAACCAGCGGTCTTGAGCTGTAGAGAATAATTCGAAATCGTAAGTTAAGGCAGAAGTAAAACCAAGATCTCCACCACATAAACGTAAAATTCGGTACGGCAATTTTAATTCGTCCATAATACTTTTAACGTGTTCTACCATAGCATCCAGAGCTTCATAGGATTTTGAAGGATGTTCTACTCTAAGTATTTCAACCTTATCAAATTGGTGAAGTCTATTTAGGCCTCTTACATGTGCGCCGTAACTTCCAGCCTCTCTTCTAAAACAAGGAGTATATCCAGTAATGCCAATGGGTAGCTCTGCCTCGTTTAATACAACATTTCTAAAAATATTAGTACCAGGGACTTCGGCTGTTGGTATTAAATACAGGTTGTCTTCTGTTACATGGTACATTTGACCTTCTTTATCTGGTAGCTGTCCTGTCCCAAAGCCCGAAGCTTCGTTTATTAAATGTGGTAATTGATACTCTGTATAACCTGCGGCAGTATTTTTATCTAAAAAATAAGCAATTAATGCACGTTGTAAGCGCGCACCTTTACCTTTATATACAGGAAAGCCAGCTCCTGCTATTTTGTTGCCCAGCTCAAAATCAATTATGTCGTATTTTTTTGCTAACTCCCAGTGAGGAAGTGCGCCTTCATGTAGTGTTGGAATTACGCCTTCACGAAACGTTTCTTCATTATCTTCGTCTGTATTACCAGAAGGAACAATGGCATTGGGGATGTTCGGGATTTTATATAATAACTGATTTAAATCTTCAGTTTTAGTCTTTAAACGGTCTTTTAGGTTTTCTATGCTTTCTTTTAATAGAGTTGTTTTTTCTTTTAAAAGTGTCGCTTTTTTTGCTTCTCCAGATTTATACAAGAGACCAATTTCTTTGGATAACGTGTTCGATTCAGCTAAAGTGTTATCTAACTGTGCTTGTAAGGCACGACGTTCTTCATCTAAAACGATAACATCGCTAATCATTTGAGAGGCGTCAATATTTCGTTTTTCCAATCGTTTGATTACGAGGTCTTTGTTTTCTCTAATAAATGGTACTTGTAACATGTTTTTTTGTTTGTGCGTTTTTATTTTAAGTTTGGATTTAGCTCCTGTTTTATATAAATTGAGATATCAATTTACTGTTATTTCCAGTAAGTAATACAAAAGAACTTAAATAGAAGGGATACTTCTTAACGCAAATTATAATTTTAATTTAAAAAGGTAAAAGTAGTAAGTTTTTGATTTGTAAGAAATAATTTGAATGCCTATTTTGAAGGAAGTAGCCAATTACTATGTTTAAAGGCGCTCCATTCTACATTGGCGAGATCTGTTTTAGGGTTTACTAACCTTTTGTACTTTCCTCCATTGACACTTATTTTGCAGTCTACAAAAACCGAAACATCTTGGCCTTTTGTTTTGAAATCTTGTTTTAAATATTGTGCAAATTGCCAAATAACATCAGGTTTAGTACTGGCAAGTCTTTTTTGTTTTACCGAGAGATAATGGTTTAAGTTAATCTTTTGTGTCTCTCCAGTAGCTTTGTCTTTAACGTTGTACGTTGCAATTCCTCTTTTTGATCGTAGCATCATCCTCCAAGATAACCTGTGGCCTTCTTCAGTAAAAAGAACATTGTCTTGAATAATATGTTGGCGCAAAGGAAGGGCTATCTGGATAAGAAGGTATATGCTTAGGGTTGCAATTAATGGTGTTTTGTAATTAGGGACAATGACTTCTCCTTTGTTATAGAATTTTTTATGTTTTAAAAATATTTTTTTTATGGTTTTGGGTTCAAAGAAAAATAAAGAAAACGATAACGATAGAAACGGAAATACGCCTACTTGAAAAACGATAGCATTAAATAAATGAAAAAATATGGATGCGAAAAAGGCATATTTTCTAGTGGGCTTAAATAATAATAGCGGAATAATTAAGCCGTCGAATAAAATGCCGCCATAAGCAATAAGATAGGCTATAAAATCCTCTTGAAGGAAAGCGCCAATAATAGGGTAGTTTTTTTTACCTGCCATTAATAACTTAGGGAAGGTTAAGTCTATCCAATCAGGATACATTTTTGCAATAGAAGCATAGGAGTATAAAATAAAAAGTTGAGCAACAAAAATCCATTTACACCAACTGGGCATTGCATTGCTTTTTATGTCGGGGTTTCGTTTGGCGTCTATAGAAGCATATTTGTTTGCTGGTAAAAAAACCATAATACTGCTAAGCAAAATCAATAAATAATAATGATTGTTGTAAGATGCTTTCTGCATAAGATAAGTGCATGACCACATTAAAGTAAAGGCAATAATACTAATTCTGTATTTGTAGCCCACCATTATAAGTAAGCCGAAAAGTCCCATAATAGCATAATAAACATACATCCAATTCCCTGGTAGCGGTTGTAGCCATTCGAAACCAATAAATGTAAATGTGAATTTTGGAGCGACTAATGTTCTTGTAATCCAGCCCGTGAAAATGGCGCCAACAGATTCTAAAAAGCAAAGCAAACCAAAAATAATTCTAAAAATAATTAAGGCGCTATTGTCTATATATTTAAATAAAAGAGAGTTAATCATTTTTTGTTATAAAGGTTAAGGCATTTTTCTGATCTAAATAGAGTTGTTTTTTTAAGGCATCAATAGATTCAAATTTTTGTTCGTCCCTTATTCGTTTTAAAACTTCAACTTTTAAAGCTTTGTTATAAAGCGATGTGTTTAAATTAAAAAAGTGAATCTCAATGGTTTCTTTTTTACCGTTAACGGTTGGATTGGTTCCAATATTCATCATCCCGTAGTAAAGATCACCTTGATAAATTGATTTTATAACATAGACACCTTGTTTAGGAATGAGTTTATAGTCTTTTTGTATTTGAAGGTTTGCTGTAGGGAAATTGATTGTTCTTCCTATTCCTTTTCCTTTTACGACTTCCCCAGTAAGAAAAAAGTTATATCCTAAAAACCGATTTGCAGTTTGTATTGCGCCTTCAGATAACGCTTTTCTTATTTTCGTAGAGCTTACCGCCACATCATTAATGTCTTGGGCTGTAATTTCTTCAACACTAAAATTATAGCGTTTACCATAAGCTTTTAAATCGTCTATAGTTGCTGTTCTGTTTCTTCCGAAATGATGATCATACCCAATAATTATGTGTTTTGCATTTAGTTCCTTAACGAGTATGTCTTCAACAAACTCCTGAGCTGTCAGTCTAGAAAATTCTTGCGTAAATTCTTTTATTACGAGTGCTTTTAACCCTAGGTCGGTAAGAATGCTTTTTTTCTCATCTATGGTATTGATTAGTTTGATGTTTGCGTCTTTTTGCAATACCATTCTAGGGTGTGGGAAAAATGTTAAAATGGTTGGCTCTAGTTTTTTTTCTTTACCTACAGCTATTAAACGTTGTATAATTTTTTGATGCCCGATGTGAACACCATCAAAAGTTCCAATGGTAATTACGGTATCTCTCTTTTGATGTCTTTCTGTTTTCAATTGCAGTATGCCTTTTAAAAATACAAAAATAGAAAAAAGCAGATTCAAATAACTTTAAGCGCCTCTAAATATTATTGTTTAAAGTTCTCTAGGGTTTTTTAATAAATATACTTAAAGAGTTTTTTGTTATTTAGATGAATTTATTTATAATTTTTTATTCATAATTGAAAATAAATACTAAATTTATGCGAACTCTAAAATTATTATAAATGAAAACAAAATTACATTGTGTATTTGGATTAATATTTTCATTGTTAGCGGGATCAATTTCTGCTCAAGAAGGGTATTGGTTAACAAGTACATTTAGAAATGGAACACAGGATGTTTCTCTTGAAAAATTAGATAAGAATAACTATCAGGTTTTTCAATTAAATATTGAAATGTTAAAGCAGAGATTGCTTGGGGCGCCTCTAAGAAGTTTGTCTGCGGGGAAATCTAATACTATGGTGAGTTTTCCTGATGAGAAAGGAAAAATGAAACAGTATAGAGTTGTAGAAACCTCTATTTTTTCTGATCCAGATTATGCTGCAATAGCACATCCTAATATTAAAACGTATTTAGGATCGAGTGCAGATGGATCAGGAACGCGGGTTAGATTTAGTGTTACGCCATTAGGATTAAATGCTATGCTGTCTACTCCGGGAAATGAAACTGTATTTATTCAGCCAGTAACTAAAGTGTCTAATGGGCAATATTTAATCTATAATAGAAACTCTCGCCCAGATCATATTGAGGATTTCGTATGCTCTACTATGGATGAGGTTGTAGAAAGAGAAGCGAATTCATTAATGCATAGAGATGCAAATGATCAACTATTAAGAACCTTTAGAATGGCTATGTCTGTAACTTCAGAATATACTAATTTCTGGGATGATGGTAATGCTGCTAATGGCGACGATAAAGCTGATGCACTAGCGCAATTAGTGTCTACGTTAAATAGAAATAATGAAGTTTTTGAGGTGGATATGGCTATTACGTTTGTTTTAGTAGATACCGCAGATGATCCAGCGTTGGATTTAATTTATTCTGGTAGTGACCCTTATGGAGGGAATTTAAATGGGGATTTACAAGCGAATTTAACAGCTACAGTAGGAGAAGCCGATTATGATATCGGACATTTACTTGCTTTTGCTGGAAATAATGGAAATGCTGGATGTATAGGTTGTGTGTGTGAGAATGGAAAAGGGAGTGGGTTTTCTGCTCATATGTTTGTAGATAATGATGGCGGGCCATATATGGCAGATTTTTTTGATATTGATTATGTGCCACATGAAATAGGGCACCAAATGGGAGCTAATCATACATTTTCTTTCAATAACGAAGGCGCGGGTGTAAATGCCGAGCCAGGAAGTGGAACAACTATAATGGGATACGCTGGGATTACAGGCCCAAATGATGTGCAGGATCATAGTGACCCGTATTTTCATTATCATAGTATTAATCAAATACTTAATAATGTAACGACTGGTGCAAACACTTGTGCAGTAACCACAGCAATAACAAATGCGCCTCCAGTTGCCGATGCTGGTAGTGATTATGCTATTCCTATGGGGACGGCATTTGTTCTTAGTGGGTCTGCAACAGAACCTAATGGAGGAGATGTATTAAGCTATACATGGGAACAAATAGATGATGGGAATGTAACTAGTGCTAGTTTTGGGCCAGCAAATACAGCAGGAGCAACGTTTAGATCAAGGCCTCCAAGTGCATCGCCAAACAGGTATATGCCGATTTTAGAACGTGTGTTAAATGGTGAACTTACAGAAACAAGTCCTGTGGAAACTGTAGATAATACCTCATGGGAGACTGTATCTACAACGGCAAGAACATTAAATTTTGCCTTAACAGTGAGAGATCGGTCTGAAGCAGGTGGTGTAGGGCAAATGCCTCAAACTAATTTTGATACGATGACAGTAAATGTTGAATCAGGAGGGCCTTTTACAGTTGTTGCTCCAGTTGGTTGGGGACAGGGTGATAATGGTATGGTTACTTGGGATGTCGCAACAACCACTAACGCAACGATTAATTGTCAAAATGTAAATATTAAACTTTCTACAGATAACGGTTTGACTTTCCCTACAACCTTGGCTACTAATACGCCTAATGATGGTTCTGAAACAATTGTAGTACCTGCTATTGCAGATACAAATACTGCTAGAATACTGGTGGAAGCTGCTGATAATATTTTTTACGCGGTAACTAGTGCTTTTACGATATCTAATACGGCAGAGTTTTTTATGGTAAGTACAAATGGAAATCAAAGTGTGTGTAATGCGGATACTGCAAGTTATACTTTTGATTATACTGCGGCTAACGGGTTTTCCGAAGAGACTACATTTACAGTTTCGGGGAATCCAGCAGGGTCATCAGTGGTTATGACGCCTTCTGCTTTAAGTGCTAATGGAGCATTTACTATGGATGTAAGTGGTTTGTCTGGTATTGCTGCAGGAAATTATACAATTACTATAACAGGAACTTCTGCATCGATGACTAAAACAATAGATGTGACATTAGGTATTGCTGATGGTGTTTGTAGTTCTGTAGCTAATACATCATTTGCGACAAGTACGACGGGTGTTGTTTTTAATACTATAAGTAATTTGAATACAGGGAAGCCAAGTGGTTATAGTGATTATACGGCAATGGTAACAGATGTTAATGTTGGAGAATCTTATGACTTGACTATAAACGCAAATAGTGATGGTAATTTTGGTATTATTACTTATGTATGGATCGATTGGAATCAAAATTGTAGCTTCGATGATCCTGGTGAGCAATATGATTTAGGAACGTCTGCTAATATTAATAATGCGCCTACTGTTAATTCCCCTTTGTCTGTAGTGATACCAGTAGATGCGATTCCAGGAAATACATTAATGCGTGTGACAACGAAATATACAGCTCCGAATGCTAACGATTTTCCTACATCTTGTGAGAACGGCCATGATGGAGAAGTAGAAGACTATACTGTTAATGTAGTGCCTACTTTAAGTGTGGATGAATTTAATGCCTTAGGATTTTCTCTTCACCCAAATCCAAATAATGGTTCATTTGTAGTTAAGTTTAATTCTAATTTAAATGAAAATGTAACCGTTTCTGTATTTGATATTAGAGGAAGAAGCGTCTTTGATAGAACATATGAAAAAACATCAGAATTTAATCAAATGATTACATTAGGAGATGTTCAATCAGGAATGTATTTATTGAATGTTTCTAATGGTGAATATGAAGTAACAAAGAAAATAATTGTACAGTAATTTAAAAAGTCTCATTTAAAAATGTGACACTGCTAAACACGTTATAGCATTAATAAAGAAAAAGGAGGTGCTGCTAAGAGCCTCCTTTTTTATTATATATATTTCTTGTTCAGAAATAGCATTATGCAAAAAAAACCTTAGTGATAACGGATAAAAATTATTTACCGTTAAAGGTGTTCATTGTGTTGCTGACACCAGCTAAAGCGAATGATTTTATAATCTCTGCGCTCTTTTCTAGTCTTTCAGGTAGTATGTTTTCTTCTTCAGTTGTCCATTCTCCTAATACGTAATCTACTTGTCTTCCTTTGCTAAAAGTATCGCTTATACCAAACCGATAACGATTGTATTTTGTAGTGTTTAAGCTATTTTGAGTGTCTTTTAAGCCGTTATGTCCACCATCGCTTCCTTTTGATTTTATGCGCAAACTACCAAAAGGTAGGTTTAGGTCGTCTGTAATAACTAATAGGTTTTCTAAAGGGATTTTTTCTTTTGTTAGCCAATATAGAATTGCTTTACCGCTTAAATTCATAAACGTATTGGGTTTTAGAAAAATAAAAGTACGCCCTTTTAATTTGTATGTGGCAATGTCTCCTAGTTTTTGAGTTTCAAATGTTAGGTTTTCTTGCTTTGCAAAAAAATCCAATATTTTAAATCCAATGTTATGACGAGTATTCTCGTATTTAGAGCCTATATTTCCTAAGCCAACAATAAGGAATTTTTTCATAGAATGTTTATTTTCTATTGCAATGGATTAACAGTTCTTTTATAAAAATAAAAGCATCCTGAGTTAACAGAATGCTTTTGTTGTTTAAACGAACTTAAATTTATTCTGCTGCTTCTTCTCCTTCGTTGTCATCTTCGTCTTCGCTCTCAGTTGTAGATGTTCTAGAACGTTTTACTAAACATACAACAGTGTTTTCTGGGTGCACAAATTTGTAGGCTTCATTTTCTAAAGCTGTAATATATAATTTGTTTCCTATTTTAAGTTCTGTAATATCCGCTTCAATAAAATCAGGTAGGTTTCCTGGTAAAGCTTTAATTCTTAAACTACGTTTGTTTTTTCTTAAAACACCACCAGCTCTAACACCTTTTGGGTTCCCTGTAAATGCTACAGGAATATCAATGGTAATTTCTTTATCATCAAATAATTGGTAAAAATCTATGTGAAGAATTTTGTCCGTTACTGGGTGAAATTGAATGTCTTGTAAAATAGCATTGTAAGTGTCGCCATTTTCTAAGCTAATTACAACTGTATGCGCATTAGGTGTGTAAACCAATTTTGAGAATGCTAATTCAGCTGCTGAAAAATGCACTGATTTGTCTCCTCCGTATAATACGCAAGGAACCTGACCAGCATTACGTAAGGCTTTTGTTGCTTTTCGGCCCACGCTTTCTCTTTGAGATCCGTTGATTGTAATCGATTTCATTTTTGTTATTTATATTTAATTATTAATTACATTAAAAATTTTGAACTTATAGACTTGTTGTAGTGTACGTTATGCATTACTTCGGCAAATAAGTTAGCGCAAGTAAGTACTTTTATTTTCTTACTCTTTTGCTTTAGTGGAATAGAATCAGTGACTATTAATTCTTCTAATTTAGAATTTTCTAATCTTTCATATGCGTTTCCAGATAAAATAGGATGCGTACATATAGCTCTTACGCTAAGTGCACCTCTTTCCATCATTAAATCTGCTGCTTTGGTTAATGTGCCAGCAGTATCTACCATATCGTCTACTAAGACTACATTTTTGCCTGTAACATCTCCAATTAATTCCATATGTGAAATAATGTTGGCTTTAGCTCTTTGCTTGTAGCAAATAACAACGTCACTTTCTAATGCTTTAGAATAAGCATAAGCTCTTTTAGAACCTCCCATATCTGGTGAAGCTATAGTTAAGTTGTCTAAGTTAAGACTTTTTAAATACGGTAAAAATACAGTGGATGCAAATAGGTGATCAACGGGTTTTTCAAAAAAACCTTGAATTTGATCTGCATGTAAATCCATTGTAATAATACGAGTCGCTCCAGCTACTTCAAGCATTTTTGCAACCATCTTTGCTGCAATAGGGACTCTAGGTTTGTCTTTTCTATCTTGTCTAGCCCAGCCAAAGTATGGTAAAACAGCAGTGATGTGTCTTGCAGAAGCACGTTTAGCAGCATCTAGCATTAATAACATTTCCATGAGATTTTCTGAACTTGGATTTGTAGACCCAATAATAAAAATTCGTTTCCCACGAATAGATTCTTCATAGGAAGGTTGAAATTCTCCGTCGCTATAAGTTGAGGTGATAACATTTCCTAAGGTAGTTCCATAAGCGGTTGCAATATCTTCTGCTAAAGTTTTACTTTGCGTTATCGAGAAAATTCTAGCATCTGGCTGTATGTTAGACATAGTATTAAAATGTTGTTTTGCAGTGCAATAAGATTGCGTTAATTTTAATTGGGTGCAAATTTAGAGTTTTTTTTGATCTCTATAAGCATAATTTTGTACAATTTTTAGTTCAATTAAATAAAAAGATATATTTTTGCGCCTCTTTAATTGCTCAAGTGGCGGAATTGGTAGACGCGCTGGATTCAAAATCCAGTTCTTTCGAGAGTGTGGGTTCGATTCCCACCTTGAGTACATATAAAACCTCATCTATTTAATTACAAGTAGTTGAGGTTTTTTTAAATTTTCAAATTAGTCCGTTAATATTTTACTTAAGAAGGTCTTAAAAGGTCTGTGTTCTTAGTTATAAAGTAAATTGATTCTTTAATATAGAAGCATAGTAAGAATTTAGGAGTGTAATCTCTTAAATAAAAGGTTGCTTTTTATTTGTTGATTAGTGGAATAGCGTCCTAATGTCTTATAATTTACAAATGTAGGAATTCAATCAAATAAAGCAACTACTCTAGCGGGTGCAGCCGAAGCTCCAACAATTTTTAAAGGAAAAACAGCAATTTTAAAGCCATAATAAGGAAGTGCGTCTAAATTCACGAGTTGTTCCATATGGCAATACTCTTTGTTTTTTCCTACTAAGTGGGCCTCCCAAAACAATTCAGAATTCCCAGTTTCTTTTGCTTTTTTTAACATGTAAGGTAATGGTAAATCCCATCCCCAAGAATCGATTCCCATGACTTTTATTCCATTGTCAATAAGCCACTCTGTAGCTTCTGCGCTCATTCCTGTTCCTATCTTATGAAAGTCTTTTGTTCCGTTAAATTTATCCCTGCCTGTTTTAATAAGAACAATCATTCCGGGTTCGATTTTTAGCTTATTATTGTCTAAAAAAACCGTGATGTCTTTTATTGTAATTGGATCAAAATCAGCTTTGTGTTTCATGTCGATAACTAAGCCATTGCCATAACACCATTCCAATGGTATTTCATCTATAGTTTTAGATTTTTTTCCATTGGTCGTTGGGGAGTAATGCCACGGTGCATCTATGTGTGTTGTAGAATGAACGCCCATTTTTTGTATCGTATCATCTGCCCAACCTATAAAATCTTTAGGAAATAATTTAAAAGGGAGTCCTAAAAAGCGAATTAACCATTTCGCTTTATGATGTGGTTTATGTTTTATTTTAACCTTCATAAACCAAGGGTCAGATTTATTGTATTTAATAGGTTTGGATAAATCTATAATTTTCATAATGTCTCTGTTTGATTATTCTTTTGAAAACCGCTTTAAAGCGAGTTTATAAAAAGTGTTACCCTAAATTTAGTTGTTTTCAAAATTAAATAAAACTCTTTTTGTGAGAACATATTTCCAAACCTTTTAAATTCACTGCTTGTAAAAGTTGTTTTGCGTTCATTTTGAGACACTTCACTTTAAAAATTGATAATGATTTTCTTTTTGAGGGTACATTTGCCTTGTGAATACTCTAAAACAATTTTAAAAATGAAAGCTATAAAAATAATAACAACGTTATGTGTTATAGGACTGTTTTTTATTTCAGAGACAGTAAATGCCCAGCGACGAGTGGTTGTGAGAACACCACATAGAACGGTTGTTGGAATTTCAAGTCCAAGAGTTGTATATGCACGCCCTTTACCTGCGGTTAGAGTTGTTAGAACATTTCCGTCTAGAACTGTTGTTGTAACCTATGGAGGTTTAACATACCATTATTACGGCGGGTATTATTATAGATATTATAATTCGGGTTATGTCGTAGTTGCGCCACCTATTGGAATAACTGTCGAGACATTACCTGTCGATTATAATGAGGTTGTAGTGGGAACGGATATTTATTATTACTATCAAGGGAATTTTTATGTAAAGAGTGATGAGAAATACAAAATCGTTGCACCTCCAATAAATGCTATAGTTTACGAATTGCCTGATGAAGCAGAAAAAGTGAAAATAGATGACGAGACCTATTATCAATATAATGAAACGCTTTATAAAAAAATAAAAACAGTAAGTGGTAAAGCATATAAGGTTGTTGGAAAGGTGGAGTCGTAAGCTTTACAGATACACAAATAAAAAAAATACATAACAGATGAAAAATATAACACAATATCAGGCATGCTTAAAAGAATTTAAAGCAGTGTATAATCAGTCCGCTTTAAAAATGAAAACAAATGCAACATTTATTAATGCAGAAGGGGTAAGTGGTGAGATTGAGGTTGTTTATGATTGGTATGCAATAACAACTAATGGTCGTTTTTCTGGTACTGCACCAACTGTAAACGATGCTAAGCAATTGTTAAAAGAGATTAATGAAATTGATTTTGTGATTGAACGAAAAATTGTGAGTTCATTTTTGTTGGACAATGAAAATAAATCAAAAAAAAACAAGATATTTTTATGGGAAGTGGAAAGCACAAACGCTGTAGCTAACGCATTTTCATAAATTGTATTGGCGGCATATTTAATACTGTTGCCTCGGTAAATTAAGATGAATTTAAATTTTCATATATAAGTTTGGTTGATTAGGGTTAGTAATTAAAGAGGTTCAGTAAATATTTTGAGCCTCTTTTTTAAAGAACAAACAATTATTAATAAGTAGATAATGAAAGCAATTAAAAATAATTTTAGAACACTTAGCTTATTAGGGCTGTCAATTATAAGTCTCTTTTTTACGTCTTGTGAAGAAGATGATGACTATGTGGTAACGATAGTGATATCTGAAGAACAAGCAGCGGAAATAGTAGCAACATCTTTAGCGTATAATACCTATGGTATGGTTGCAAACGTTAATTATGTAAGCCGTAAGGTCTCGGAGCAACTTGAGTGTGATGAAGAAGGGAGTAATAACGGAACAATTTATTATACTTCTATTTTTGGTAATGTAAGCTCTATATATCAATTTAGTGAGTCGTATTCTAAAACATGTGCAGAGGTTAAAAGTATAAATTATGAAATTGAGGCTGATCAAGAGGTTGATGCTGTGTACTTTACTTCAGAACAGGATGTAGACGCTAATTTTGTGGTTGAAGGTCTAGATGACACTACTAATTATGAATTATATAGTGGGGCTTATGTGCGTGATGGTGATTGGTATTCTAAAATATATAAAGACCAGTTAGATGTTGTATATACAATGGATTTTTCAGATTTAAATGTAGATAAAAATACCGATTATATAGTGTCAGGAACTTCACGTTTTAGTTTAAATGTAAAGTATAGCGAGAGTGCAGGTAGTCATTTGTTTAATGGGGAAGTGCTTTTTCTAAATGAAAATGAAGCTCAGATAGATTTTGCAAACGGAAATACATATTTATTAAATTTAGAAACTGGTGAGATTGAGTCAATTTAATATTGTTACCTATTGAATAGTATTTGTTTTACGGTTTTAAACTAGTTTATTATGAAAGATAAGTTGTTTTTTATTTTTTTAAGTTGCCTTTATTTTTTTCAAAATGATAGTAAAAAAGGAAGATTTGTAATGAATTACTATAGACTGAATTATGTAAAAGTCTAATGTATTATAAGTTTGAGTTTGTTGAAAAATTTGTGTTTTAACGTGATAAATTAAACACGATTAGTGTTTTGTTAGTAAGTTGAGCTTAATAGGGGGTTGTGTATTTTTAATGTTTTTTTTATGAGTAATCTCTTGTGTTTTAGTTTTGTAATGACGTTTCAACCTTGAAATTTGTAAAACAACATATTTTTGATAATTAGTGCTTCTCTAATTTTGATACCGAATGATTTTTTATTAAGTTCGATAAACGGCATTCGTTGCGATTGATTGAATATTTAATCTAAGGATTAAAATAATACTGTAAATAGTTGTTCGCTATTAATATAATAGCATCCATGTATATTGAAAGCGATTGAAGGTAAAGCATACGAATTAAATTGTTTAGTACGATGAGACAAATTCATATTTTAACATCAGTGTTATTATTTTGTATTATACAATCTAATGCGCAGTCTATAATAAACCCAGTTTCGGCAACAACAACTTTTGTGCCTGCTCCTGTAACAAATCTCGTTAATGCTTATAATGGTGTGGGGTTGGAGTCGTATCCGAGTTTAACTGCAAATCATGCTGGATTCCTGTTCGAAAATGGTTTTATTGGTCAAGGTGAGGCAGGAACTATAGATTTTAATCTGGGGAGTGTATTTTCTGTAGATGGTATTTCTTTTTGGAATCAAAATGAAACAGACCCCAATGCTAATTTTGGTGTTAATGGTGTTAATTTCTATTCCTCGTTAGATGGTGTTAACTATGTGCCAATATTGGGGGCGCCAAATACTATTTCACAAGTCCTAGCAGGCGCATCACCTCCAGAGGTGTTTTCATTTACAGCTATTAATGCATTGTATATTAGGATGGAGGTTGTTAGTGTTTACGGTGATAATGTCGGTGCAATGTCTTTTTCAGAAATCGCTTTTTCGGGCGAACCTACCCTAAGTTTAGAAAGTGGGCAAGAATTAAAGTCTATAGGAGTATATCCAAACCCCTCAGACGGTTTTATATTAATCTCAGGATTTAAAGCAAAACAGGATTATATCATTTATGATATTTTAGGCAAAAGAGTATTAAAAGGGCATGTCCAAAAAAATAAAAAAATTAACGTTAAGAATTTAAACAAAGGAATGTATTTTTTAAAATTAAAAAATTCGAATACCATTAAGTTTATAAAAACATAGTAAGAATAGCGTTGTTGATGTAATGTATGAAAGAGGGGTGAAAACAAGTTTAGTTTTTAGCTCTCTTTTTTTGTTTAAAAAACAATTTTTTAGTAGAATAAGTGAATTTAAATGCGAGTGCTGGTTGTTGTTTTGAAAGAATAACAAAGAAGAGTCTTGCGGTTTTTCTGTTTACGCTTGGAGTATCTGTATGTGTTAAAAAAACAACTAAGAATAGTTGTTGTTGTTGTTGTGTTTTAGTGTATATTTGGATTATCCTAAAATCATTTTTTTATGTTAGAAGAGCTTTGGTTTAACATACAATACGGTATTAATCATGTGTTGGATATTAATGCATATGATCATGTATTATTTTTAATCGTTTTAACGGTGCCTTATTTATTTAAAGATTGGAAACGTGTCTTTTTATTAGTTACCGTTTTTACAATAGGGCATACTTTGTCTTTAATTCTCGCAACCTATGGCGCTGTAAGAATCTCTGCTAATATCATTGAGTTTTTAATTCCCGTAACCATCTTTGTTGTTGCTCTTTTTAATGTGTTTACAGCAGGTAAAGGAGCGCAAAAAGAGAAGATCGGGATTATGTTTTTCTCTACTTTGTTTTTTGGTTTGGTTCATGGTCTAGGATTTGCAAGAGAATTAACTATTCTTGTAAGTAAAGGTGATAATAAATTAGTAACACTTTTAGAATTTGCTTTAGGGATTGAAATTGCACAAGTTATTATCGTGTTTGTAGTATTGTTTTTAGGGTATTTAATGCAAACCGTTTTTAGGTTTTCAAAACGCGATTGGGTAATGGTGGTCTCGGCAATTGTAGTTGGTTTAGTTATTCCTATGTTATTGAATAGAAATATCTTCTAAATTGATTTTTTTATACTTAATTAAAACGGTTGAAGTGTTATAAGTAATTGCATAAAGTTTTCATAAAACTTCTTCGTTTAGATTGTAATTAAAATACGAACCGCTTATCTTCGTTATGTTATATTGCTATAAAATACTTGTATACGAGAGCGTTGAATAGCTTGTTGGATTTCTTACTACTATTTTAGCAAGTAAAAACAGTTTTAATTAAAACTATGCCAAAACACAAACAACATCGATACGATAAAGCGTATTTAAGAATTGCAGAAGAATGGGGGAAACTGTCCTTTTGTGAAAGAAAACAAGTAGGAGCTCTTATTGTTAAAGACAGAATGATCATTTCCGATGGTTTTAATGGGACTCCAACTGGTTTTGAGAATTTTTGTGAAGATGATGAAGGGTATACTAAATGGTATGTTTTGCATGCCGAAGCTAATGCGATATTAAAAGTAGCCTCATCTACACAATCCTGTAAAGGAGCGACTCTATATATAACAATGTCTCCTTGTAAAGAATGTAGTAAATTAATCCATCAATCTGGAATTGTAAGAGTGGTTTATAAAGACGGTTATAAAGATGATGCTGGACTTGTGTTTTTAGAAAAAGCAGGTATAGAGTTACAGCAAATAGAAGATTTAAAAGCCTAATGAATACATATAAAAAATACTTGCCTTTAATTATAGGAATAGCAATTGCTATTGGTATTTTTATTGGTGGAAAATTAAATTTTAATGATGGTTCAGATCGACTATTTACGTCAAATAGTAAAAAAGATAAGCTTAACCGATTAATAGATTATATAGATTACGAATATGTTGATGAAATAAATACAGATAGTATTGTAGATGTAACCGTTAATGAAATTTTAGAAAACCTAGATCCGCACTCAGTATATATCCCAAAAGAAGATATGGAACGTGTTACAGAGAATATGAAAGGGGATTTTGTAGGTATAGGAATTAGTTTTTATCCATATAGAGATTCTATAGCAGTAATTAGGGCAATTGAAGGTGGCCCAAGTGCCAAAGCAGGAATAAAAGGAGGGGATCGTATTGTTTATGCTAATGGCGATTCATTGTTTGGTAAAGGCTTGTCTAATGGCGATTTTGTTAAAAAATTGAAAGGCCCAATAGATACAGAGGTTCATCTTAAAATATATAGAAAAGGAGAGCCAGAATTATTGAAATTTAAGGTTAAGCGTGATCATGTTCCAATTAAAAGTGTAGATGCTTCTTATATGTTAACTGAAACCTTAGGGTATATTAAAATAAACAGATTTGCAGAATCTACTTATAAGGAGTTTACGTTGGCATTGGAGCTGTTAAAAAGTCGCGGCGCAACAGCATTAGCTTTAGATTTAAGGGGGAATCCTGGAGGGTTTTTAGGAGTCGCAGAACAAATTATAGATGAGTTTTTAGAAAAAGATAAGCTTATTCTGTTTACAAAAAATAAAAGCGGTAAAATAGAAAAGAGTTTTGCTACCAAAAGTGGGGCTTTCGAGACTGGACATGTTTACGTTTTAATAGATGAAAATTCAGCATCTGCAAGTGAGATTATTGCGGGGGCCTTGCAAGATAATGATAAAGGAACTATCGTTGGTAGACGTTCGTACGGTAAAGGATTAGTGCAGCGTGAAATGAAATTGGGAGATGGTAGTGCGGTTCGTTTAACAGTCTCTAGGTATTATACGCCAACAGGACGTTCTATACAACGTTCGTATAAAAAAGGAAATAGTGATTATTTTGAAGATTACTATTCTAGATTGAATAGTGGTGAGTTAATAGATCCTGAGAAAATTGAAATTGCAGATTCGTTAAAGTTTACAACGCCAAAAGGGAAAGTGGTTTATGGCGGCGGCGGTATAATTCCAGATGTATTTGTGCCGTTAGATGTTAATATGCAAAATGAAACAATACTATTCTTACAACACAGAGGATATATAAATAATTTTGCTTTCGAGTTATTGGAGAAAGATAGAGCTGTTTTTGAAAATGTTTCTAGGACAGATTTTATTAATAATTACGAAGTTGATGATGCGATTATAGAAGATTTTCAAGATTATTTGAAAATAAAACGAAGAACCAGTGTTGTATTTGTCGCCTATAAAGCCGAAGTAAAACAATGCTTAAAAGCAGCTTTAGCAGATCAATTATATGGCTTAGGAGCTTTTGAAGAGGTGCTTAATAACAAGGACGTAATGATAAAAGAAGTCCTTGGGCTAAACAGTAGTAAAGCCCTCGATTTAAATTAATAGCTTTCCTCTCTATCGTTGTTTTTTAGATTGTGTATCTATTTTTTTAGAGATGCGTAAAATTTGCAATAAAATAATACCGCAAAGTGCTGCAAAAATAGTAATCAATCCAATAATATTGTTACCTTCAGTTAGCGAGGAGTTCCAATTAATTTTAGTGGTATTATAAATAATTAAACCTATGGCAACAATGTTAAATAGGTATGTGAATATTTTCATTAGTTTAAAGTTTTTATTCGTTATATAATAGCTTTCTTTAGGCTAATAAGGCTTTAAAATTTTGGGTAAACAGCTTAACAGCAATGGCCAGTAGGATGACTCCGAATATCTTACGTATAATTTTAATGCCATTAGGGCCAATAAAACGTTCTATGCGTTTAGAGGTTTTAAGGACGCCGTATATAAATATAACATTTAAAACTACAGCTATAATAATGTTTTCTATTCTGAATTCTGCGCGTAAGGATAATAGCGTTGTTAGACTTCCAGGGCCTGCAATTAATGGGAAAGCTAAAGGGAAAACAGAAGCTGTAATACCACTAGAGTCATCATCGTCCTTATAAAGTGTAATGCCTAGAATCATTTCTAAAGCAATAAAAAATAATATAAAAGCACCAGCTACAGCAAAAGAATTTACATCAATTCCGATAAGAGATAATAAGCTTTGACCCAAAAAAAGAAATACGATCATAATAACTCCAGCAATAATAGATGCCTTTTCACTTTCAATATGTCCGACTTTCTTGCGTAAATCTATAATAATAGGAATGTTTCCTATAATGTCTATTACGGCAAAAAGAACCATAAATGCTGTAAATATTTCTTTAAAATTTAAATGCATAGCTTGTACCTTTAAAAGTTTTGGCGAAAATAGTATATTAACATCATATGTCATATAAAACGATATGAACTTTTATAGTCTTTTTAAAGGTAGTATTTTTGTGTTAATAAGACCTATATTTGCACGATATTAAAGTTAATGTTTATGTTTCAAATAGGAAAAACAATTGTTTCAGAAGAAATTATAGAGAATGATTTTATATGTAACCTCTCGGCTTGTAAAGGAGCATGCTGTATAGATGGAGATGCTGGTGCGCCGTTAACTAAGGAAGAAACAGAGATGTTAAACGAGATTTACCCAAAAGTGAAGCCTTTTTTAAGAAAAGAAGGGATTGAGGTTATAGAATCTCAAGGTGCCTTTATAACGAATGGTTTTGGGGAATTAGAAACTCCTTTAATTAATGGGGCAGATTGTAGTTATGTTATTTTTAATAAAGATAAAACAGCTCTTTGTGGAATAGAAGAAGCATATAATCAAGGTGAAATCTCTTGGAAGAAACCTGTGTCTTGCCATTTGTACCCTATAAGAGTTAAGGATTATAGTGCGTTTTCAGCAGTAAACTACGATAAATGGAGTATTTGTGATGATGCATGTACTTTAGGAAAGGAACTACAGGTGCCAATTTATAAATTCGTAAAAGAAGCATTAATTAGACGGTTTGGAGACGATTGGTATGCTGAACTAGAAAAGGTTGCAAATGAAAAATTGAAAAAATAATCTCAATTTTATATCGTCTTTTTTTTTAAATCAATTATAATTTAGTTCTAAATGGCATAAAACCTTGTCGTTAAAGCGTTTTAAGGTTTTTGAGAAATCAAACCTTTAATTTTTTGATAAAATTGAAAAAAAATTATCAAAAATGTAAAACCACTTTAAACCTCAATAAAATATGCTTGTGGCATTACATTTCAACATTCGGTGTTAAAAACTTTGTGAAGTTTTAGGTGTAAATGCCTTTCACAATTAGATGTAATTTCTAATCTTTGTTAGTCTCAAACAAGGTGTAACTCAACTTAATTTTTTTACAAAAAAAATAACAAATAATATGTCTCAAAACGTTGAACCAATATTGCAAGAAAATAAAGATAGATTTGTTATATTTCCTATCCAGCACCACGATATTTGGGAATGGTATAAGAAGTCGGAAGCAAGTTTTTGGACGGCCGAGGAAATAGATTTACATCAAGATCTTACAGATTGGAGAGATAAACTAAATGACGATGAGCGCTATTTTATAAAACATATTTTAGCATTTTTTGCTGCAAGTGATGGTATTGTTAACGAAAATTTAGCAGAGAACTTTGTTAATGAAGTGCAATATAGTGAAGCAAAATTCTTTTATGGCTTTCAAATAATGATGGAGAATATTCATAGCGAAACTTATTCATTATTGATTGATACTTATGTAAAAGATGAAAAAGAAAAAGATAATTTATTTCATGCTATAGAAAATTTCCCTGCAATTAAGAAAAAAGCAGATTGGGCACTTAAATGGATAGATTCGCCAAGTTTTGCGGAGCGTTTAATTGCATTTGCAGCCGTAGAAGGTATTTTCTTCTCAGGAGCTTTTTGTTCTATTTTTTGGTTAAAAAAACGAGGTTTAATGCCTGGTTTAACTTTTTCTAATGAATTGATTTCTAGAGATGAAGGTGTGCATTGTGATTTTGCGGTACATCTACATGAGAAACATTTGATAAATAAAGTGCCAAAAGAAAGAATAAGAGAAATTCTTATCGATGCTCTTGATATTGAAAGAGAATTTATTACAGAATCGCTACCTGCAAGTTTAATAGGTATGAACGCGAAGTTAATGAAACAGTATTTAGAGTTTGTAACAGATAGACTCTTAGGTGAATTAGGCTGTGAAAAAGAATACAATACACCAAACCCCTTTGATTTTATGGATATGATTTCACTCCAAGGAAAAACAAATTTTTTCGAAAAGCGAGTGTCAGAATATCAAAAAGCAGGTGTGCTTAACAAAGAAGAAGAAGATGATAAATTCAGTTTTGATGCTGATTTTTAAATAAGTATCATCATCTCTATATAAAAGAATCCCTTATAAAACCATTTAAAAAATAGAACTAAGCGTTTCTGTAAAATCTAATGTGCTAGATAGAAACTCAATTAGTCCCATTTATAATTAATTCATTACTTGAATATGTAATTCGCTTTAATGCGCAGTATTATATATTCAGGAGAACCAACAAATCCTTTTTCTGAATGTGCGTTCAGAAAATATAAAAAAGTGTAAAGTATGTTTGTAATAAAAAGAGACGGAAGAAAAGAACAGATAATGTTCGACAAGATTACTGCGAGAGTACGTAAATTATGCTATGGTTTAAACGAACTAGTAGACCCTTTAAAAGTAGCAATGCGAGTTATAGAAGGCTTGTATGATGGTGTAACAACGAGCGAGTTAGATAATTTAGCATCAGAAGTAGCGGCAACAATGACGACTGCTCATCCAGATTATGCGCGTTTGGCTGCACGAATATCTGTTTCAAACTTGCATAAAAATACCAAAAAATCATTCAGTGATGTTATGCATGACTTGTATGAGTACATAAACCCTAGAACAGGAAAAAAAGCTCCGCTTCTAGCAGACGATGTATATCAAGTAATAATGGACAATAAAGAGCGTCTAGACTCAACAATTATATACAATAGAGATTTTGGATATGATTATTTTGGCTTTAAAACTCTAGAACGTTCATATCTTTTAAAGCTTAATGGGAAAATAGCTGAACGACCACAGCATATGTTAATGCGTGTTTCTATAGGAATTCATTTAAATGATTTGGACGCCGCTATAGAGACCTATGAGTTAATGTCTAAAAAATATTTTACACATGCAACGCCAACATTGTTTAATTCAGGAACTCCAAAACCTCAAATGTCTTCTTGTTTTTTGTTAACAATGAAAGACGATAGTATTGATGGTATTTATGATACATTAAAACAAACCGCTAGAATTTCACAGTCGGCAGGAGGTATAGGCTTGTCTATTCATAATGTACGCGCTACAGGAAGTTACATAGCAGGAACCAATGGGACAAGTAATGGTATTGTTCCAATGTTGCAGGTTTTTAATGATACTGCGCGTTATGTGGATCAAGGTGGAGGAAAGCGAAAAGGGAGTTTTGCAATGTATATAGAACCGTGGCATGCAGATATTTTTGATTTTCTAGACCTTAAGAAAAATCACGGTAAAGAAGAAATGCGTGCACGCGATTTGTTCTATGCTATGTGGATGCCCGATTTATTTATGAAACGTGTACAAGACGATACGAATTGGACATTAATGTGTCCAAACGAATGTCCTGGATTGTGTGATGTGCATAGTGAAGAATTTGAAACATTATATGAGAAGTATGAATCAGAAGGAAAAGGACGAAAAACAATAAAAGCGCGTGAATTATGGGAGAAAATACTGGAATCTCAAATCGAAACGGGGACTCCTTATATGTTATACAAAGATGCGGCAAACCGAAAATCTAATCAGAAAAACCTAGGGACTATACGCTCATCTAACTTGTGTACAGAAATCATGGAGTACACATCTCCAGATGAAGTTGCTGTATGTAACTTGGCTTCTATTGCTTTACCTATGTTTGTTAAAAATGGAGCATTTGACCATAAAGAATTGTTTAGAATTACAAAGCGGGTTACAAAAAACCTAAATCGTGTAATCGATAGAAATTATTACCCTGTAGAAGAAGCTGAGAATTCTAATTTTCGCCATAGGCCGGTTGGCTTAGGAGTGCAAGGATTAGCAGATACTTTTATTAAATTAAGAATGCCTTTTACAAGTGAAGCAGCAAAAAAACTTAATAAAGACATTTTTGAAACCCTATATTTTGCAGCGGTTACAGCTTCAATGGAAGAAGCTAAAGCAGATGGCCCTTATGAGAGTTATCAAGGTTCCCCAATAAGTAAAGGAGAGTTTCAATACAACCTTTGGGGGATAGAAGATAGTGAGTTAAGCGGACTTTGGGATTGGGATAAATTACGCCAAAAGGTGCTTAAACATGGTGTTCGTAATTCATTACTGGTTGCACCTATGCCAACAGCATCAACATCTCAAATTTTAGGGAATAATGAATGTTTCGAACCTTATACCTCAAATATCTATACACGACGAGTGTTGTCTGGAGAGTTTATTGTGGTTAATAAGCATTTATTAGAGGACTTAGTAGAATTAGGGCTTTGGAATGAAGATTTAAAGAATGAGATAATGAGAGCTAATGGGTCTATTCAAGCTGTGGATAGTATCCCTCAAGATATAAAGGATTTATATAAAACGGTTTGGGAATTGAGTATGAAAGATATTATTGATATGTCGCGTCAGCGCGGGTATTTTATTGATCAGTCTCAATCGTTGAATCTATTTTTAGAAGGTGCTACAATGGCAAAACTAACCTCTATGCACTTTTATGCATGGAAAAGTGGTTTGAAGACAGGAATGTATTATTTGCGTACCAAAAGTGCTGTAGATGCTATTAAGTTTACGGTAACAAAAGCTAAAAAAACAGAGCCGGTAGAACAACCTGTTAAAGTAGTGGAAGCAGAAGTTGTAAAAAAACAACAGAAAGCAGTAAATACAGCGGCTAAATTTGCTAAAGAAAAAACAGAAGTAGTAGAGCCAATGACGGCAGAAGAAATGAAAGCGCTTATTGCACAAGCTAAAAGTGGAGAAGGGGACGATTGTTTAATGTGCGGTTCGTAATTGAATAAAAGAAGGACTTTAGCAAAAAGCCTGTTGAATAATAAGAATAATTAAACAAAAAAAGCATCCTAATTAGGATGCTTTTTTTGTTTGCTATTAATAGCTGAAACGATCAGTAAGTTTGTTAGAATATAGCATGCTTAAAATCTTACTAATAAATTATATATGTAAATTTAAAAAGGTGGATGAGGCTTATTTTGTTTCGAAAACTTAAAGGTGAATTCTCATTAAAAGCGTGCCGGTATTAGTAAGTCTTTGAGAAAATAAATAAAAGGACTTTAAAAAGGAAAGCGGTGAACAAGCAAGGGGTATAAAACATAAAAGCATCCTAATTAGGATGCTTTTATTAGTAAAAATATATAAGTTAATTTTATTTATCATCTGTAGATGACATCAATGCGAAAAACTTATTAATGTTTGGTAAGATTATAATTCGAGTACGTCTGTTTTTAGAACGACCATCTTTTGTTTCATTTCCAGTTAAAGGGTGGTAGCTACTTCTTCCAGATGCAATTAATTTTTCTGGAGCAACACCGTAATCTTTTTGTAATTTACGAACTACAGAAGTCGCTCTAAGTACACTTAAATCCCAGTTGTCTGCTATTTTTCCTGTGCTAATAGTTCTAGAATCTGTATGACCTTCTACCATTACATCAATACTAGGCTCAGAGTTAATAACGTCTGCTAGTTTTTGTAAAATTTTGTTAGCTTTTGAACTTATTCTGTAGCTACCGCTATTAAATAACATTTTATCAGAAATAGAAATCATAACAACTGTTTCGTTAATATCAACAGCGATATCTTCATCTTCATTTAAAGCGCTAGTATCTATCGCTTTACTTAGGTGATAATCTACAGCTAAATTCATAGAATCTTTTAGCGTTTTAGCTTCGCTTAATTTTTTTGGATCTACATTTTTCAATGTTTCACGCATTTTGCGTTTTGTAATGGTAGAAGCAACCGCGCCATCATCAGAAATAGCTACTTTAGAGTCGTTTTCTAATTTTAGAACCTCTACATTTTCTGTTAATGAGTTAATTTTGGTGTTATATTCTTCTACTCTCGCTTCAATTTTATTGAATTTTGCTTCTAAATCGTCTTTTTCAACCTTAGTTTTAGTAAGTTCATTTGTCAATTCGCCCTTTTCTTTTTCCAATGCTAAATATTTTTTCTTGGAAACACATGATGTCATTATTAAAAGAGATAATAATGCAATTGAAATAATTCTCATAAATACTGTTTTATATTTTTAACATAAATACGAAATAATTTGCATAATGGATTTCGAGATTCGGTTTTTTTTGAAAATAAATTTTACAAAAGGATTGTTTTGTCTTTAGCTTGGGGTTTTTTTAATCGCTTTTCAGTTTTAAATCATTCCAAAAGGCGCTATAAAAATTATTGGTTTCTAATAGTTTATCGTGCGTTCCATATTTGTTTTCTATGATGTGGATTCGGTCTGCCAAATGCTTCAAGGACTGTAATCTGTGTGAAATGAATTTGCTTAATAAGTTCAATACAAATTTTTTAGTTTTCCTATCCATAGCAGAGGTAAACTCATCAAGAATTAATAATTGAGGCTTTTTGTGCAAGGTTCTTATTAGGGGCAATATTTGCTTTTGACCACCAGACAAATTAATGCCTTCCTCTCCAAAAATGCTTGCATAATCTTGTGGCAAGCTTTCAATGAAGGGTTCAAAACCATAGTTTTTACAAAAAAATAAGTGAATCCGTTTTTTGAGTTTAAAGGAAAGTTATAGACTTAATTCATTTTATATCTCCCCCAAAAATAGATGGCTATAAATATAACTGCTGCAGAACCTAATGTGCTATTAAGGTCATTATTACCTATAGCATTGTCGAAAATTAAGTTAATGACTACAGGAATGCTTAATACAATGCTCATAATAAGCATTACATTATTTTTTGCTTTTTTACTTAACATGGTTTTCATAAAATTAAATTTGAAATAGAAGTAATATGAGGCTGAAAAGGTGTTTTTTTTGTGATCAATTTTTTCTGTTTGTATTATTTCTAATGTTTTATAAATATATGAATTTTAATGATGTCCTTCATTCAAATGTTTTGAAAGAATTAATAAAATAGTTTTTTGATTTAAAAATCCTGAAATTCAATAAAATAAGTAAAAATAGATTGGGTTTTAAAATTAGATTAAGAAGTTTTAGAACAAAATATATTAAAAAAAAGATTCTATTTTATCTCTTAGATAATATTAGTGCTTATATTTAAAAAAACAGAAAAGAGGGCAATACATTTAAGATTCTATATTAGAGCCCCCAAATAATTAACCTCCTTAAACTGATGAAACCGAAGATTCCCTTTTTTAGGAGAATAATAGAAACTGTTTTTTTTTGTATAAAAACCAGTTTGTAAGAGACGTTGAATTTGATACCTTTGTTTTAAAGTCGGTTGTTGCTAAATTTTTATGCAAGACGAATATTTAAAATAGTCTTGCACTTATAACTTGTGCTTAGATATTTTTAAAGTTAAAAAATAATACTAGATTTTTGATGAATAAATCTCTCAAAGAGGTTGCTTTAGTGTTCTTTAAATTAGGCTGTTTTGCTTTTGGAGGACCCGCGGCCCATATAGCTATGATGGAAAACGAAGTTGTAGTTAAACGAAAATGGATGACAAGAGATTACTTTTTGGATCTTATAGGAACCACAAACTTAATTCCTGGACCAAATTCAACAGAAATGACAATGCATTGTGGACACCAACGTGCAGGAAATGCAGGTTTGTTTGTTGCAGGTATTGCATTTATTTTTCCAGCGATAGTTATTACAGGACTATTGGCCTATCTATATGTAGAATATGGAAATTTACCTCAAGTAGAACCTTTTGTTTATGGCATAAAACCTGCAGTTTTGGCAATTATTGCATCGGCAATTCTTAAGTTGGGTAAAAAAGCTGTGAAAACAAAAGAATTAGCTGTTTTAGGAACTTTAGTTTTAATCGCTAGTTTATTGGGTGTTAATGAGGTGCTTGCGTTACTCTCAGCTGGAGTTTTAGGGATGTTGTATTTTTATATCAAGGAAAAATCAAGCTCAAATTTAAATGGTATTTCTCCTCTTTTTATCTCTTTTGGTATCGGGGCCTCATTTTTTAAAGTTTCTGCACTTAATGTTTTTTTTGTGTTTTTAAAAGTTGGAGCCATTTTATACGGTAGCGGTTATGTTTTATTTGCTTATTTAGATGCAGAGTTAGTAACTACAGGATGGTTAACAAGAGGCGAGCTTATAGATGCTATAGCTGTTGGTCAGTTTACCCCTGGGCCTGTTTTATCAACATCAACATTTATAGGCTATCAATTATCAGGTTTTGCAGGTGCTTTAGCTGCAACTACAGGTATATTTTTACCCTCATTCTTATTTGTTTTAATATTGAATCCATTTATAGGGCGAATGCGTAAATCAAGAGTGTTGCGTTATTTTTTAGATGCTGTAAATGTTGCGGCAGTTGCCGTAATGTTGGCTGTACTCTTTGTAATGGCAAAGGAAACATTAGTGGATTGGAAAGGTATGGTAATAGCTCTAACGACTGCTTTTATGGTGTTTCGAACAAAAATTAACCCCATTTGGACAATAGTTGTAGGGGCTTTGTTAGGCTTTGTTCTTACTTTTTTTAGAACATATTAGAAAAGGCATTTTGTTTTAATAGAGCGTTAATGTGCATGCTTAAAAATGATAGAATGCATTTTCCAAGTGTTCAATGCTAAAATGTTTGGCTTTTTTTATAATGGCAATAATATCAAAACGCACTTCAACATTTAATTTATTTGCCGTTACGTATTCGTCAACCGCTTTAACAAGGCGTTGCATTTGTTTGGGTTTTACAAAGTCTTGCGGATTTCCGAAATCTGATGTAGAACGCGTCTTTACTTCTACTATTGCTAAAACGTCTTCTGTTTGTGCTATAATATCTACTTCAGCTTTGTTAAAACGGTAGTTACGCTCTATAATTTTGTAGCCCTTCTTCAGAAGAAACTCTACAGCCAGTTGTTCTCCTTTTTTACCAAGCTCATTATGTTGTGCCATTTCTTTTTTGTTAAGCTATGATGTGTCTTTATTTAATCATTAAAAACAATGGTCGTTTTGTTGTTGTCAACATTCAGTGTTAGCGTCCTTCCTAAAATTAGTGCACGATTGTCCTTTTCGTGTCCCGCAGGCATATTAAACGCAATAGGAAAATCATAATCTGCAAGAACATCTAAAATTAACTGCTGTACTGGTTTTCCCCAAGGGGTTGTGTTTTTTCTAACTTTAGAAATGTCACCAATAATAAGGCCGTTGCAGTTTTCAAAATAACCAGCGCGTTTTAAACTTTGCAACATACGATCTATATGGTAAGCATATTCTCCTATTTCTTCAAGAAATAGGATTTTTCCATTCATATCCAAACTTGTATTAGAGCCTAACATTGTATGTAAAATAGTTAGGTTTCCTCCAACTAGTTGTCCCGAAGTACTGCCTGTTTTATTAAACTTAGAGCTTTTTATTTTGTAAGTTATTGGCTTTCCGAAAATTGCCGATTTATATGTAGTAATACTTTCTTTTATGTCTTCCAAATCTTCAGTTAAGTTCACACACATTAACCCATGTATGCTTTCTACACCAAGATTGTGTATTTGATTGTGTAGCGCTGTAATGTCCGAATATCCAATAATCCATTTCGGGTGTTCTTTAAATTTGATGTAATCTAATTTGTCTAATATTCTAACGGAGCCATAACCACCTCTGGCATTCCAAATGGCTTTTATGTTTGGATTGTCTAGTGCTTTTTGAAAATCCTCACAACGTTGTTCGTCTGTTCCAGCAAAGTGATTATTTTGGTTAAATACATTGTTGCCAATAATTACATTTAAGCCCCAGTCTTTTAAAAGTTTTTTGGCCTGTGCGATCTCTCTATCTCTGTTTTTTAAAACTCCCGAAGGCGCAACAATAGCAACAGTATCACCTGCTTTTAAATAAGGCGGTTGTATCAAAGTCTTGTTTGTTTTTGGTGTTGTATTGTTTTGTGAGGTTACATTTGTGCTTTCAAAACAGAAAAGAACACAACACAACACTGTGATTAATGTGTTTTTTGACATATTGTAAATGTACATTTTTTTTCTAAATCGGAGTCAAAATGCGTACTTTTACGGCTTCAAAAGAAAAAAAATGTCAAAAAGATATACAATTACGGCAGCATTACCTTATACTAACGGACCCATTCATATTG
Source organism: Lacinutrix sp. YIN62 (assembly GCF_057219185.1). Lineage (NCBI taxonomy): Bacteria > Pseudomonadati > Bacteroidota > Flavobacteriia > Flavobacteriales > Flavobacteriaceae > Lacinutrix > Lacinutrix sp. YIN62. The sequence goes on from NZ_JBXVVH010000007.1 coordinate 76,739, forward strand.
GGCATTTAGCAGGGGTTTATGTGCCAGCAGATATTTATGCGCGTTATAAGCGATTAACAGGGAATGATGTTGCTTTTATTTGCGGAAGTGACGAACATGGTGTTCCTATTACCATTAAAGCTAAAAAGGAAGGAGTGAGTCCTCAAGATATTGTAGATAAATATCATAAGATTATTAAAAAATCTTTTGAAGACTTCGGAATTACTTTCGATAATTATTCTCGTACCTCTGCGAAAATTCATCATGATACAGCATCAGATTTTTTTAAAACTTTATACGATAAAAATGAATTTGTAGAAGAAGTCTCTGAGCAATTATATGATGCTGAAGCGAATCAATTTTTAGCCGATAGATTTGTTATTGGAACGTGCCCTAAATGTGGCAATGAAGAAAGTTATGGCGACCAATGTGAAAGTTGCGGGACAAGTCACAATGCAACAGATCTTATAAACCCTAAATCTGCAATTACAGGAAACGTGCCAAGTTTAAAAGAAACTAAGCACTGGTATTTGCCGTTAAATAAACATGAGGCGTTTTTAAAAGAGTGGATTTTAAAAGGCCATGAAAAGGATTGGAAATCTAATGTTTATGGGCAAGTTAAGTCTTGGGTTACAGAGGGTTTGCGACCAAGAGCTGTAACGCGAGATTTAGATTGGGGAATTCCTGTTCCTGTAGAAGGAGGAGAAGGGAAAGTACTCTATGTGTGGTTTGATGCTCCTATAGGTTATATTTCGGCAACCAAAGAATGGGCCGCTAAAGAAAATAAAGATTGGGAACCTTATTGGAAAGATAAAGACACAAAACTAGTGCATTTTATAGGAAAGGATAATATTGTATTTCACTGTATTATTTTTCCTTCTATGCTTAAAGCAGAAGGTTCTTATATTTTACCAGACAATGTTCCTGCTAATGAATTCCTAAATTTAGAAGGTAATAAATTATCTACCTCAAAAAACTGGGCTGTTTGGTTACCAGAATATTTAGAAGATTTTCCAGATAAACAAGACGTGCTACGTTACGCCTTAACTGCAAATGCTCCTGAAACTAAGGATAACGACTTTACTTGGAAAGATTTTCAGGCAAGAAATAATAATGAGCTCGTTGCCATTTTTGGTAATTTTATTAATCGAGTAGCAGTATTAACTACCAAATATTATAATGGTATTGTGCCTTCACCAAACGAGTTGTCTCCAATAGATGAAACGACACTAGCTGCAATAAAAGCTTATCCTTCAGTTATTTCTAGCGCTATAGAGCGTTACCGTTTTAGAGAAGCTAGTCAGGAATTAATGAATTTGGCTAGGTTGGGGAATAAATATTTAGCAGACGAAGAACCTTGGAAGGTTATAAAAGTAGATGAAGCACGTACCCAGACCATTATGTATGTCGCGTTACAAATTGCATCTGCTTTAGCGACTTTAAGTGAACCTTTTTTACCGTTTACTTCTACTAAGCTAAAAAATATATTGAACACAGAGGGGAATGCTTGGGAAGCCATTGCTACAGAGGCGGTACTATTGCCAGCTGGGCATCAATTAGGGCAGTCTGAATTACTATTCTCTAAAATTGAAGATAAAGAGATACAAGTACAATTAGATAAATTGGAAGCCAGTAAAAAGGCAAACGAAGCTGCTAATAAAGTTATAGAGCCTCAAAAAGACACCATTGCTTTTGAAGATTTTACTAAGCTTGATATTCGTGTTGGAACTATTTTAGAAGCAGAAAAAATGCCGAAAACGAAAAAGCTTTTAGTTTTAAAAGTAGATACAGGAATAGATGTAAGAACTATAGTTTCTGGTATTGCAGGAAGTTTTACACCAGAATCGGTTGTTGGTAAAAAAGTGACTGTTTTAGTAAATTTAGCACCAAGAAAATTAAGAGGAGTAGAAAGTCAAGGGATGATTTTAATGACGGAAACTGCTGAAGGTAAATTGGTGTTTGTAAACCCAGATGATACTAGCGTTAATAACGGATTACATATTAGTTAAGCGAATTAAATTAAATAATGAATAAATTTTTATTTTTTTTTGCTTTTCTTATTACATTTTCTCTTTTTTCTCAGCAAAAGGTTAAAACTATAGAGAATAGTTTAAAAACCAGTAATTCAAAAATTAAAAAGACCTTTTCTTCAGTAGATCAGAATACGGATAAATTAGCCATATATTTATAGGATGCGGATACGATATATGGCTATTTATTAAATGCAAAATATATAGCAGTAGGGGAATTAAAAACAGCACATTCTTTGCCGAAAAAATACAAGCATTTTCTTGGTAATGCCGTTTCCGATTCAAAACATAGTCTTTATTTTTCAAATAAACGCAAGTCAAGTTTTGGTGTGCAGTCTTTCGATTTTGAAAATAATGTGTCCATAGCGAAGGAAATTAGTTTACAGTTGGAAGGCGAGAAGTTTCTTCAGGCTTTTATGTATAATAATACATTTCAAATAATAACGCTCAGCTTAAATAGTTCAATATTTAATGTTTATGTGTTTGATACAGAGGGTTCTTATAAGAAACAAATCATAGACCTGTCAAGGCAGTAATTTGTAAATAGGTTTAATTACAATACTCCTTTATACGACCTGTTTAAAGTAAATGGTGAAAAAGAAATACCAAAAATAAGTAATAAAGTTCCAAATACGTTACAAAACTCTTTTCGTAAGGTTAAAGTTTATCCTCGTAATGAAATGGTTACATTCACACTAGATAATTATTTTGGGTATACACAAATAATCAAGCTTAATTTAAAAGATTTTACGTATTCTCTAAGTAAGGTTATGCAGAATCAAAAAGACGACAGGGCTCTGAAATTTAAAAATAGTAATTCTTTTATTGTCGATGATATTATATTTCAAGCCTCAATTATTAAAAATAATTTTATTTTCAGTATCAAAAATTTAAATAATTTAGACCAAATAAAAGAAGTGGTAATCAAGAAAGGGCGTAAATTAATCTTAAATGAGACCGCATCAGTATTACCAAGTAATAAAGAGAAGCGAGATACAAAAAACTTTTTAAAAAACGCCGCTAGTAAAATTATGGGAATTAGGGCTAAGAAGTCTACTCAGGGGTTTAAACTAAATGTTGGTTCTTATGAGATTTATAAAGAACCGAGTTATAATTATGCTATGCCGGGAAATAACTTTGCCACAATTTCAATGAGTGCTAGAGGAAATATAGTTTTTAATTATGTCTCGTTAACAAGTTCTTTTATTGGTTTTTATGATACCGAAAAAGAGATTGTTGATCATACGATTTCAGCAGTTTTTAATGAAAATTTTAACTTTGTAAACGACTCTGTTTCTGATGATGTTTTTCATAAGATTTCAAAATATTTAGATGGTAAGGAAAGGGATATAAATACAAAAAACTTATTTCAGTATAAAAACAATCTGTTTTTAGGAGTCGTGAACAAAGTAGGTAAAAGCTGTAATATTATAAAATTTATAAATTAATATTGATATACTAAGTTAGGGTGTGTTTTTTAGTTTGTATAAAAGCCTTTATTTAGTAAAGGGGATTCACTATGCCTGAAAAAGATAATAGTGAAGCGCATCACTTTATTATAAATGGATATTTGATAGTTTTTATTGTTTATTTAGGGACTAGTAATTACATTGCTTCTTTAAAATTTACACTGTAATGATTCAATTAATAGGTTTCATAACCTCAAAGACGCAACTATCTGAGACTTCAATAAAAAATACGATTACACTTTTAAATGAAGACTGTACAATCCCTTTCATTTCACGTTATAGAAAAGAGCGAACAGGTAATCTAGATGAAGTACAAATTGCCGATATTGTTAAATACAAGGAGCAATTTGAAGCCATAGAAAAAAGAAAAACAGCTATTTTTAAAGCGCTCGAAGAACAAGGCGTTTTAAATGATGAATTAAAACTGAAGTTAGGTAATACGATGGATCTTGCAACTTTAGAAGATCTATATTTGCCGTATAAAAAGAAACGGAAGACTAAAGCTGAAACAGCTCGTAAAAATGGATTAGAGCCTTTGGCTAAGATTATTATGGGGCAAAAAGCAAAAGATATAGATGCTATTGCTAATAAGTACGTTACTGGAGATGTCGCTAGTGTAAATAGTGCTCTGGAAGGGGCACGGCATATTATTTCTGAATGGATAAACGAGCGTACCGATATTCGAAATAATTTTAGAAATCAGCTGGAGCGTTATGCTATGATTTCTACAAAAGTAGTTAAAACGAAGGCCGATGATGAAAAAGCACAGAAGTTTAGGGATTATTTTGAATGGGAAGAAGCATTAAGTCGCATACCTTCTCATAGATTGCTTGCTATTTTAAGAGCAGAAAGTGAAGGTTACATACGCGTAAAAATTGAGGTTGACGATGTCCGTGCTTTAGAGCGTATTGATCATAAAATTATACGTAGTGATAATGCGTGTGCAGATCAGTTAGAATTGGCAATTTCTGATGCCTATAAACGCTTGTTATTTCCTTCATTAAGTAAGGAGGCACTACACCATGCAAAAGATAAAGCAGACGCATCTGCAATAACTGTTTTTACCAAGAATTTAAAGCAATTATTGCTAGGGGCTCCTGTGGGCGAGAAGCGCGTTTTAGCGATAGATCCTGGGTTTAGAACAGGTTGTAAGCTTGTTTGTTTGGATGCCCAAGGGAACTTAAAATATAATGAAACTATTTATCCGCATCCTCCAAAAAATGACAGTCTGGGAGCGATAAAAAAAATGAGTTCTTTAGTCGATGCTTATAAGATAGAAGCCATAGCTATAGGAAATGGAACCGCTTCCAGAGAAACGGAAGCTTTGGTGCGTAAAATGCGTTTTAAAACAGAGGTTCAAGTCTTTGTTGTTAGTGAGGCTGGCGCAAGTATCTATTCTGCATCAAAAATTGCACGAGAAGAGTTTCCTGATTATGATGTTACGGTACGTGGATCTGTATCTATAGGTAGGCGTTTACAAGACCCTCTTGCCGAATTGGTAAAGATTGATGCAAAATCTATAGGAGTAGGGCAGTATCAGCATGATGTCGATCAACATAAACTTCAAAAATCATTAGGCTTAACAGTTGAGAATTGTGTTAATGCAGTGGGCGTTAATGTTAATACAGCAAGTAAGTCTTTGTTGAGCTACGTTTCTGGAATTGGACCAAAATTAGCCGAAAATATTTTTAATTACAGAATAGAAAATGGCAGCTTTGGTTCTAGAGCAGAGATTAAAAAAGTACCACGTTTAGGCGGGAAAGCTTTTGAGCAAAGTGCCGCTTTTTTAAGAATAAAAGCAGCTAAAAATCCTTTAGACGATTCATCCGTGCATCCTGAGAGTTATAAGATTGTAGAAAAAATGGCTAAAGATTTGAAGGTTTCTCTGTCTGAATTAATAGGAAATAAAAGTGTGCTTCAAAGCATAGACCTAAAAAAGTATTGTACTGAAACCGTAGGGTTGCCAACACTAGAAGATATTATTAAAGAATTGGAAAAGCCTGGTTTAGATATTCGTGAACAAGCTAAAGTGTTTGCCTTTAATCAAAATATAAAAAATATAGCTGATTTGCATTCTGGACAACTTCTTCCAGGAATCGTAAATAACATTACAAATTTTGGTTGTTTTGTAGATATTGGAATTAAAGAAAGTGGATTGATTCATGTTTCAAATCTTTCAGATAGCTTTGTAAAAGATGTGAATGAGCACGTGCATTTACACCAACAGATTATAGTTAAGGTTTTAGAAGTAGATGTTACTAGAAAACGGATTCAGTTAAAGTTACATAAATAAAAAAACATAATATTATTTGAGGCCTATACTCAAAAAAAAACGACTAAAAATATTTTTAGTCGTTTTTTTTTATTTAGAGGGGGTTCTGTTACTCTTCATTTTTTAGAGTCGCAGGCGTTACATCCCTATCATGCGCATTGTGATATTCTTCTAATAGATTCATTGTCGCAGTTAATAAATCTTTAGTTTCTAATAATATCCCGAAATAAAGCGTCGTGTTTTTTGGGCTAGACTCTTCTGTTCTTGTACGTGCAACTTGCTTAACAATTTTAGAAGTAACTAAATCGAATACTTCTTTTTTACGTCCTAAAATGGCTCCTATCTCGTCAAAAGATCTAGAGTCGAAAGCACTCTTAACATCGCTTAATAAAACTTCTAAAACATCATCAACTTCTTTTAACTCTTTTATTTGGCTAAATTTTAATTTTTTATGGTTGTTATTGATGTGCTTGTGACTGGCTTTCGAAATGTGTTCTAAGGATTGCGTCATATCTTGTAGATAGCCTAACACATTTATATAAAAATTACTAGCTCCTAAACTAGATTCGTCTAGGTTTTTAATAAAATAGAAGATGTTGTCTCGTAGGTTGTCTACTTCTTCAGATAATTTAACAACTTGTTTTTTGTTCTTTTTAAGTGCTATTAAGTCTTGTTTTGCTAAGCCTTTAACCGCATTAGTATAAATTCTATTTCCACGTTTTACAACACTAGCAATGTTTTTTGCACTTTCGTGAATAACACCTTGTACAGAACTACTTTCTGAGGTTGTTAAACTATCTTCATCGATATCTTTAGTTGCATTTTTTTTATGTGATAAGTAGTTTCTAGCCAATAAAATTATAGTTAATAATAATAGGATTGGCGTCATAACCGTAGGATTTGCTTGAACTAAAAACACTACAAATCCAGCGGCAATAAATGCGCCTAATGCTGTTCCGAACCAGCCTCCGATAACATTTAATACCCCAGCAACTCTGTATACGGCACTTTCTCTACCCCAAGCACGATCTGCAAAGGACGTTCCCATAGCAACCATAAAGGTTACATAAGTTGTAGATAGCGGTAGTTTTAAGGATGTTGCTATGGCTATTAATACACCAGCAACCATTAAGTTTACAGAGGCCCTAATCATATCAAAAGCAGGCGCATCTATACTTTGGTCTTTTGTTAAGGCAACAGCATCTGGCTTCTCAAAGCTTTTTGCAATTTGTTCTTGAGCAGGAATGGGTATAATTGAGCTAATTGCATTAGATAACCAAGACGCTCCTTTTACAATGCCTCTTGATAATATATTAGGTTCAAATTTTTCATGTGTATCTCCTTGACGCGATAAGCTTAGTTCTGTTTCAGCTACAGACTTAGCTTTTTTAGAAAACCATAAGGTTAAGACCATTATGGCACCAGCGATAAATAATAGTAAGGGTTCTGCCGGAACTTTCTTGTCTAAAATAGCCATTGAAAAATCTGCAGGTAGCGTTCCAGAAGTTAAAAAGGCCTCTTGCATTGCTTCATACGAGTGGTAAGCGGCCATTGGTACGCCAATAAAATTTACTAAGTCATTTCCTGAAAAGGCTAATGCTAGACCAAATGTCCCTACAGCAATCACGACTAGTAAAATGCTTTTCTTTGTTATGGATTGAAAGGCGTAAGAAACACCTAACCATAGTAGGAAACTCCCAAGAATGATGAAAATTTCATTCCCTTCAACAAGGCCTTTAAGATCTTTGTAATAAGGTGTGCCTTTTAAGCCTTTTAAAAATATAAAATAAGTTATAGCTGTTAAGCAAATGGCTCCAAAAATGGCCCCGAAATTCTTGATTTTATTTTCATATTGAAATGTAAAAACCAAACGAGAGATCCATTGTACGAGGGCGCCAACAGAAAAGGCTATAAATACAGACATTACAATACCACTTATTATGGTAACTGCTTTTTCTGTATTAATATAGTTTCCTAAATCAGATAACGTTTGGGAATCTGACGCAGTAATTTTTATTAAAGACATAACAACAGCTGCTCCTAATAAATTAAATACAATAGAAACAGTAGTAGATGTTGGTAAACCTAATGTGTTGAAGAAATCTAATAACAAAATATCTGTAATCATTACAGCCATAAAAATGTACATAATTTCTTGAAAATTAAACATCGCAGGGACAAAAATGCCTTTACGGGCAACTTCCATCATACCACTGGAGAAAACAGCTCCAATAAAAATACCTAAACTGGCAACAATCATAATCGTTCTTAGTGAAATGGCTTTTGAACCAATGGCCGAGTTTAAGAAATTAATTGCGTCATTACTAACACCAACAACAATATCAGCTATCGCTAAAATTGTAATGGCAATTAACATAAACAAATAAATATTATCCATAATTTTTAATTAAAATAAGTTTGCAAATATCTTTAGTGTTATTGAGGGGTATGTTATCTCAATGTTAACTTTTTACTAGAAATGGACATCGAATCCAACTCTAAAGGTTATATTATCTTCATTCCCATCTACAGTTGTGTAGCTTAGGTCGCTTTGTACCTTTAATTTATGCCCAACAATATATTTTGAAGCTCCTAGGGTATACTGTTCTTGAGGTAGACTCTCCGTTACATCATCATACGTTAATGTTGTAAATCGACCAACAATCTCATAATCTGTTTTAAAGAGATACCCTGCTTGTAGGTTTGTAGCGCTTCCTACAAGTACTACATCTCCTGTTGGTGTAATACCATCTGTGTCTATTGCAACAGGTGTTTCGGCATTACGGTCTGCATATTCACCCATAAAGGAGAAGCCTTTGTATTTGAACATAGCATCTACAAACACTGTTGTAATATCGGTCTCAAATAGTGTGCCATCGCTTAAAAACATATAGTCTCCTAAACCACTTCTTTCTCTAACAGCATCTTGGTTATAGTTGTAGGTGAATCCGAGCATTAATTTAGGGGACGCTTCGCGTTTTAAATCGGCTTGTATATAGTCGCCTTTAGATTTGAATGCGCCAAGGGGTAAAAGTTCTAAGCGCGCAGTGTATTGTAGGCCTCCTATGTTTCCTTCGGTAACATTACGGCCTTCTCCTTGAGAAATGGCTATTTTTTCTCGCATTAAAAATCCGTTTCCAAGATTAGAGTTGTGGCGTAATTGTACTCCTATATCACGATCTATATTAAATCGACTATTAAGTAATGAGCGATCTACTAATTGCAAATTAGCTGAAGAAACAACACGTTCTACATTTCCTGGTAATTTAGTTTGTCCAGCCCATAATTGAAAATTCTTAGCAAAACTCCACTTAGCAACCGCATCCAGAATAATACGTGGGGTCTCTCTATTAAACTCGTTGGCCCCTGAAACATCTCTATTAGATAAACCTAACTCAATTTTATACTTTAATTTAGGAGTATATGCAAAACCACTAAATTTTAAACGTGCACGTCTAACAATAAAGTTGTGTTCTGGGCTATTGTATTGATCTCCATTGTGATCCCATGATGATATTGAGCGTACTTGAAAGCGTGGGGCAAATTTAACACTAAAAGAACTGTCTTTGGCTACGAAATTAATCATACCTTTTCCAAATTTGGTATCGCTAATTTCTTGAGCGTAAGTAAAAAAGTATGCACATAAAAGCAAACTTGTAAGTCTAATTTTAAGTTTCATTATAATTATTTAGTTTTTTGTCACTGCAAAGAACTAATTCTAATGTTAACTCAATGTTTCTAAATGATTAATTTTTTTAATAAAATTAAAAACAAAAGGCTGCCTAGCTCCCTAAGCAGCCTGATTAGAAATCATAATAAGTAGTCGACAAAAACTAAATAGATTATATGATGTACTAATTGTTTTGTCTTAAGACTTTGCAAAGGTGGTCAAAGCAGTTAAACTAATTGTAACGCTAATATTAAGTAATTATTAAGCCTTTTGAAATGAAATAATTGAAAAGGGTATTTTTTCAATGTTAATTTAATGTTACGTAATAGTTGTTTAAATGTTACGAAACAGTTATATTTGATGTATAATGAATATTAAAAACCCATAATTATGAAGCAAACAATTTTATTTTCAATTGCCTTTTTAATTGCTGTGGTATCTTATGCTCAAGAGAAGCGGGATTTAAAACTTAACAAAGACACTAATTTAATTGAAGTTATTTATTATCATGACAATGGAGTGGTAAGCCAAAAAGGTGCTTATACTTTAGATGGTAAATTACAAGGGGAATGGTTTCGTTTTAACACAGAAGGCAAAAAGCAAATTTCTGCAAATTATGATAATGGTAAGAAAGTCGGCAAGTGGTTTTTTTGGAATGATACCACTCTTAAAGAAATAGATTATAACAATAATGCGATTACTAGTATTAGTGAATGGGAAGTTAAAACCCCTGTAGCAGATACTAATTAGTTTATTGAAAGATTAGATTAAAACAGGTTGTCTGATGGGCAGCCTGTTTTTGTTTTTAATAGAGTTAGGTCTTAAATAAAATGTTTACTATGTAGTTCTTTTTTATAGAAAGGTAAGTGTTTTTGAATGAAATTGTATTTTTGTAACTATGATAGAACCATACGACGATATTTATTTTATGCGGAAAGCATTTCAAGAGGCCGAAATAGCATTTGAAAAAGGTGAGATACCTGTCGGAGCTATTATTGCTATAGAAAATAAGATAATTGCAAGAGCTCACAACTTAACCGAATTATTAAATGATGTTACTGCACATGCCGAAATGCAAGCTATTACAGCAGCGGCAAATTTTCTAGGCGGGAAGTACCTTAAAGGGTGTACATTGTTTGTTACACTAGAGCCATGCCAAATGTGTGCAGGGGCTTTATATTGGAGTCAAATATCTAGAATAGTCTATGCTGCTAGAGATGAAAGTCGTGGTTGTATTAATTTGAATACAAAATTACACCCAAAAACTAAAATTGAAGGTGGTGTTATGGAAGCTGAAGCATCTAAGTTAATGAAGCGCTTTTTTATTGAGAAGCGAAATTTAAATTAAGAACGTTTATGATCGTCACGTTCTCGCATTTTTTCTAGGTTTTCTTTGGTAAGCATATAATCTTTAGGGTCTCTATCTTTCCATCTATAATAAGAAAATAGAGGAATTGTTATTAGAAAAAGCCCTAGTACTCCAAAGCCTATTAACTTTTGCGAAAAGGCAACATCTAAGAAATAGCCTAATGCAATACTTGAAACTGAGGCTATAAAAAAGAATCCAATAATATATTTCATTTTAGTATTACTATTAATGTTTTGTAAAGTTAATTAATTGTCTGCGATAAGCAGTTAATAATTTAGATTTTGAAACAAACCCTAAGTATTTTCCATCTTTTATTACAGGAAGGTTCCAGGCGCTAGAATCTTGAAATTTTTGCATAACGATCTGCATTGAATCCTTTGAGTGGTCTATGCTACTAGGAGGGTTATGCATTAAACTGTGTATTAAGGTCGTGTCGTATAGTGATTGGTCAAACATTATATTACGAACATCGTCTAATAGAATAATGCCTACGAGTTGCTGGTTTTCATTAACTACAGGGAATAGGTTTCTAGTGGATTTAGCCACACCTTGATATAGCATTTCTCCGAGAGTCATAGTAGGAGATAAGCATATGAAGTTGGTTTCAATAACGCTATCGAGGGACATTAGGGTTAAAACGCTTTTGTCTTTATTGTGCGTTAGAAGTTGTCCGCGTTTTGCTAGCTCACGCGTGTATATAGTATGGTCTATAGTGCTTTTTTTGATACTAAAAGAGATGCCTACGGCAATCATTAAAGGAATGAATAGCTCGTAACCTCCTGTAATTTCAGCAATTAAAAAAATGGCCGTTAGTGGAGCATGAAGTACACCTGCTATTAAACCTGCCATTCCAATAAGGGTGAAATTAGTCTCAGAAACATGAAAGCCGAGGCCAATATTATTAATAACCTTGGCAACAACATTACCTAAAGCACTTCCCATTACCATTGTAGGAATAAAGATGCCGCCCACACCTCCTGAAGCAAAAGTAATAGTCATTGCAACTGCTTTAAAAATAGTAATTCCAAAGAGAAGGATAATAATAACCCAAATATTGTCATTAAAAGCGTCAAAAGGGGTTGTTCCTAGTGCCTTTAAATGGTCTCCTGCCAATAAATGGTTTATAAACCCAAAGCCCTCACCATATAAAGGCGGGATAAAGTATAGCATAATACCAATAAGCAACCCACCAACAACAAGTTTATGAAAGCGGGTTTTGAAGCGCTTGAAAAACTGAAGGATAGCAAAATACATTTTTGTAAAATAAATAGACGCAAACCCTGTTCCGATTCCTAAAAGGATGTAGAAAAAAGTATCTTTAATTTCAAATTTATCTGAAAAATTAAAATTGAATAATAGATCGTCTCCTAAAAAGAAATAAGATGTTATTACAGAGGATACAGAGGCTATAAGTAATGGTAATAATGAGGTAAAAGTAAGGTCTAGACTAAATACCTCAATAGCAAAAATAATGGCTGCAATTGGAGATTTAAAAATAGACGAAATAGCGCCAGCAGCTGCACAACCTATTAGTAAGGTTCTTGTTTTTCTGTTAATATGAAAAAGCTTGCCTAAATTAGAGCTAATTGCTGCACCAGAAGATATTGCAGGGCCTAATAGCCCAACGGAACCTCCGAAGCCAACAGTTAAGGGAGCAGTAATTAAAGGGAAATATATTTTCCTGCGTCGTAAAAAGCCACTTCTTAAGGAAAGGGAAAACAGAATGGACGGGATTGCGGGTTCAATCTTTTTTTTAGAGATGTATTTTGTAAACAGATAAACAAGGAATAAGCCAAAAAAAGGCAAGATAAAATACAATTGATTCTCTGAAAAAGCGATGCCTTTGTGTAATAAAGCTTCAATGCTAAAGGTTATGTTTTTTAGCGTTACTGCAGCTAAACCAGCAAATAGGCCAACCATAGCACTTAGTATAAAAGTGAAGTTTTTTTCAGAGATATGTTTGTATCTCCATATAAGAAAACGTTTTAAGGATATTTTTGCTGACATCAATTTAAAAATACTGTAAAATCCCCATTTAGAAAAGATTTAGTTGTTAATTGTCTTTTCCTCTTTAAGGTTCTTTTTTAAATGAATTAAATCTTCAAGGTAAATTTGACGGAGTGTTTCTACATATGCTCTTTTATTATTATAGCCTTGTTCAAAATCTTCGATAGCAGAAACGATTGTTTCTCTTGCTTGTTTTAATTTGTTTTGCGATTTAAAAATTAACGCTTTGTAATATTTTGCATCCGCACTTAGGTTGCGAGAATGTGTTAATTGTTTGTTTAAGTTGTATAATGCTCTTATAGTGTCCCCTGACTCATAATATGCGATGCCATTATATAAAAAAGCGGTTAACTCAATATAATCTTCGCCAAAATCTTTAATTTCTTTGGCGATGTATTTTTCAAAATAGGCATTAGAGTTTTTGTAGTCTTTTAAGCCTAAATAAGCGATACCTCTCCAATAATCAACACTATGGCCTTGTGGGGCATCTATAAAATTAGGCGTTAATGAGTCGGATGCGTTAAAATCTTCAATAGCTTTTTTATAATCCCTATAAAACCAAAGATATAAATAACCTCGCCATGGGATTCTAGTTATGGAGTCTAGTTTAACGGACTTGTTGTATTGCGGAAGCCATTTGTGAGGCATTCCTCTTTTTAAGTGTGCTACAGATAATTCATAAACAGCCGGTTCAAAGGTCGAATCAATGGATACTGCTTCTGCAATCCCATTCTGAAAAGGGGTAGAGCCTTGAGTGAAATGGATGGCTTCGTTATAAGTGTCTTCTGCAAGCTCTCTTTTTTCAATGGCATTTAAATTTCGGGAGTCTTTTTTACAAGAAAAAAGCAGTAATAAGCAGAATAGACTAAGGTATAATTTCTGTAACTTTTCCATTTTCAATTCTATAAGAGACATACATGTAATAATTTTGTGAGACTTCATTATATGTTATAATATTCCAATGTTTAGGATGCATCGTAAATTTGTAAAGCTCTTCAACCATTTTTGTATCTAAAGGCGATTCCTGTAAATCTAAATTCATTTCAATAATTTCAAACCAACCCGCATTTCCTTCACAATTCACTAGGAATCTAAAGTTTAAATAACCAGAGTCGGTGTAATTATTGGTGTTGTATTCTGAAGCAATAGCCTTTCTAAATTGCTTTTTAGAGCCTGAATAAGCTTTAAGAGAGGCGCTACTAAAGGTGTGATAAATTTGACCTTGATTGCATAATTTATAGGTGTCATTTAGTAAGGCTTTTTTTTGGTCGATATAACCTATATATTTTTTATAAGGTTTATTCTCTGTACTATAAATTTTGGAAAAACGATAATATGAATATCCTATTAAAACCCCTAAAACTAATAGTGAGATGCTAAGCAACCAAATAGTAAATTTTATTATTTTTTTTACTTTCATTGTCTAAAGCTAATAAAAAAACCTGCTTTTTGCAGGTTTTTTTATGACATACTATAAACGGTTGTTTAATAGGTACTAATGTTATTATTATATGTCTAATTTTAAATGGAGGTCTTCTAGTTGTTGTTTGTCTATAGGAGCAGGAGCATCTATCATTACATCTCTACCTGAATTGTTTTTAGGGAAAGCAATGAAATCACGAATGGTTTCTTGCCCTCCTAAAATAGCAACTAATCGGTCTAAACCAAAAGCTAATCCACCATGTGGAGGAGCACCATATTCAAAAGCATCCATTAAAAATCCAAATTGCGCTTTAGCCTCTTCTTCAGAAAATCCTAAATGTTTTAACATAATGGATTGAGTCGCTTTGTCATGGATACGAATCGAGCCTCCGCCAATCTCATTTCCGTTTAAAACCAAATCATAAGCATTGGCTTTTACGTCTCCTGGTTTGGTGTCTAAGTGTTCTATTTGACCTGGTTTTGGAGAAGTGAATGGGTGATGCATAGCGTGATAATGACCCGTTTCCTCATCTAATTCTAGTAACGGGAAGTCTATAACCCATAGCGGGGCAAATACTTTAGGGTCTCGTAAGCCTAGGCGTTCTGCAAGTTCCATACGTAAAGCGCTTAATTGTGCTCTAACTTTGTTTTTATCGCCAGATAGGATACAGATTAGATCACCGGCTTTAGCTCCAGTGATTTCTGCCCATTTGGCTAAGTCTTCTTGATCATAGAATTTATCTACAGATGATTTAAAACTACCATCGTCATTACAACGAGAATAAACCATGCCTAAAGCACCAACCTGTGGGCGTTTTACCCAAGAGATTAGTTTGTCTATTTCTTTTCTAGTGTAAGTGTTACCTCCAGGAACAGCAATTCCTACAACTAATTCAGCATTGTTAAAAACACCAAAGTCTTTATGCTGGGTAGCTTCATTTAGCTCGCCAAATTCCATGCCAAATCTAATGTCTGGTTTGTCATTTCCGTACAAACGCATAGCATCATCATATAGCATTCTAGGGAATTTTTCAATAACAACACCATTAACTTCTTTTAATAAATGGCGTGTTAATCCTTCAAAAATGTTTAGAATGTCTTCTTGTTCAACAAATGCCATTTCACAGTCAATTTGAGTAAATTCGGGTTGTCTGTCGGCACGAAGATCTTCATCTCTAAAGCATTTTACGATTTGAAAATACTTATCCATTCCTCCAACCATAAGTAGCTGTTTAAAGGTTTGTGGAGACTGTGGAAGGGCGTAAAATTCTCCTTCGTTCATACGAGAAGGAACAACGAAATCTCGAGCACCTTCTGGTGTGGATTTTATTAAATAAGGCGTTTCAACTTCAATAAAATCATTGCTAGATAAGTAGTTTCTAACTTCTTGAGTTACTTTAGCTCTAAAGATTAAACTTTCCTTTACCGGATTACGGCGAATGTCTAAATAGCGGTATTTCATACGAATATCTTCTCCGCCATCTGTGTCGTCTTCAATAGTAAAGGGAGGGGTTAATGCTTCGTTTAATAAGGTTAACTCAGAAACAAGAACCTCTATTTCTCCCGTGGGGATGTTTGGGTTTTTTGAAGCGCGTTCTATAACCGTTCCTTTAATTTGAATAACAAATTCGCGACCTAGTTTTTGAGCTTGCTCCAAGAGATCCTTTGCAGTACGTTCTTCATCGAAAAGAAGCTGGGTTATGCCATAGCGATCGCGTAAATCTACCCAAATGATAAAACCTTTGTCTCGGGATTTTTGAACCCACCCTGAAAGTGTAACTTCTGTATTTATATGTGATGCGTTTAATTCACCACAATTATGACTTCTGTACATAGTGTAATTTTAAAGATGCAAATTTACTAAGATATTATGTTTTAAAATAGCATATTAGGTTATTTCTAAAGTTGTTTAGATATGCTAGTTTTTAGTTTAAATGTTTTTAGGTTTTAAATGTATTTGTTTGCTTATAATTCGATTTTTTAATAATTTTTAACTAAAAATTTAAGATATTTAAGGGATTAATAAATAAAAACTAAAAATTATGAACAAAGCATTGTCTTTAAAAATGTTTTTGTTCTCATTGTTATTAGCCCCTTTTGTAGCTGTTTCTCAACAGGTTACCGGGGTTGTAACAGAGGGGACAACTAACACGCCTTTACCAGGTGCTAATGTTATTATTAAAGGAACCTCTATAGGAACCACATCAGATTTTGATGGAAATTATTTGCTTAGCATCTTGGATTACCCAGTAACTTTACAATTTTCTTCTTTAGGTTACGAATCACAAGAAATAGTCGTTAATGAAGCTTCGACTGTAAATGTAGTGTTGCTAGAATCGACAACATCTCTGGATGAAATTGTTGTTACAGGTTTAGCAACATCAATTAAAAGAGGAAATGCAGCCAATTCCGTTTCAAGTATTTCTGCAACAGAGTTAACAGGCACGACACCACCTTCAACGTTAGATGGAGCGCTTTATGGTAAATTTACAGGAGCCATAGTTAGTGCAAATTCTGGAGCACCAGGAGGCGGGTTATCTATAAAACTAAGAGGGATCACTTCTATTGCAGGTAATTCCCAACCGTTGTATATTGTTGATGGTGTTTATATTGACAATTCTTCAATTTCTGCAGGTTTAAATACGGTCTCTGGTGCAGCAGCTGGCGGCAGTGCATCAAATCAAGATAACCCTACCAATAGAATTGCGGATATAAACCCTGATGATATTGAAAATATAGAAATTCTTAAAGGAGCATCTGCAGCTGCAATTTATGGATCTCGAGCATCAGCCGGTGTGGTGATTATTACAACTAAAAGAGGAAAAGCAGGAGAAACGAAGGTTAATTTTTCTCAATCGGTAGGTTTTGCTAAGGCAATAAATTTACAAGGTTTAAGAGACTGGACTGAAGACCGTGTATACAATCAGTATTATGTGCCTAATGCAGACCCTGTTTTGGATCAACAATCTATGGATCAAGCTAATGCTCAGGTAGCTTTGTTTAATAATGCTGTGGAAAATGGCACTTATACAAATTATGAAGATGAACTTTTTGGAGAGAAAGGGTTTATTAATACCACTAATATTAGTGCTAGTGGTGGTGGTGAAACAACAACGTTTTATGCTGGAATATCGCATTTGGACGAAGAGGGTATTGTAAAGCGAACAGGCTATGAGAAAACGTCTATACGTTTGAATTTGGGACAACGAATTACTGATAACATTAAATTAGACATTAATAGTAACTATATTCGTTCGTCTTCAGATAGAGGCTTTTTTAATAATGATAATACAGGGACAACCATAGGGGTTGCCTTAACAGCAACAAGACCATGGGATTATTTATTTCCTGATGCGAATGGGGTGTATCCAGATAGCCCCTCTGGAGCATCTAATGTGTTGCAAACTAGAGATCTTGTTACTAATAATGAGGAAAACTCTCGTTTTATTACAGGTGGAAGTCTAGATATTAATTTATATAGAGGTGATAAATCAGATCTAAAATTGCTTGTTAAAGGAGGTTTGGATACTTATATTTTTAAAACAAGAGCTATTTTTCCTAAAGAGTTGCAATTTCAAAACCCAGATAATGGCGGTGTAGGTGGTGTCTCTGCTCAAGGGTCAACAACGGTTTTTAATACTAATTATTCTGCTTTTTTAGTGCATAATTATGAAACGGATAATGATCTTAATTTTAGAACTCAATTGGGAGTAACAAAAGAAAACTTTGATAGGGATGGTATTTTAACAACGGCTACAGGTCTGGTTTCAGGTCAAACTAATTTAAATTTAGCAGCAAATAGAAATACTGTGCAGAATAGATTAGAACAACATGATATGGGGTTTTTTGTACAAGAGGAGTTTAATTATAAGGATATGTTGATTGCTACAGCAGGGGTTAGAGGAGATAAATCTACAAACAATGTAGATGTAAATGAGTTTTTCTATTATCCAAAAGCATCATTAGCATTAAATGTGAATAAAATTGGATTTTTTGAGTCGGAAAAGATTAACCAATTAAAACTTAGAGTTGCTTATGGTGAAGCTGGTAATTTTCCGTTTTTTGGAGCTAATAAAACAATATTTACAAATACAACGATTGATGGTTTGAGCGGGATCACTTTGGTTGGTCAATTAGGAAATACTGAAATAGAGCCGGAAAGACAAAAGGAATTAGAATTAGGTTTCGACGTGAGGGCTTTAAATAATAGAATAGGCTTAGAATTTACTTATTACAGTAAGAAAGTTGATGATTTAATTATTCAATCCTCCATAGAGCCATCGTCAGGATTTGTGAATAAGGTTGTGAATGTAGGAAATTTAGAAAATAAAGGGGTAGAAATCGCATTGAATGCTGTGCCTTTCGAGACTGAAAATTTTACTTGGAATAGTAACCTGTCATTTTTTAAAAATGAATCTGAGATAACAAAACTTAACGTTCCTGCTTTTAACACCGGTGCTTTTGGTGCAACACTAGGGACTTTCAGAATTGAAGAAGGGAAGAGTGCAACGCAAATTGTAGGTATTAGTCCAGACGGTGTTGTAGTACACGGTAATGCTGAAGCCGATTTTCAAATGTCATTTCAGAATTCGTTGACTTTTAAAAATTTCGATTTTTCATTTTTATTTCATTGGAAAAAAGGAGGAGATAATATCAACCTTACACCTCTTTTAACCGATTTAAATGGTACGAGTCATGATTACGATACCGTAGATCTTGATCCTGATGGTGTTTTAGGGAATGGGGATTATAGATTAAGTCAATTAGGTGTTTCTGCAGCGCCTTTTGTTGAAGATGCTTCTTATTTAAGATTGCGAGAAGTTGGTTTGTATTATAATTTTTCAGACGAAACTTTAAAAAATATCTTGGGAGGACATCTGGATAGTGTGAGGCTTGGATTTTCAGGAACAAACTTGATCAATATCTTTGATTATAATAGTTACGATCCTGAGGTATCTAATTTTGGTTCTGGTGGGATTTCTACTGGAGTTGAGGTCACTCCGTTTCCATCTTCTAAAAGATTTATGTTTAACTTATCCGTGGGGTTATAAAAAAAGAAATTATGAAAAAATTGAATAAAATATTGACTATTGGAGCGTTAAGCCTGTTGGCTTTTTCATCTTGTACTATAGATGAGGTAGGCGATTTGAACGGGCCTACATTAGAGAGTATTCTAGACAGTAGTACTCGTGGTGATATTCAAGACCTTGTGGGTGGGGTGTTGAGTGATATGAGAATTAGAATGGGCACCTATTATGACGATGTTGGCGTTGTAGGTAGAGAGTACTATCGTTTTTCGAGTTCAGATCCACGATTTACATCCGATTTATTAGGGAAAGGAGGTGCTGTTTTAGATAATAATACGTTTTATACAACAGGACCATGGAGTGGTCGATATGGGACAGTAAAAAGTGCCAATATCATATTGCAGGCTATTCCAAATACATCTCCAGCATATTCTGCTGAAGAATTGAATGCAGTTGTCGGTTTTGCAAAAACGATTCAAGCTTATGAGTTACTCTTAAACTTAAATTTAATGTATCAAAATGGAATACGAGTAGATGTTGTAGACGCACAGAATTTAGGACCATTTTTGGGGTATTCAGAATCTTTAAATGCTATAACGGCAATATTGGATGAAGGGGCATCAAGTTTAAGTAGTGGTGGGAGTGTTTTTCCGTTTAATATGACCGATGGATTTGTTGGATTTAATACGCCAAGTACGTTTAGAATGTTTAATAGAGCTCTGGCTGCAAGGGTCGCTATATATAGAGGGGATAATGCAGCAGTATTGTCTGCTTTAAGTGAGTCTTTTCTGGATTTAACGGGGGATTTAAATAATGGTGTCTATTATGAATATTCTTCTAATGGAGGGGATTTGTTTAACCCAATGTTTTTTCCTAAAAACGCAACTTCAGCAGGAGCTAGAATAGTTCAGCCTAGTTTTATAACAGATGCAGAACCTAATGACAATAGAGTGTTAAGTAAAACTTTTTTACGAGATGAGCCGTTAAGTTTTGATGGTTTAACAGGAAGTTATGATGTGTTTGTTTATCCTACAAACGTGTCTTCTATCCCTATGATAAGAAATGAAGAACTCATTCTTCTATATGCTGAAGCTAATATAACTTCTAATCCAGGTGAGGCAGAAACAGCGATAAATGTAATAAGAAGTGCTGCAGGATTAGGTGCTGTTGTATCGGGATCTGTAGATGTGGATCGTATCTTGTATGAAAGACGATATTCTTTATATGCGGAAGGTCACCGATGGGTCGATATGAGGCGATTTAACAGGTTGGATGAGTTACCAATAGATCGAGTAGATGACGATGTGTGGGTAGAGTTCCCTATCCCTGCAACAGAGAATCAATAATCTCTTAGCTAAAGCTTGAGGTATTTAACGTAATTAAATGCTTTGGAAATAAAGCGGTATAAAGAAGCCTGTGATTTAATTGGTCACAGGCTTTTTTATTGGTTATTTAAAGCGTAACAACACCAAATCGTTACTCGGGAGTAATAACTCTAGATGCCGATCTATTATGTAGCCACATTTTAAACCTTGTAACGAGATAAAATAAAATAGGCACAACAATTAGAGTTAAAAATGTGGCTATTAATAAACCATATATTACGGTCCATGCTAGTGGTCCCCAAAAGATAACATTGTCTCCTCCCATATAGATGTTAGGGTTAAAGTCGCTAAATAAAGTGAAGAAGTTGATATTAAAACCAGTAGCCAAAGGAATAAGTCCTAAAATAGTGGTAATGGCAGTTAATAAAACGGGGCGTAAACGTGCGCGACCACCTTTTATTATGGCATCAAGTAAATCATCGTTTTCTAAGAAATCGTTGTCTTCTAGACTATGATTTACTTTTTTTCTATCAATGAGTAATTGTGTGTAATCTAATAAGACGACTCCATTATTTACTACAATCCCTGCTAGTGAAATAATACCCATCATTGTCATCATTATAACGAAAGAGCTTCCCGTTATTATAATCCCTCCAAACACGCCAATTAAACTTAAGAAAATGGCAAGCATAATAATACCAGGTTTAGAAATGGAGTTAAATTGAAAGATTAAGATAAAGAAAATAAGGCCTAATCCAGTAAAGAAAGCGCCCATTAAAAAGGTCATTTGCTTTTGCTGTTCTTCAATTTGTCCTGTATAATCGATTTTTACCGCAGTTGGTTTTTCTGAAAAACTTTGCATTTCATTTTGAATTTGAGAAACTATGGCTCCAGCATCAGTATATCCAGGTGCTAAGGCAGAGTATAGCGTTACTACACGTTTAACATCTTTGTGTTTTATGGCACTAAATCCAGAGGTGTTACTTTGTTTCGCAACAGCAGAAACAGGAATCTCTTTTACTTGGCCACTAGCAAGATCTCTAAAGGTTATTTTCTGATTGAATAGCGCACTGGTATTATATCTGTTTTCTTCATTAAAACGGACATAGATATCATAATCATCTCCATCTTCTTTATATATTCCTGCTTTGGCTCCAAAAATAGCGTTACGTAATTGTTGGCCTACTTGTCCAGAAGTAACGCCTAGTTCGCCCGCTTTCTTTCGGTCAACTTGTACTTGCATTGAGGGTTTAGACTTGTTGACATCTATTTTTAATTCATCAATCCCTTGAATGTTTTTGGAATTAATAAAATCGCGCATTCTTTCAGCAGTCGTAATAAGTTCTGAGTAATTATCGCCTTCAAGTTCTACATTGATAGGGTACCCTGCAGGTGGGCCTACAGCATCTTTTTCTACAGAAATGGCAACCCCTGGATAAATATCCTTAAGTGCTAATTGTATTTTTTTAAGTAACTCTTGACTATCTGTGCCTTCTCTAAACTTGTATTCACGCATTGTTGCGGTAATTTTTGCGCGATGTGGCATTTCAGCCGAAGAACCTCCATCTGTTTGTGGGTTTCCGGCACCTTCACCAACTTGAGAGATCGCACTTTCTGTTAAAACATTGAAACCATCATTATTAGTATAAGCTTCTCCGTTAATTATTTTATATACCCGCTGTTCGATGTCTGTTGTAATTGTGTTGGTCTTTTTTATATCGGTACCTTCAGGATATTCTATGTATACAATAATTTGATTAGGCGTATTGTCTGGAAAAAACTCTACTTTGGTACGTTGACTTCCAATAGAAGCGCCAAAACCAATAAAAGCGACTATTAAAAGAATACATGTACCTATTGTAATTAATGCTGGTTTTTTGCCGCCTAAGGCTGCACGTAATACTTTTTCATAAAAACGTTCCCATCGTGGTAATACTTTGTTTTGAAATCCGTTAGCCCATTTTCTTAAGAATAATCTATAAACCCAAAGCATAATGGCAGTAAAAACCATTACGGAACCTATAGCTCTATAGGTGTCACCCAAAATAAAAATCAAGGCACCTATTATGGTCATAATAGTAGACACTTTAATGATTTGTTTTGCGGGCATATTCTTATCTTCGGTAGTCATAAACTGAGAAACTAATACAGAATTAAAGAAGATTGCAACAAATAATGAAGAGCCTAATACTACCGAAAGTGTAATTGGGAAGTAAATCATAAATTGTCCCATAACTCCAGGCCATAGTCCTAGTGGAATAAATGCGGCCACTGTAGTTGCGGTTGAAATGATAATAGGAAAGGCGATTTCTCCAATTCCTTTTTTAGCAGCTTCAATTCTGCTCATTCCTTCTTCATCCATTAAACGATATACGTTTTCTACAACCACAATACCGTTATCTACTAACATTCCAAGCCCCATGATTAGTCCAAAAAGAATCATTGTATTCATGGTGAAGCCTAAATAGTCTAATATCATCAAGGACATAAACATAGACATTGGGATTGCAAAACCAACAAAAAGTGCGTTTTTAAAACCCAAGAAGAACATTAATACTGTTACAACTAGTATGATTCCAAAAATAATATTGTTTACTAAATCATCAACCTGTCCAATGGTTTTAGACGATTGATCATTAGCAATTGTGACTTCAAGGTCTTGAGGGAATACTTCTGCAACTGCTTTATCTACGATAACGCGAATTTGATCGGCTGCAGCAACCATGTTTTCACCAGAACGTTTTTTTACATCTAGCATAACTACAGGATGCCCAAACTCTCTGGCATACGTTGTTTTATCTTCGTCTTTAAACGTTATTTTTGCAATATCTTTAAGATAAATTGAGTTGCCTTTTTCAGATTTTACAACAAAATCTTTAAGTTCCGAAGGCTTTTCTATTTCACCTAGAATTCTAATGGTACGGCGTTGGCCACTTGAAATTAAGTTACCAGCAGACATGGTTAGGTTTTCATTGCTAATCGCTCCAATAATATCGTTAAAACTAACTTGAGCAGCCATCATTTTGTAGATGTCTACAGCAACTTCTACTTCTTTTTCTTGGGCTCCACGAATATCTACTTGCTTAATCTCCATAAGACTTTCGATCTCATCTTCAAGATATTCGCCATAGTCTTTTAATTTATCAACAGGGTAATCTCCAGAGATATTGATATTTAAGATAGGGACTTCTTCAGACATGCTTAAAGCGAAAATATTAGGCTCAACTTTTGCATCGTTAAAGGTAGGCCAGTCTTCACTTGAGGTTTCGCTGTCTACCTCGTCCTTAACTTTTTGTTTGGCGGCGTCTACAGAGATGTTTTCGTCGAATTCAACAATAACGATAGAGTAGTCTTCCTGCGAAGTAGAGGTTATTTCTACAATGTTACTAACCGTTTTAAGTTTGTCTTCTATAGGGTCGGTAATTAGCTTTTCAATATCTTCGGCGGTATTTCCAGGATATACAGAGCTAATGTAAATTTTAGTTTCTTTGATTTCAGGGAAGTTTTCTCTGGCCATACTAAAATAGGCAGAACCCCCAAGGAAAAGAATGAGCGTAATTAAAACATACATTGTTGTTTTATTATTTATTGCCCATGACGACAACCCAAACTCCTTAATTACTTTTTTTTGTTTTTTAGTCATTTTAAAGGTTTGAATTAGTTTTTAATTTCAAGAATTTTCACTTCTTGTTTGTTTTTTACGCTTCTTGCACCTTCTTCGATAATTTCATCCCCTTTGCTTAGTCCTGAGAGAACTTCTATATCATCCCCTTGTGTTTTACCTGTTTCTATAATAACGCGTTTTGCTTTTGCTAGGTTACCTTTTTTGTCAATAACGATGTATACGTATTGTTGACCTTGTGCGTTTTCAGAAATAATACTTTGCGGGATTAATACCGCTTTAGTGTTTGTATAGTCATTTATTTTAAGTTTTGCAGTTAAGTTAGGCTTGATGCTTTTATCCTTATTCGGAATTGCAACTTCAATTTTAAAGGTTCTGTTTGAAGGGTTGATAAAATTCCCTGCTTGACGGATTTTTGCATTTAGAGATTTTCCAAGAATAGGAAATTCAACTTTTACCGATTTCCCTGGGATAACATTAGATATGTAGCGTTCTGGAACATCTGTTTCGATATACATATTGTTTAGGTTTACTATTCTAAATAGTTGGGATTGTCCAGGTGAAACTACGCTTCCTTGGTCTGTAATAACGTTGTCTATTGTTCCGGAAAATGGTGCGCGAACAATTGTTTTTCCTACCTGTTGTTGTAACTGATCGATTGCTTTTTGTTGGGCTTCATAATTGGATTTTGCTTGAAGATATTGTATTTCACTTCCAATTTTTTGATTCCAAAGGCGTTCTTGTCTTTCAAAAGTTGTTTTTGCTAGATTCGCTTGAATTTGTAATTGTGCTACTTGTTGGCTCAATCCACCATCATCAATTTTTGCTAATTGCTGCCCTTTTCTTACATGCTGTCCTTCTGTTACATAAACACGAGTTAAAACGCCTGAAAATTCAGGATATATTACTAAGTTTTGTTTTGTGCTAACATTTCCTTGTAATTCTAGGTAATGATTAAAAGTCGTATCCTTAACTGTAAATGTTGTAATTAAAGGGATTTTTTCTAAGGGATCTAGGGTTTTAATTTCCTTTTCAAGTAATCTTAATTCAGCGGATATTTTTTGAGCAGAAGCATCTAATTCTGTCTTTTTTTGCCTAATGAGTTTTAGGTCTTTAGTTTCAATAATATCTTCAACAGATTTTTTATTACCACCTCCACAAGCAGTCAAGAGGGCGGTTAGGATGAGTATTGAATATATGTTTTTCATTGTTTTTTTGTTTTTTTGGATTGATTAATTGTTTTGAATGCTATTTAAAGCAGTTTCGAGTTCGGCTTTTTTATTAATGACATCTAGCATTGCTTGAAGCAGTTCTTGCTGCGCAGAATATAATTGTGTTTGTGCTTGTCTTAATTCGAAACTAGAAGCAATACCTTCAAAAAATTTAGTTTGATTCTTAAGTTCAATACGTTCGGCTAGATTTAAATTCTTCTTTTTATTTTCGTAATCTTCTATAGAGAATTGATAGTCGCTTTTTGCAGAGGTAATTTGTAGTTTTAAGCTTTGCTCTATTTCTATAAGATCGTCTTCTGCTTTAAATAAATTAATTTTTGCGCGTTGTGTTGCGGCATTACGCATGCCTGAACTAAAAAATGGTATTTTTATCCCAACACCAAAGGCAGAAGTTCCGGCCCATACTTGATTGTTGCTTAAAAACTCAAACTCATCGTTGTTACCTATATAAATGCCATTTATAAAAGCATCTATTGTAGGTAAAGCTTTACTTTTTTCTAGTTTAAGTAATAATTCTTTTGAGGTCTTGTCGTTAATAGCAATTTTATAATCAATATTATTTTCTACATCATTAGGCGCATCCAGTATCTCTAAATTTAAGTTTTGAGTAGTTAATGTTTCTAGGTTGTCTAATAGGGTTGTTTCCGATTCTATGTCTAAGCCTATGGTAAGATTTAGCATTTGGGTAGCTATATGCTTTAAACGGGTTGTTTTGTTTAAATTACTTTCTATATCAGATAGCGTAATTTGTAATTGCTCAACACTTTCCTCTTCTTCTAATCCATTTTCATAGATTTTGGTGGTCTCATTTAAGTTCTTTTTAAGGACTTCTATATTGCGTTCAAATATTTTTATACTTTCGTCTGCTAACAATACATTTCCGTAAGCATTTATAACAGATTTACGAATTTCTAAATCGGTCTTGTCTTTTGCGTTTTTTGAAGTTTCTAAAAAAACTTTAGCAGATTGTAAGCCAACGATATAGGATCCGTCAAATATTTTTTGGGTTAAGGTTATTCCAGCGTTTACAGACTGTTTGGCTCCAAAATCTGTAACGCCATCACCATTAAAATCGATGCCTTCAAATTGTTGTTTTATTGCGTTTTGATAATCGATATTCCCATTAATTTGAGGCAAACCAGAGGCTATTGTTTCCCATTTTTGTTTTTCTGCTGCCTCAATGTCTAATGCAGCATTTTTTACCTTACGGTTATTTGCTAAGGCATAATCAATAGCTTCTTGTAAGGTGAAGCTTTGTTTTTCTTCTTGAGAAAAACCAATGAATGTGGCCAGGAGAAATGTAATGATTTGAATGTGTCTCATTCGTTTTATTTTAGATTCGTTTTGTTTATAAATTGATTTAATATTTTGAAGCCTTTATCTGTGACAATAGCTCTTAAGTGGTATTCTAAATAGCTTTCCATTAAATAATCCATATTGAATTTCTCTAGAGGGAAAATGGATTGATCCTTAATACCGGTCATTCCATTAAAATACATACGGGATATAAAATCTATATCGATGTTAGATCTGAAAACAGAAGTGTCTATCCCTTTTTGAAGACTTATCATAACAGATTCATGCATTTTGTCAAATTGTTTTAGCCTTAGGGTATTAAAAATTTGTGGATAGTACTTTTTTAATTGATGTTGCGGCGATGCTTTTTCATTTTTTAAATGCTGAATTAAAAACATTTTTATATCGTAAAGTTCTTCTATAGGATTGGTAGAAGTCTCACAAATATCATCAATACCGTCGCATATATTTTCAAAAAGAAAATAAGTAACAGCTTCAACAAGTTTAGATTTGTTTTTAAAATGAATGTAAATTGTTTTTTTAGAGATACACATCTCACTAGCAATATCATCCATAGTCACACTCTTAAAGCCTAGAGTGAGAAAAAGTTCGGTGGTTTTTTTTATTATTTGATTCCTCATAAATTGGATGGCAAATATAGTTCAGGAAACTTTAAAAACAAAAATAGTTTTCTGGGTTTTGTAATTTTTTTAACATTAACTTAAAAACTTGCTTAAGTGTTCTCTTTTACATTATTTTTGCCCGATGCAAGATATTCAAAACTACCAAGCTAATTTTGTAGATTACTTAGAGGCTTTTTCTAAAGAAAGGGAGCCTGAAGGCTTATATACTCCTATTAATTATATTTTAAAATTAGGAGGGAAACGTCTGCGCCCCATTTTAACTTTAATGTCAACTGACATTTTTGATTGCAATTATAAGCATGGCTTAGACGCGGCATTGAGTATAGAAATTTTCCATAATTTTTCGTTAGTTCATGATGATATTATGGATGCCGCTCCTTTGCGACGTGGTAAGCAAACAGTACATGAGAAATGGAGTGTTAATACAGGGATATTATCTGGAGATGCTATGTTGATAATGGCCTATCAATTGTTTGAAAATTATGAGCCAACTACATTTCATTTGTTAGCAAAATTATTTAGTAAGACAGCATTAGAAGTTTGTGAAGGACAGCAATACGATATCGATTTTGAAACACGTGATGATGTGACTATTCCGGAGTATCTAAAAATGATAGAGTATAAAACAGCTGTTTTGGTTGGTGCAGCAATGAAAATGGGTGCAATTGTAGCTAATGCATCAGAAAAAGATCAAGATGGAATTTATGAGTTTGGAAAACTACTCGGTATTGCCTTTCAATTACAAGACGACTATTTAGATGCCTTTGGGGATCCTGAAGCCTTTGGCAAACAGGTTGGCGGAGATATTATTGAAAATAAGAAAACCTATTTGTATTTAAAAGCGATTGAGTTTTTGGAGCCTTATAAACGTATGCAATTACAACAATTATTTACGCTTAATCTTGAAGATAATATAGAGAAGATTGAGACAGTAAAGCAGTTTTTTATCTCTAGCGGATCTGCAAAAAAAACACAAGAAGAAATAGAGAATTACACAAATAAAGCGTTTAGTGTTTTAGATAAATTAAGTATTTCTGAAGAAAAGAAATCACTTTTAAAACAATTTGGTAACACATTAATGATTCGTAAAGTTTAAATTGCAGTGTTAAAACAACTAAAAAAAGTTTAATTAAAATGCAATTACCATTAACTTTTGGGGCGTTATTAGAAGAGGCAAATCGATTAGATTTGTATAAAAAGCTTATTCATCAATTAAATAAAGATTTTTTGTTTGCTAATCTAGATTTGGATATCGATGAATGTGTTTCGCCAAAGGAACTAAAATTGGTTTTACATGAGACTATATTTAGACTCGTGCAAGATAAGTTTACGGACTATTTAAGTTTACTATATATTGTAGATGTTCCTGAAAAAGCAGTGAAAGCATTAGATGGTAGTGATGTGTTAAAACTATCTGAGGAAGTTAGTTTTTTAATCCTTAAGCGCGAATGGCAAAAAGTTTGGTTTAAAAATAAATATTCTCAACAGTAATAAAAAAAATCAAAAGTAAAATCTAACAAAAGGCCCCCAACTATCTGCATAAACACTTTTATTAGCATCGTAAAGTAGATCATACCTTAAGCCTATGGTGATGTTTTGATTTTTATAGCCAGCTCCAATAAATAATGCGGGATACCAATAGCTCTCATCAATAAATAAATTATCATTAAAGTTCCTGTTTACGTGTAGTTCTTCAAACTCTAAAGAAACCTGTAATGCTTCAATCGGACTAAAAAGACTAATAATACTACCTCCAAAAATAGTAGATTCGTAATGGTTTTTACTTTCATTATATGTTGCATTAAGACCAAGCCCTAAAGCAAATTGAAGATTGAAATGATATATTGCACTAGGCGCAAGAGTGGCACTAAAAAAATCATTATCTACACCTACACCTAAGCCGCCTCCAAAACTAACATTATCCCAAAATCCATAGTTTTTACTGTTGTTGTTTTGAGCAATGATAAAGCTTGAGAAAAGAAATGATAAGATTAGTAATGCTATATTTTTCATAAAATAAATGGTTGTTGTTTTTATAAAGATGAGATTTGTTAAGTCTAAAGCTTATAAATATAATAAAAGCGTAACTGTTTTTACTAAAAGTTGTATTTTTGAAGAAATTTTGTTGAAGCGAACAACACGTCTAATACATAATATGGATAAATATTCCTTTTTAAACGCAGCACATACAGCATATTTTGCTGATTTATATGAACAATATTTAGAACACCCGGACTCTGTGGAACCCAGTTGGCGAGCCTTTTTTCAAGGTTACGATTTTGGTAGCGAGAATTATGGGGTTGAAGGAGAGGTCGTTGAAGGTGTTTCAACTCAGATTCCAGAACATGTTCAAAAAGAATTTCAAGTAGTAAAGTTAATAGATGGTTATCGCAATAGAGGGCATTTATTTACCAAAACGAATCCTGTTAGGGCCAGAAGAAAATACGCCCCTACTTTAGAGGTTGAGAATTTTGGACTGTCTGCTTCAGATTTAAAAACAACTTTTAATGCCGGAGACATTTTAGGACTAGGACCGCAGACACTTCAGCAAATAATAGATCATTTAGAATCTATTTACTGTAATTCTATTGGTGTAGAGTATATGTATATACGTAAGCCTGAAGAAATACAATGGATCCAGAATAGACTAAATGTTAATGATAATCAGCCAAGATTTTCTGGAGAACGAAAAAAATATATTCTTAAAAAATTAAATGAAGCTGTTTCTTTTGAGAGTTTTTTGCATACAAAATATGTAGGCCAGAAACGCTTTTCTTTAGAGGGCGGGGAATCTTTAATCCCAGCCTTGGATGCGTTAATAGAAAAGGCTGCAGATTTAGGGGTTAAGGAGTTTGTAATGGGAATGGCACATCGTGGCCGTTTAAGTACATTAACAAATATTTTTGGGAAACCAGCAAAAGATATTTTTAGTGAATTTGATGGGAAGGATTATGAAGAAAAAGTTTTCGACGGTGATGTAAAATATCATTTAGGCTTAACAAGTAATCGCGAGACCGATTCTGGGAAGAAAATACATTTAAGTATCGCGCCTAATCCTTCGCATTTAGAAACTGTAGGCGCTGTAGTAGAAGGGATAGCAAGAGCGAAACAAGATAAATATCATAAAGCGGATTTTAGTAAAGTTTTACCTATAGTTGTACATGGAGATGCGGCCATAGCTGGGCAAGGTTTGGTTTATGAAGTTGTGCAAATGGCACAATTGGATGGTTACAGAACAAATGGAACCATTCATATTGTTGTTAACAATCAAGTAGGATTTACAACGAATTACTTAGATGCACGTTCAAGTACCTATTGTACAGATGTAGGAAAAGTAACCTTGTCTCCAGTACTACATGTTAATGCAGATGATGCAGAAGCTGTTGTACACGCAATGTTATTTGCATTGGATTTTAGGATGGAATTTAAACGTGATGTCTTTATTGATTTATTAGGCTATAGAAAATATGGACATAATGAAGGAGACGAACCGCGTTTTACACAGCCAAAACTGTATAAAGCATTAAAGAATCATGCAAATCCAAGAGATATTTATGCCGAAAAACTGATTGCAGAAGGTGTTGTAACGAAAGATTATGTTAAGCAGTTAGAAAAAGAATATTTAAATAGCTTAGAAGAAGATTTAATAGATTCACGTAAAGAAGATAAAACGGTGATCACACCATTTATGCAAGGCGAGTGGGAAGATTTTTCACGTGTTGATGAAGCAGAAATGATGAAACCTGTAGATACAACAACCTCTAAGGAGAAATTAGCAGAAATAACGAAAGTTATTGCTACGCTACCCAAAGATAAAAAGTTCATTCGAAAGATAGAGCGCATAACACAATCGAGACAAAAAATGTTTGATACCGATCAATTGGATTGGGCAATGGCAGAACATTTAGCTTATGGGACACTGTTAGACGAGGGATATAATATAAGAATTTCTGGACAAGATGTAGAACGTGGAACCTTTTCACACAGGCATGCTGTTGTGAAAGTTGAAGATAGTGAAGAAGAAGTTGTTTTATTAAATAATATAAGTGATAAACAAGGCGATTTCTATATCTACAATTCATTATTATCTGAATATGGTGTAGTAGGTTTTGATTACGGCTATGCAATGGCAAGCCCTAAAACATTGACCATTTGGGAAGCACAATTTGGCGATTTTAGTAATGGTGCTCAAATTATGCTAGATCAATATATTTCTGCAGGAGAAGATAAATGGAAAACTCAGAACGGATTGGTAATGTTATTGCCTCATGGTTATGAAAATCAAGGCGCAGAGCACTCATCTGCAAGAATGGAACGCTATCTTCAATTATGTGCAAAGGACAATATGTATGTTGTAGATTGTACTACCCCAGAAAATATGTTTCATTTGCTACGTAGACAAATGAAAGCAGAGTTTCGAAAACCATTAATAGTTTTTACACCTAAAAGTTTATTACGACACCCTAAAGCGGTATCAACTGTAGATGCCTTTGCAAATGGAACGTTTAAAACAGTAATAGCAGATACCGAAGTTGTTTCAAGTAACGTGAAAACGTTAGTGTTTTTAACAGGGAAATTTTATTATGATGTGGATGAAGCACGTACCGCATTGAAAAGAGATGATGTGGCTATTGTTAGAATTGAACAATTATTCCCTTTACCGGTAAATGAAATTCGTGAAGTATTAGAGACCTATAAAGGTGTGAAAGATGTGGTTTGGGCACAAGAAGAACCTAGAAATATGGGAGCCTATAGTCATATGCTAATGCATTTAGATGAGGCAAGAGGATTTAGAGTCGCATCAAGAAGGCCATATGGAGCGCCTTCGGCTGGAAGTTCAACACGTTCTAAGAAACGTCATCAGGAAGTTATAGATTTTATCTTTGATAAAACGCAAAATAACCAACGTTAAATAGGGTTGTATAGTAACGTTTAATTTTAAAACATATAAAAATGAAAAAAGGACTTTTAATTATTGCTTTATTATGTTTCTCATTGGGCTTTTCACAAGCCAATACAGAAGCCAACAAAAAAGCTGCTAATGATTTTCAAGTAGCATTTAACGCTTCTAATTACGAAGCCATTTTTAATATGTTTGATGGAAAGATGAAAGCCGAAATGCCATTGGAAAGAACGGTTGCTTTTTTTAAAAGGATTAAAGATTCTCGTGGTAAAATAAAAACAATGGAATATTATAGCCTTAAGAATGATGCCGCTGTTTACAAAACAACATTCGATAAAGATATTATGGATGTTCGTTTAAGTTTAAATGAGCAAAACGGTGGTGTAAGGGGCTTGTATATTGTGGCTAACGCAAAAAAATAAAAGAATTAAAAAACAAATTAGTCTAAATTAATTTATAGCAGACTTAAAATACATAAAATTACAGTACGATGATTTTAGAAATGAAAGTGCCTTCTCCAGGAGAGTCAATTACAGAAGTTGAAATAGCCGAATGGTTAGTTCAAGATGGTGATTATGTTGAAAAAGATCAAGCTATTGCAGAAGTAGATAGTGATAAAGCAACATTAGAACTGCCAGCAGAAGTTAGTGGTGTTATTACACTTAAAGCTGAAGAAGGAGATGCCGTAGCAGTAGGGCAAGTGGTTTGCTTAATAGATACTAGTGCAACAAAACCAGAAGGAGGAGATGCGCCTGCTAAAGTTGAAAAAGTAGAAACAGCTAAAACAGAGCCTGTAAAACCTAAAGCCATAGAGTCTAAAACCTACGCAACAGGTACCGCAAGTCCTGCAGCTAAAAAGATTTTAGCTGAAAAAGGCATAGATGCTAGTGCCATTTCGGGAACAGGTAAAGATGGTCGTGTAACTAAAGATGACGCTGTTAAAGCTGTGCCTTCTATGGGGACACCAACAGGAGGCAATAGAGGAACTTCTAAAAGTAAAATGTCAATGTTACGTCGTAAAGTAGCAGAGCGTTTGGTAGAAGCTAAAAACACTACAGCAATGCTAACTACTTTTAACGAGGTAGATATGTCTCCCATTTTTGAGTTGCGTAAAGAATATAAAGAAGCATTTAAAGCTAAGCATGGCGTAGGATTAGGTTTTATGTCCTTTTTTACGTTAGCAGTTGTTAGAGCTTTGAAAATGTATCCAGCCGTTAATTCAATGATCGATGGTAAAGAAATGCTTTCTTATGACTTTGTTGATGTAAGTATTGCGGTTTCTGGACCTAAAGGATTGATGGTTCCAGTAATTAGAAATGCTGAAAATTTATCCTTTAGAGGCGTTGAAGCTGAGGTTAAGCGTTTAGCGATCCGTGCTAGAGATGGACAAATTACAGTTGATGAAATGACAGGCGGGACATTTACAATATCTAATGGCGGGGTTTTTGGAAGTATGTTATCTACCCCTATTATTAATCCGCCTCAAAGTGGTATTTTGGGAATGCATAACATTGTAGAGCGCCCAGTAGCGATAGATGGTCAAGTTGTTGTTCGTCCAATCATGTATGTGGCATTATCGTATGATCATAGAATCATTGATGGAAAGGAAAGTGTAGGCTTTTTAGTGGCAGTAAAGGAAGCGCTAGAGAATCCAGCAGAATTGTTGATGGATAATAATATTAAAAGAGCTCTAGAGCTATAAAATATTTAATATAAAGTATATAAAAAGCGCAATCTTAACTATAAGATTGCGCTTTTTATATACTTTATATTTACTAGTTGTTTAAAAAGAAACCAGCAACAATATTTATTGAAATTACAATAACCGCAATAATCATAACACCTATGATTAGGTTTTTATTATTTTCTCCTTTTATTTTTTCCATAATTAATAGAGCTTAGACTGCTATTTTATTAAACTGATAATCCTTCTATATTATAACGGTAAA
Organism: Lacinutrix sp. YIN62; assembly: GCF_057219185.1. NCBI lineage: Bacteria > Pseudomonadati > Bacteroidota > Flavobacteriia > Flavobacteriales > Flavobacteriaceae > Lacinutrix > Lacinutrix sp. YIN62. Next base: position 110,955 of record NZ_JBXVVH010000007.1, read on the forward strand.
ATGTTATTTGTAGTTTGTTTTAAGAGTTAATTAACAGCAATGTAAATATAAAATGAATAGTTGAGCTGTGAAATACGTATAACTACGTATTTTTACATGATTGTAATCTGCTGTTTTTTAGTGGTTTAGTTTTTTTTGTTCTCTTTTTAAAATTCGTAAACATTTAAAGTAAACGATTATATAGCCTATAAATAATAGATTTATTTTTCTTGTCATCTTCGGCTTACCATCTGAAAATAGTTAACTAAAACAAAAAAAATGATTACTATACGATTTGTGTTGCTTTTTGTTACTAACTATAGGGTTCTAAGTTAGAGTATAGATTTAAAAGTTATGATGGCTCTAAGTGTGATTTAGATAAGAAATTTAGTATTTAATTTTAAACATAAAAAAAGCTCCAAAGCCGCACACTGTCGTTTTGAAGCTCTTTAATAATTCTCCCTAAGAATTAATTAATAGCATTGTAAAGATAGAATGAATATTCGAGTTGTGAAATACGTAGAACTACGTATTTTTAAATGGAATAAGAATAGTATAACTGATTATTAAAAAACAAAAGAAAAGATAATGTGTTCTGAGAGAATTTAATTAGTAATTATCGGTTAGTTATGATTTGTAAATAAAAAAAGCTTCAAAGCCGAACGCTGTCGTTTTGAAGCTCTTTAATAATTCTCCCTAAGAATTAATTAATAGCATTGTAAAGATAAGATTATTAATTGAACAAAAAAATACGTAGAACTACGTATTTTTTTTAACACTCTTTCTTGTGTTTTCTGGCTATTTAAGTGTTGTAAATGAGTGGTTTTACCTTTTTTTATTAGATGGTTTTTGGAAATGGTTTAAATAGAAACGGTATAAAATGGTAGCTCGTTTTAGCTTATTTATTAAAAATAAAAAAGCTCCATAAACAGTTGTTATTGTTATAGAGCTTAGTGATTTTTTCTAAAGAATTAACTAATTGCAATGCAAAGATAAAGTGAATATCTTAACTGTGAAATACGTAGAACTACGTATTTTTTTTAGTCTAGTGTCTATAAAATTTTTATTACAGTGCTTTATAAATAGTATTTTATATACATGCTGTAACAATGCTAATAGCAGTATTTTGTCAAGATTTATTTAAAAGCTTTTTGTTTAGATTTGCCCAAATAGTTAAGGCATTATGAGACTTTTCAAGTTTTAGTTTTTTAATAATATTACTTCTATGTTTTTCAACAGTTCTTACAGAACTATTTAACGACTCAGCTATTTGAAGGCTAGTATTATTTTCAGAAAGAGATTGAACAATTTTTAGTTCAGTTTTAGTTAACAGTTCCATGATCTTAGAATTACTGTACTTAATCTTGGAGTTAAGATAGGATGCTATTTCTTCACTAAAATAAGGTTCACCTCTTTTAACATGTTCAATACAATTTTCAATTTCTTCAACAGCAAACTCTTTTAATATATAACCATAAACACCGTATGATATCGCTTTGTCATAGAGTTGTTCTTCATTGTCAAAAGTTATTAAAATGACCTTAGTGTTTAATTCATTTTTTTTGCAGTGCGCAGCAATTTCAAGACCTGTTAAGAAGGGCATTTGTATGTCAAGAATTGCGATGTCTGGTTTTAATTTGACAATTAGGTTATATGCGGTTTTGCCGTCTTCGGCACTACCTATTATATTATATCCTTTAGAGGATATGTAACCACTTAATCCTCTTAACATAAGTGGGTGGTCGTCTGCTATAATAATGGAAACACTCATTCGCGAAAATAAATTTATTATTAGAAGGCCTTAAGTCTAAAAGTAATTAAAAAGCTGTGATTAAAGAGGGTTTAAATATAAATATTTCTTTTCGTAGTCAATAATGCCTTTCCCCTTTTTTAAAATATCAGCACCTATGATACCATTTACAGCTTTTGCATTGTGATTTGTTAGGGCTGTATTAATGTGGGTAAGATCAAATAGGATTAAGGATTTTCGCTTAGTTTTCCATCTCCCAATTTTAATAGTATTTTTTTTAGAGATTTGTGTTGCCATATCTGTAGTTCCAGCACCAGCTGCTTTTACATCGGTATCCTTAACTTTTAACTTGAATAGATCAATACTTTCAAAACCAACGCAGCTACTAGATGCTCCAGTGTCTAATATAAATAACCCTTTAACATTGTTAATCGAGGCTTTAACTTCAAAATGATTAGTTTTTGTAAGTTTTAGTTTGATTTTTTTATAGCCTTTACTTAGTAAAAATTCCTGAAGTGTATTTTCCATTTCTTTTTTTGAATACTCGAAGTAAAAATACTACAATAAGTCGTGCAATTTTTATATTATTAATATTTATTTGTTTTAAAAAAATGGAGTATTGTTATACCGCATTATTTTATAGTTTCTAGCCTCTCGATTTTAAAAAAAACATCCTTGTTAAGTGTTGATCTTGTTGTTAAATATTTATTGAATAGGAGGTGTTAAAAAAGGACAATAAAATTCAAATAAGTAAAAATAGGAGCTTTAAAGCGCGCAATTAAAGCGGACTTTTTTATTTTTACAGCATGATAATTACAGATACACACACGCATTTATATAGTGAGTCGTTTAATGACGATAGAGATGACATGATGGATAGAGCACTCAATTCTAATGTGTCAAGGCTATTTGTGCCTGCAATCGATTCTACTTATACCGAATCTATGCTAGCATTAGAGCTTAAATATCCTAAAAACGTATTTTTGATGATGGGGTTACATCCTACTCATGTTAAAGAGAATTATAAGGAAGAGTTACAGCATGTGGAAGAAATGTTAGTAAAGCATAAGTTTTATGCGGTTGGTGAAATAGGGATTGATTTGTATTGGGACAAAACAACATTAGCGATTCAGCAAGCGGCGTTCCGATATCAAATTAAATTGGCAAAAAAACAAAATCTCCCTATCGTTATACATTGTAGGGAGGCCTTTGATGAAGTTTTTGAAATTTTGGAGGCTGAAAAAGGCAATGATCTTTTTGGTATTTTCCATTGTTTTACTGGGAATTTAAAGCAGGCACAACAGGCTGTATCTTTAAATATGAAACTAGGGATAGGAGGCGTAGTTACTTTTAAAAATGGTAAAATTGATCAGTTTTTAAATACGATAGGTTTAGAACATATCGTTTTAGAAACAGATGCCCCATATTTAGCACCCAAGCCATTTAGGGGAAAGCGGAATGAAAGTAGTTACATTATAAAGGTGATAGAAAAACTATCTGAGATTTATAATATTTCTGAAGAAGAAATTGCAGCGATAACAACAGAAAATTCGAAAACTGTTTTTGGTGTTTAATTTAACGTGGTTGTAAGGTTTCTGTTTTATAATATTTATGAAAGACCTCTTTTAATATTAGTTCAAATATGCTAAAAAAAAATCCAAACATACTCCTTATATATACAGGCGGAACAATAGGGATGATAAAAGATCCAGAAAGTGGTGCTTTAAGAGCTTTCGATTTCGATAATTTACTAATTAGGATTCCAGAGTTAAAATTATTGGACTGCAATATAGAAACGGTTTCTTTTAAAGAGCCTATAGACTCTAGTAATATGGAGCCTAAGTATTGGGTTGAAATAGTAGAGCTTATCGAGGTGCGTTACGATCACTTTGATGGATTTGTAATATTACATGGAAGCGATACCATGAGCTATACTGCTTCTGTGTTGAGTTTTATGTTAGAGCACCTAGCAAAGCCTGTCGTATTTACTGGGTCACAATTACCAATAGGGGATTTGCGTACAGATGCAAAGGAGAACTTAATTACTTCAATACAAATTGCTTCCCTTAAAAAAGGGAATAAGTCCATAATTCAAGAGGTTTGTTTGTATTTTGAATATAAACTCTACAGAGCCAATAGAACAACTAAAATTAATGCTGAGCATTTTGAGGCTTTTGCGTCACCTAATTATCCAGATTTAGTAGCCTCTGGAGTCCATTTAAAGGTAAACAAAGAGTATTTATATAAACCTAAACCTAAAAAAACATTAATTGTTCACAAACATTTAGATTCTAATATTGCTTTAATAAAGCTTTTCCCTGGTATTTCAGAAACATTAATACGTAGTGTTTTTAATGCAAAAAACCTTAAAGGCGTTATTATGGAAACCTATGGAGCAGGGAATTGTACAACTCAAGAGTGGTTCATTTCTTTATTAAAAGAAACGGTTTCTAAAGGGGTTCATATTGTAAACGTAACACAGTGTTATGGAGGAAGTGTCATTATGGGACAGTATGAAACAAGTGAAAAACTAAAAAAAACAGGAATAATTTCAGGAAAAGACATCACTACAGAGGCAGCAATAGCTAAAATGATGTATTTGTTATCACAAAATATATCGCCTAACTTGTTCAAAACCATATATGAAACACCCTTAAGGGGGGAAATGGCATAAAATTTGTAAATAAAGTTTCTGAGTTTAAACTTTTTTCTCTTTATTTGGAAATCCAAAAATGATTGTATTTGGAGAAATAAAGAGAGGTGGCCGAGTGGCTTAAGGCGCACGCTTGGAAAGCGTGTATGCGTTTATAGCGTATCGAGGGTTCGAATCCCTTCCTCTCTGCAAAGTATTTGAATTTTTTTTTGTAGATAATTTAAAAAAAGGCGGGTTTACTAAGTAAATCCATAATAAATGTTATTAATACGTTAAAACCCTTGTGCCAATTACTACTTTTAATTTTTTAATTACATTTTTTTTATATCTTTAGCACTTTAACTAATAAAATTAAGATCACGACAATGAAAAGATTATTTTCTATCCTAGCCATAGTATTTTTAATGGCATTTGGTACAGCAAACGCAACGACTAGCGCTGCTGCCGTTGCAACAACAGTAGTTACAGCAACACAAGACGATACAGCGGATACAGAAGAATTAGGGTTTAACCAAGAATTAAAGAAACGTTTTATAGAAGGAGGTCCTGGGTTTATGGGAATTGTACTATTATGTTTAATCCTTGGTCTAGCCATATCTATAGAGCGAATTATCTTTTTGAATTTATCGACTACAAATACGAAAAAATTGACTGCAAATGTAGAGGATGCATTACAATCAGGAGGATTGGAAGCAGCAAAAGAAGTTTGCCGTAATACAAAAGGGCCTGTAGCTTCAATTTTTTATCAAGGTTTAGATAGAGCCGACGGGGATTTAGAATCAGCAGAAAAAGCAGTAGTAGCTTACGGAGGAGTGCAAATGGGACAATTAGAAAAAAATGTGTCTTGGATTTCTTTATTTATCGCATTGGCTCCAATGTTAGGGTTTATGGGAACTGTAATAGGTATGATTCAAGCCTTTGATAAAATTCAATCAGCAGGTGGTATGGATGCCACTTTAGTAGCCGGTGGTATTAAAGTAGCACTTTTAACAACTGTATTTGGTTTGATTGTTGCAATTATTCTTCAGATATTTTACAATTATATTGTAGCAAAAATTGATAGTATCGTTAACGATATGGAGGATTCTTCAATAACCTTAATGGATATATTGACGAAGTACAAAAAATAATAATAACTAATTTTAAAACTAAATAATAATATGTATAAGATTTTAAAAATAGTTGTAGCAGTTCTTAGTTTATTAGGAGTTGTGTTTTTGATAAGAATAATAGCAGCAGGGGATGATGTTCTTAAAGATGCTTATATCGCCGATGCAGGTCAATCCTCATTAGTAGATGGTTTATTTAATCCGTTTGCTTGGGTAGCCTATATTGTATTAGCAATGGTAATTGCATTTGTAGTCCTTTTTGTAATAAAGAATTTAATTTCAGGAGGATCTAATATAAAGAATACATTAATAGGAGTAGGAGCCTTTTTAGTAATTCTATTAATCTCTTATATGGTGTCTGGTGGAGACACAAGAGAGTATATCTATAATGATACTGTTGCAACAGCTAGCGAGTCTCAACTTGTTGGAGGCGGTTTAGTGGCTTTTTATATACTTAGTGTAATTGCGATAATCGCAATGACATTTTCAGGAATTAAAAAAATGATTAAATAATATGGCAAAGCGATCAGCACCAGAAGTTAATGCAGGCTCTATGGCTGACATTGCTTTCTTGTTACTTATATTTTTCTTGGTAACAACAGATATTGCAACAGATTCTGGTTTAAACAGAAAGTTGCCACCCATAAATAATGAAGTTCCTCCTAAGATTAAAAACAAGAACATATTCGTCCTTAATTTAAACAGGAATAACGAATTGTTAATGAATAGAGCTGGTGAAGAAAAACGAGTGGAACTAAAAGATCTTCGTAAAGAGGTTGTAACGTTCTTAAATAACGGAGGAGGAAAAGGAGATGATGCTTGCCAGTATTGTGAAGGTAAGGGGATTCCTGAGTCATCAGATAATTTTACTAAAGCTGTTGTTTCAATGAGTAGTGATAGATTAACAAAGTACGAGACGTATATCTCTGTACAAAATGAAGTTATTGCTGCTTATAATGAAGTAAGAAATAGAGTGTTTACTAGAGTTTTTCCTAAATCGGGAATGAATTATGTAGAAACCAATAACCTTTATCAAGATCCACAAACGGATGCTACCGAAAGGGAGAAGTTAAAAGTGAAATTGGAAACCATAAAAAAAATAGTACCACAAATATTTTCTGAAGCAGATGCTAAGAAATCTTAATTAAAAAAAGCATAACACTATGTCTAAATTTAAAAAGAAAAAAGAAGGAGGTCTTCCTCCAATTTCAACAGCATCTTTACCAGATATCGTTTTTATGTTATTGTTTTTCTTTATGGTTGCAACAGTAATCAAAGAAGACAATTTAATGATTGTTAATAAACTGCCGTCTGCAGATCAGATTGAGAAATTGGATAAGAAAAAGCCGATTAGTTACATATATGCAGGAAAACCTAATAAAAGGTACAAGAATGTGGGAACTGAAGCTAGAATCCAATTGAATGATAAGTTTGCCGATGTCGATGATATAAGAGCTTTTATCGCTTCTGAAAGAGCTCCTTTGCGAGAGGATCAAATTAATAAATTGATTATTGCTCTTAAAGTGGATGTAGATGTTAACATGGGATTGATAAATGATATCAAACAAGAATTGCGAAAAGAAAACGCATTAAAGATTAATTATACAACTAGAAGAGGTGATGCCGTTTCTAGTAAGTAAACAATAATAATCTTAATTTTATAAGGCAGGTGTTTTGAAATTCAAGACACCTGTCTTTTTTTATATACTTTTGTAATCATATGAAATTAAATATTTGTGTTTTAAAAGAACTGTTCTTTATGTTCTCCGTATTAAGTGTTACTTTCTCTGTTTTTGGACAACAGGATAGTACCTTTGGGTTAAAAGAGATTGATAGCCTTTATAAAGAGGATCAATTCTATATCGCTGCCACTTATAATTTATTAGCTTATAGACCACAAGGGGTATCTCAAAATGGGTTTTCTAGTGGGTTTCACTTTGGTTTTATTAAAGATATGCCAATTAATAAAAGAAGAAATATCGCCATTGGTTTAGGGCTTGGTTTGTCTTTTAATTCTTTTAATCAAAATATGTTGATCAGTGAAAACTTAAACGGTGACACAGATTTTAATGTTTTGGTTGATACTGAAACTGATTTTACAAAAAATAAATTTTCGATGCACCTCATAGAAGTGCCTTTAGATTTTCGTTGGCGATCTTCTACTCCGGAAAGCTATAAGTTTTGGCGCATTTATACAGGCTTTAAATTGGGGTATGTATTTGCAAATGGAGCAAAGTATCGGGGGAGTCCTGAAAACATTAAATTAAATAATATAGCGGCTTTTAATAAGTTTCAATACGGTATAAACCTAAGTGTAGGTTACAACACTTGGAATTTTTATGCTTATTACGCATTAAACCCTATTTTTAAGACAGAATCAAGAATTAATGATGCTAAGATAGACACCAAGGCTTTAAAACTTGGGCTGATGTTTTATATTTTATAATATAGGTACAGTGAGGGTACTTCTTTAAAAAGAGACTATAACCAATAATTAAATAAGCTTAATTGTGGGACTACACCTATTAATAAACCAATTGTTAACTCTAAGTTGGTATGAGCATTTAAATGTAATCTAGAAGTTGCTATAGCGCCCATAATTATAGCCATTAAAGCTAGGGAACCATTTAGGTCAATACTAAAGTGAATTGATAATCCCATAGCAAATATAAATACGCCAGCGATTGCAATCATATGTATGCTTGCTTTAAAGCCCCATGCAGCTAATATAAGACAACTAAGTGTAGAGATTAAGATGCCAATAAAAAAATAGTATAGCTCTATTATTTGACTAGGCGGGAATACGCGTTTTAAAATTAATAAAAGTATTAGTGAATTGATAAAAAGCGGGATAACACGCTCTTTACTTGTTTTTAAATAAATGGAATGTGTTTTACCTAGGGTTTTTAATAGGAAGTAAATAAGTATAGGTAGAATGATGGTAAGTATGCTCAATGAAATAAGCTTCGCTCTTATTAACTCCAGAGCGTAAAAACGAGGCGATTTTGAGAAATAAAATATAACACCCAATAACGGCATTACTATTGGGTGAAAGATAAAAGAGACGCTTTTAAGGATTAAATTCATTATATTTTTTTGCGTAATCTAGCTACAGAAATGTCTAGTTGTTCTCTGTATTTAGCAACTGTACGACGTGCTATTGGATAGCCTTTCTCTTTTAGTATTTTTGCTAAAGCTTCATCTGTTAGCGGTTTCTTTTTATTCTCTTCTTCTATAACAGTTTCTAATATTTTTTTTATCTCTTTTGTAGAAACCTCTTCACCTTGATCATTAGTCATAGATTCAGAAAAGAACTCTTTAATTAGTTTAGTACCGTATGGAGTATCTACATATTTACTATTGGCGACACGTGAAACAGTAGAGACATCCATCTCGATTTGATCGGCAATGTCTTTTAAAATCATTGGTCTTAGCTTACGCTCATCTCCTGTTAAAAAGAACTCTTCTTGGTAATGCATAATCGCACTCATTGTTATAAAAAGCGTTTGTTGTCGCTGCTTAATCGCTTCTATGAACCATTTTGCAGCATCTAATTTTTGCTTGATAAATAGTACTGCATCTTTTTGAGATTTTGATTTATCCTTGGATTCTTTATAACCTTTAAGCATATTATTATACTCGCGAGAAACATGTAATTCCGGAGCATTTCTGCCGTTTAGAGTTAAATCTAAAGCACCATTAATTATTCTTATTGCAAAATCAGGAACAATATGCTCGATAATACGTGTGTTTCCAGAATATGATCCTCCTGGTTTAGGGTTTAATCTTTCGATTTCATGGACTGCATCTTTAAGCTGTATTTCATTAATATCGAATTTTTGTAATAGTTTTTTATAATGTTTTTTTGTGAATTGCTCAAAAGCTTTATTTATAATATCTGAAGCTAATTCTACATCTGGTGTTTGCTCTTTCCGAGCTAATTGAATGCTTAAACACTCTTGTAAACTACGCGCTCCAACTCCAGCAGGGTCTAATTGGTGAACAATATTTAACACTTCCTCAATTTTATTCTCTGTAGTATATATATTTTGAGTAAAGGCTAAGTCGTCCATAATATCACTAATATCTCTACGGATGTAACCACTTTCGTCTACACTACCAACTAAAAATTCTGCGATATCACGTTCGTCATCATCCAAACGGTAAGTGTTTAACTGTGATTTCAAATGTTGTGTAAAGGAAGTGCCTGAGGCGTAAGGAATACTTTTTTCATCATCATCGGCACTATAATTATTAACATGTGTTCTGTACTCTGGAATCTCATCGTCACTTAAGTAATCATCAATGTTTATATCGTCTGTATTTATAGATTCGTTGTCATCAAAATCATCGGCAGTATTATCAAAATCATCCTCAAAGTCACCTTCTTTTTCTTCTTTGCCACTATCTAATGCAGGGTTCTCTTCTAATTCTTGCTTTAAACGTTGTTCAAATGCTTGTGTAGGCAACTGTATCAATTTCATTAATTGAATTTGTTGCGGTGACAATTTTTGAGATAATTTGAACTGTAAATATTGTTTAAGCATATGTCTTAGTAGGGTTTTTATAAAAATAAAAAAACAATCTAAATAATACTGTATAAATAGATTGTTTTTCGAAATTATATTGGCAATTTAACGCTTTGAGTTCTATTAAAAATCTGCGTTTTGTGGTGTTCTAGGATAAGGTATAACGTCACGAATATTGCTCATACCAGTAGCAAACATAACCAAACGTTCAAAGCCTAAGCCAAATCCTGAGTGTACAGCAGTACCATACTTACGTAAATCTAAATACCACCATAGCTCTTCTTCAGAAATATCTAAAACTGCCATTTTTTCTTTTAAGATTTCTAAGCGTTCTTCACGTTGAGATCCTCCAACAATTTCACCAATGCCTGGAAATAAGATATCCATAGCACGAACAGTTTTACCATCTTCGTTTAAACGCATGTAAAAGGCCTTTATGTTTGCAGGATAATCAAACAATATTACGGGGCATTTAAAGTGTTTCTCGACTAAGTAACGTTCGTGTTCAGATTGTAAATCTGCTCCCCATTCTTTAATTATATAATTAAATTTCTTTTTCTTATTAGGCTTACTATTTTTTAAAATATCTATAGCTTCAGTATAACTTACGCGTTTAAAATTATTAGTCGTTACAAATTTTAGTTTTTCAATTAAACTTAATTCATTTCTTTCTGCTTGAGGCTTGGTCTTATCTTCGTCTAATAAACGTTTATCTAAAAACTCTAAATCATCTATGTTATGCTCTAATATATAACCAATAACGGATTTCATAAAGTCTTCGGCTAAGTCCATATTACCAGCCAAATCCATAAAAGCAACTTCGGGTTCTATCATCCAAAATTCGGATAAATGACGAGAAGTATTAGAGTTTTCTGCTCTAAATGTTGGGCCAAAAGTATATACTTTACCTAAAGACATTGCGTAGGTTTCGGCTTCTAACTGCCCCGAAACCGTTAAATTTGTGTCTTTTCCAAAAAAGTTTTGAGAATGATCAATAGTTCCTTCTTCAGTTAATGGTGGGTGCTTTTGATTTAGGGTACTAACACGAAACATTTCTCCGGCTCCTTCAGCATCACTCCCTGTAATAATTGGAGTATGCATATTATAAAAACCGTTTTCATTAAAATATTTGTGAACAGCAAACGATAAGGCAGAACGCAAACGCATTACCGCACTAAAAGTATTCGTCCTGGTTCTCAAGTGTGCATTTTTTCTTAAGAATTCGAAACCGTGTTTTCTAGGTTGAATAGGGTATGTTTCAGGATCTGAATCTCCTAAAATAGCAATTGAATTAACGACTATTTCAACAGTTTGTCCTTTTCCTTGACTTTCGATTAACTCGCCTTTAATATGTACAGCAGCTCCAGTGGAAATGCGTTTTAAGAGCGCTTCATCTGTGTTTTCAAAATCGACTACACATTGGATGTTATTAATCGTAGAGCCATCATTTAGAGCTATAAAACGATTGGCTCTAAAAGTTCTAACCCATCCTTTTATTTCTACTTTTTCTAAAGTGGTTTGTTTTAATAATTGTGCAACTGTACTTGGTGTCATTTTATGAAATATTTTATACGCAAAGGTAATTTTTATTGTAATTTGTTTGTTGTTTCCTCTTCGCTTTCTTCTGGAATAATGTTTATTGAAGGTTTTTTTAGCGTAGATTTATTTGCGATACTCTTTTCTAATGAAAGGAGTAACGAAGGCAGTAATAACAAGTTTGAAAGCATTGCAAACAATAATGTTGCCGATACCAACGCTCCAAGTGCTACTGTACCACCAAAACTCGATATTGTAAATACCGAAAAACCAAAGAATAGTACAATGGAAGTGTAAAACATACTAACTCCTGTTTCTCTTAAAGCGGCATAAACAGATTTTTTAATACGCCAATTATTTGCTTGTAGCTCTTGTCTGTATTTTGCTAAGAAGTGAATCGTATCATCCACAGAAATACCAAACGCAATACTAAATACTAATATGGTTGATGGCTTTATTGGTACTCCTAAATACCCCATTAATCCTGCTGTAACAACAAGAGGTAAAAGGTTTGGAATTAAGGAAACTATAATCATTCTAAAGGAACGAAACATATAGGCCATAAACAATGAAATTAATAAAACAGCTAAGGAAAGCGAAATGGCTAAGTTTTTAACAAGATAAGTTGTTCCTTTTTGAAATACGAGAGCTTTCCCCGTCATTGTTACATTATATTTTTCTTTAGGAAAGACTTTATCAATTTTAGTTAATAAATTCTCTTCAATGCGTTCCATTTTATCTGTACCTATGTCCTTCATAAATGTTGTTATACGCGCATATTGCCCAGTACTATCAACAAAATTACTCAGTAGATTTAGATCTCCTGATGCTGAGTTTTTAATGTAGGCCGAGAGGAATAGGTTTTCTTGAGCGGTTGGTAATTGATAGTATTTAGGATTACCGTTTGAATAGGCTTGTTTTGAGTATTTCACTAATCCAACAACAGAGATCGGTTTTGATAATTCTGGGGTTTCTATAATCAAATCCTCTAGCGCATCCATACGTTTAAGTGTGGCGAGTTTCATAACACCTTTTTTGCGCTTGGTATCTATCATGATTTCCAAAGGCATAATCCCATTAAATTCTTCTTCAAAGAAGCGAATATCTTTAAAAAATTCTGCTTTTTTAGGCATATCTTCAATAAGACTTCCAGAGATTTTAATTTTATAAATACCTATTATACAAAGAATCAATAGCACAAGAGAGGTAATATATATGGCAATGCGCTTTTCTTTAACCATTATTTCCATCCAATTAACAAAACCGCCAATCCAACGTTTGTTTAAGTGTTCCAAATGACGTTGTTTAGGATAAGGTAAAAAGGTGTATATTATTGGAATGATAAGTATGCATAAAACAAAGATGGCTATTATGCTTAAAGAGGCAACAATACCAAACTCCTTTAAAAGTTTACTTTCAGTTATAATAAAGGTTGCGAAACCAGAGGCTGTGGTCACATTGGTCATTAATGTAGCATTCCCAACTTTTGTTATAACCCGTTGAAGCGATTTTACTTTATTACCATGTAATTTTACTTCATGTTGGTATTTATTTATTAAGAAAATACAATTAGGTATTCCTATAACAATAATTAATGGTGGTATTAATGCTGTTAATACGGTAATTTCATATTTAAGTAGACCGAGTATTCCTAAAGTCCACATTACGCCAACGCATACAACTATAAGAGAAATAAATGTGGCACGAAAAGATCTAAAAAACAGAAAAAATATTAGAGACGTAACCAATAAGGCTGCAACAACAAATAAGCCAATTTCATCTACAATATTTTGTGAATTTAAAGTCCGAATATATGGCATTCCAGAAATACGGACATCCATTTTGTACTGGTCTTCAAACTTTTTAATTCTGTCTAATAGCGTTAGCATTACAAAATCCTTCCGCTCTGGCTTGTTAATGATATCTTTTTTAAGATATATAGCAGTACGGATGGTTTTTGTTTCTGTATTAAATAAAAAATTATCGTAGAACGGATATTTTTTGAATAATTCGTCTTGCAATAGTTCTATTTGAGCTAGTGATGTAATCGAATCTTTTATAAAGGGTTCTAATTCAAATTTCTCTGCTTTTGTGTTTTTAACCAGTTTTTGTAAATCTTTGATAGAAACTACCGTTTCTACCTCAGGGTCATTTCTAAAGGCATCGGAAAGGGCATTCCACGCATTTAATTTATCAACTGTAAATAGCGAAGAATCCTTAATACCTAGTACGATTAAGTTTCCTTCTTCTCCAAATATTTCGAGAAATTTGTTGTATTCTTTGTTTACTTCATGTTCATCTGGTAATAAATTTGCTTCTGTGTAGGTAAAACGCATGTATTTCCATTGCATACTAAAAAAAATAGTAACAAGGATTATACCTATTAAAATAGCAATTTTATTACGCAAGATGATTCTTGCTACAACGTCCCAAAATTGTGTTTTCTTAAGTTTTGACATAGTACTTTTAAACGAGCGTCAAAGGTATGGAAAACAGATATATTTACTGTATAAAAATGTGTTTATAATGAGATGTTGAAAGTGAATTTAAAGGCAATGTTATCTTCGGTTTTTGGCAGATGATAGGCACCGTATCTATAAGAGAAACTTAAACCAAAACCTAAAAGTAATTTATTAACTTCAAAACCAGATTCTGTATAGCCCTTATCTAGAGTGTTAAAGCTTAAGTCTTGATGTCGCGAAATATGGTTCATATTACCAATAGCATACCTAGATATAAGAACTAATTGTGGGTTAAAACGCTTTGAAATGTGAAACGGTTTTACATAATGCTTAAAAATTAATGTAGCAAAACGATCGGAAAAAAACTCATTAAAAAACATGGTTTCAAAACTATTAATTCCAGCAACCGAGAACCGTTGTAAAATAGTTTCTTTTGTTATGTTGTTTGGGTAAGCATGATATAAATGAGTTAAAGGCGCGTCTCCTTGTGTGATTCCAGTAGTAAGTGTGGCCATAGAATAGGATTCTTTATTATGGTTTAACTTATACAGAGTTCTAAAATCTAATTTAGAAAAATTAAAATCGGCATTTAAAACACCTTTGAAACTTTTGGTGTATTGAAAGGTGAATTTAGGATAGCCTTCCGTAGTTTTTTTGTTTGTGTTTTTATAAGTGTTGAAAGGACTCCATTCTACAGCAGCTTTTAACATACTCGTTTCAAAATCTCTGTATGAAACACCATTCAAAAGATAATGATAATCATAAGTAGGACTTATATTACTAACCGAAAGAGCTAGTTCTGAATAGAGTTTTGAAGAAATTTCATGCTCTATATTTAATTTGTAAGTAATATGCTTATGAAACAGGTCTATATTTAATAAACGGGGTTCGAAAAAGGAAAAGCTACGGCCATCGGTTAAAAAGCTTGAACTCCCTGTTTCTTGTAAATCGTCTGTATAAGAAAGGTTTAACCAAGTATTTGTTTTAGAGAGGATTTTAATCCCTCCGCCAATGCTATACTTAATTTTTTCGTCTAGGAAGCCATAGACAACATAGCTGTTTATTTTAAATTTCTTAGAAAACCCGTCGTTAGTAATTCCTCCTAAACCTGTTCTAAGCCCTTCATATTGATTGAATTTAACAAGGTATCTGAGATCAAAATTTAAGACTTTAGTTGGGAAATACCCGTTTCCCAATTGTTTTAAAAATGCGCTTTCTTTTATAGAATCTTGAGTTACTTCAGTACTATCCTTAGGGATTTGAGATTGAGCATAAGTAGTAAAAATCAATAAGAAGACAAAAAGTCTACATTTCATCATATAATTATTCTAATAGCAATTTAACAGATAGAGGCCATACCTAATTTTAATAAGCTCTCTCCTTTTGATTAACTATAATGTTGGTTGAGCAAATTTGTTTTCATACATTATAATATTATCATTTATATTTGGGGCTATTTTATAATCAGATTTATGTTTAATGTTAAGGCATAGTATATTTAAATTAATATAGGTCATTTTCTAGGTTAAAAAATAAAAGAAGTAAAATGTATCGTTTATTTTTAAGACTTAGTCGTGTAATTCTTTAAACCTCTTACAATAAAATAAGCTATGGCCATAGTAAGATACAAAATCTTATATGAACAAAAGTATTAAAACAAGATATAAAAAAAGCGACAATTATGTCGCTTTTAACTTTTACACTGTCAGAATTTCTTTTTCCTTGCTGCTAAATATTTCATCTATTTTTTTTACAGCTGCATCTGTAAGATTTTGGATATCTTGCTCAACGCTTTTTTGTAAATCTTCTGAGGCATCTTCAGTTTTTTTTATGTCGTTATTTGCATCTTTTCTTGCATTTCTAACACCAACTTTGGCATGTTCAGCTTCAGCTTTAGCTTGTTTTGCTAATTCGCGTCTGCGTTCTTCGGTTAAGGCTGGGACATTTATTATAATAGTTTCTCCATTATTCATAGGATTAAAACCAAGGTTTGCATACATAATGCCTCTCTCAATTTCTTGAAGCATATTTTTTTCCCAAGGCTGAACGGTAATGGTTCTTCCATCTGGAGTATTTACATTTGCAACTTGTCCTAATGGTGTTTGAGATCCGTAGTAGTCTACCATAACACTACCTAACATAGCTGGAGTAGCTTTGCCAGCACGAATATTTAAAAGTTGTTTTTCTAAATGTTTTATAGCGTTATCCATGGCTTCTTTTGCAGAATCTACGATAAATGTTAAGTCTTCATTCATTACTATACTTTTTTAGTTATTAATGCTCATCTTTTAATTGAGCCATAATCTATTTTCTGTTAAGACGTTTGGTTATTATATGTCAAAAAATTATAAACTGACTTGAGTTCCAATATTTTCACCTAAAACGACTTTCATTAAGTTGCCTCTGGTATTCATATCAAAGACTATAATAGGAAGTTCATTTTCTTGACTAAGTGTAAAAGCTGTGGTATCCATAACTTTTAATCCTTTGCGTAATACATCATCAAAGGTAATGTGATCGAATTTTACAGCTTTACTATCTTTCTCAGGATCTGCATTGTAAATTCCATCTACACGTGTGCCTTTTAGAATAACATCTGCTTCAATCTCTATAGCTCTTAATACTGCTGCAGAATCTGTTGTGAAATAAGGGTTTCCAGTTCCTCCTCCAAAAATAACAACACGCCCTTTTCTAAGATGACTCATCGCTTTTCTTCTTATAAATGGTTCTGCAACTTCGTTTATTTTTATGGCTGTTTGCAAGCGTGTTTTTACTCCTGCATCTTCCAAAGCACTTTGTAAAGCAAGTCCATTTATAACCGTGGCAAGCATCCCCATATGGTCTCCTTGTACACGATCCATACCATTGCTAGCGCCGGCAACACCTCTAAAAATATTTCCACCGCCAATAACGATAGCGACTTCTATACCTTTATCTGTTACGGTTTTTATGTCTTCCGCATATTCGGCTAAACGTTGAGGATCTATACCATACTGGCGAGTTCCCATTAGCGCTTCTCCCGATAATTTTAATAGTATTCTTTTGTAATGCACAGTTTTCTTTGTTTGAATAAAATTTTGCTTTATGCAAAAAATATAAGAGTTTGGCAAATATAATCAATATAGCGCATTGTCAAAAAAAAGAATTAGAAGATGTTAGATATATAAAACCTTAGAATTTATAACGGATATTTTTATCCTTTATAAAATAATTGTAACTTTGTTTTTTAAAATATTAATTAGCGTATGTTTTCTAAATCTTGTGAATATGGACTGAGGGCTGTAATTTTTTTAGCACGCCAATCTAAGTTAAATAGAAAGGTGAGTTTAAATACCATTTCTGAAGAAATAAATTCACCTCAAGCCTTTACCGCCAAGATTTTACAACAGCTTACAAAAGCTAATATTGTTAAATCTATAAAAGGCCCTTATGGGGGTTTTATGATTGAGGAGGATAAACTCAATACTAAGCTTAGTAAAGTTGTAAGCATTTTAGAAGGCGATTCTGTTTTTACTGGTTGTGGCTTAGGTTTAAAAAAATGTAATGAGAATGCACCCTGCCCGTTGCATTATAAGTTTGCTGAGATTAGAGAACGTTTAAAGAACATGTTAGAAAACACCACTTTATTTTCTATAGCATATGACCTCTCGTTAGAATCAACACTATTAAAACCCTAAAAATTTAAACTTAAAAAGGATAAAAAGATAATCTAGTATTTTATTAGCTAGAATTTATAACTAAAATTATTAAAATATGAAAACAGTATCACTTACTCAAGATTTAACTTATAATACTGATAAGCCTGCTATTACCGTTTTATTAAAGACAAAAACATCTAAAGAAATAAGAATAGCTATGAAAAAAGGTCAGCTAATGAAAGAACATAAAGCCCCTTTTCCTATTGTTATTGAAATTTTTAATGGCACTATTGATTTTGGTGTAAATGGTGATCGTTTACTACTTAAAAAGGGAGACCTTATTGCATTAGATGAAAATGTCCCGCATGATTTAATTGGCATAGAGGATAGTATTATTCGTTTATCACTTTCTCAATTAGATACGGTGGAACGTGTAAAAGAAATCGCTTAAAAAAATATTAATTACGTAAATAAAATAGAGATGAAGAAGATTTGGATTGGATTTTCAAGTGTAGTTGTATTGTCATTTATTGCACTTATTTGGGTTGGTACCGAAATTTATCAGACACAACCTCCTATTCCTAATAAGGTTATTGTTAAAGAAACACAAGAAGTGGTTTTTACCAAATATGATATTCAGACGGGGCAAAACGTTTGGGAATCTATAGGAGGTATGGAAGTTGGATCTATATGGGGACATGGAAGCTATGTAGCACCCGATTGGACTGCCGATTGGATTCACAGAGCAGCTGTTTTTATGTTAAATAATTGGGCTATAAAGGACTTTAATAAGCCTTATGAAACTTTGGGCGTTGAAAAAAAGGCTGCATTAAAAGCAAGGTTAATACAACATGTTAAAGTAAATACTTACGACAGTTCTAATGGTGTTATAACTATATCGTCTGCGCGTTATGAGGCGATTAAAAATAATTCTAAACATTATGCCTCTGTTTTTTCCGAGGGTTATGAGCAATATGCTATTCCAGAAGGTGCTTTGGTAGATGTTAAGAAACTCTCTCAATTAAATGCCTTTTTGTTTTGGACTTCTTGGGCGGCTAGTACAAACCGACCTAATCAAGATTATACTTATACCTCGAATTGGCCCCACGAACCTTTGATAAATAATACAATTACAGCAGATTCTCAAATGTGGTCTGGGTTTTCAATTGTGTTGCTATTGTTATTTATTGGTATACTTTCTTATTATTATATACGCAATCATGAAAAAGGAGAAGCTGTAGTACATCCAGATAAAGATCCCATAGCTCAAATAAAATTATCGCGTTCTCAAAAAGCCGTTTTGAAATATTTTATCGTTATCTCCTTATTAATTGGATTACAAATTATATTAGGAGTTTTAACGGTTCATTATACTGTTGAAGGACAAGCTTTTTTTGGGTTTGATTTGTCCAAATTTCTACCTTATTCCATAACTAGAACTTGGCATACACAGTTGGCTGTTTTTTGGATCGCCGCTACATGGTTAGCTACAGGCTTGTTTTTAGCACCAATGATAAGTGGAAAAGAAATGAAATTTCAAGTGTTTGGAATAAACGTTCTCTTTATTGCATTACTCATTATAGTACTCGGTTCTATGCTAGGAGAATGGCTAGGCGTCCATCAATTTTTTGATTTAACAACTAATTTCTTTTTCGGCCATCAAGGATATGAATATATGGATCTTGGAAGATTTTGGCAACTCTTTTTGGCTGTTGGATTGGTATTGTGGGTAATTATGGTTGGTAGACATGTCCTTTATGGCATTAGAAAAAATGATGATGCTAAACATTTATTGATTATACTTCTAATATCTGTTGTCGCTATTGGTATGTTCTTTTTCTCAGGGTTGATGTATGGAGAACATAGTAGCTTACCTGTAATTAACTATTGGAGATGGTGGTTGGTTCATTTATGGGTAGAAGGTTTTTTTGAGGTATTTGCAACAGTAATTATCGCATTTATATTTCTAAGAATGAAAATCATATCCGCTAAAACAGCAGGCAAGGCCTCAATAGCTTCTGCTACTATTTTCCTTGCAGGTGGAATTATAGGAACATTACATCATATATATTATTCTGGTACTCCTGTACAAGCCATAGCATTGGGTGCTACATTTAGCGCTTTAGAAGTTGTCCCGCTTACGCTAATGGGGTTTGAAATACGAGAGAATTGGAATTTATTAAAAGCAAACCAATGGATACAAAACTATAAATGGCCTATTTTCTTTTTTATAGCGGTTGCTTTTTGGAATATGATTGGTGCTGGTGTTTTTGGTTTCTTAATTAATCCTCCAATTGCATTGTATTATATTCAAGGACTAAATACGACAGCTGTTCATGCGCACACAGCATTGTTTGGCGTGTATGGTATGCTTGGTATGGGATTTATTATTATATGTCTACGGTTTTACTCTAACAGAATATGGGAAACAAATAAATTGAAAAGGGCTTTTTGGTTATTAAACATTGGCTTAATGGCCATGGTTGTATTAAGTCTTTTGCCTGTAGGTATTATACAGGCATATACCTCGATTACTAAAGGTTATTCTTTTGCAAGAGACGCAGAGTTATTGTATTCTCCTACAGTTCAAACATTAAAATGGTTAAGAATGATAGGGGACATCATATTCTCTGTTGGCATATTCTACTTCTGTTGGTTTACTATACAGGAAACAATGTATTGTATTAAGACGAATAGGCGTTAGTTATTAAAAGGCAATATTAGTTAATAAAAAACCACTAGCTCTATCAAGAACTAGTGGCTTTTTTACTTTATATAATTATATTGATATTTCTATAGAATAGAATGTCAATAATTTACTAACCTAAAGAAACACGTTTAAAGGCAGTAACTGTTGTTTTATTAGCAGAAACATAATCTGCAACAGTTTGCTTTTCATCTTTAATAAACTTTTGATCTAATAAACATTGTTCTTGATCTAAAGTTGTATTGTCAGAGATGAAACGTTCCATTTTACCTGGTAATATTTTATCCCAGATTTGTTCTGGTTTACCTTCAGCTTTTAATTGTGCTTTAGCATCTTCTTCAGCTTGAGCTAATACTTCAGGAGTTAATTGCGCCATAGAGATATATTGAGGCACGTTTTTTAGTGTTTTACCTAAACGTCCTAGCTCGATATTATCTTTTTCTATAACAGCTATTCTTGCTTCTGTTTCTGCTGCTACGTATGCAGGATCAAAATCTTTATAAGATAATGTTGTTGCTCCCATAGAGGCAACTTGCATCGCAACATCTTTAGACACAGCAGCTGCATTGTCTACATTTTCAGACAAACCAACTAAAGCTCCAATTTTGTTAATGTGAACGTAAGTACCAACATAAGGTGCTTCTAATTTTTCAAAAGCGTTGATTTCTAATTTTTCACCAACAACACCTGTTTGCTCAACTAATTTTTCAGCTACAGTCATTCCTCCAAAATCAGCGGCTAAGAACTCTTCTTTGTTATCGAAATTAATAGCAATATCTGCAAATTGGTTAGCTAAGGCTAAAAAGCTTTCATTTTTACCAACGAAATCTGTTTCACAACCTAAAACGATAGCAACACCAACAGTGTTATCTGCATTTACTTTAGAAACGGCAGCACCTTCGCTAGAGTCACGATCGGCTCTCTTTGCTGCTACTTTTTGTCCTTTTTTACGTAAAACATCAATAGCTTTGTCAAAATCGCCTTCTGCTTCAACTAATGCTTTTTTACAGTCCATCATTCCTGCGCCTGTAGCTTTTCTTAATTTATTTACTTCTGCTGCTGTAATTTTTACTGTAGTACTCATAGTAAGTATAATTTGAAAAAGTCGCTTAATTTATTTTCAATATCTGAAAAAGAATTAAACGACTCTTAAACTAAATGTTATTATATTGTTTATTCTTCTTCTTTTGCTGCTTCAGCTTTTACTGGTGCTGGAGCTGCTTTAGCTTCAGCTTTTTCAGCGTCTTTAGTTGCTTTTTCAGCTTTACGCGCATTCAATCCGCTAGTTACAGCTTCTGTTACGTGTGTTAAAATTTTATCGATCGATTTAGAAGCATCATCATTTGCTGGTATAACATAATCTACTTGACGTGGATCTGAGTTTGTATCTACCATTGCAAAAATAGGAATGTTTAATTTTTGTGCTTCTTTAATCGCGATGTGCTCACGTTTAATATCTACAACAAACAAAGCTCCTGGAAGACGTGTCATATCTGTAATAGAACCTAAGTTCTTTTCTAACTTAGCTCTAAGACGGTCTACTTGTAAACGTTCTTTTTTAGATAAGGTTAAAAAAGTACCGTCTTTCTTCATTCTATCAATAGTAGCCATCTTCTTGATTGCTTTTCTAATAGTAACGAAGTTGGTTAACATTCCACCTGGCCATCTTTCTGTGATGTAAGGCATATTAATGTTACCTGCTTTTTCAGCTACGATATCTTTTGCTTGTTTTTTTGTAGCAACAAATAAGATTTTACGCCCAGAAGCAGCAATTTTGCTTAATGCTTCACCGGCTTCTTCTATCTTAGCTGCTGTTTTGTAAAGGTTTATAATATGGATACCGTTACGCTCCATATATACATAAGGGGCCATGTTTGGATCCCACTTACGTGTAAGGTGACCGAAGTGTACACCTGCTTCAAGTAATTCTTTTACTTCTACTGCCATTTTGTAATAGTTTACGTTCTGTTGAATTAGCAATAACTAAGTGGTCTTTATTTAAAATCGCCTTAATTATTTAGATGCTAAACTAAATCCTGTCTAATTGGACTAGGACAACAATAACTGTTTAATTTTTTGTTTAACAAGATTGTGATATACACTGAATAAACAGCGCCTACAATCCAGTTGATAATATTAACGTTTAGAGAACTGGAATTTCTTACGTGCTTTCTTCTGACCGAATTTCTTACGTTCAACCATTCTAGGGTCTCTAGTTAATAATCCTTCAGGTTTAAGAATTCCTCTGTTTTCATCATTTAACTCGCACATAGCACGAGAAATAGCTAAACGGATAGCTTCTGCTTGACCTGTAATACCACCACCAAAAACATTTACTTTAATATCAAAGTTACCTTCGTTTTCCGTCATCATTAACGGTTGGTTAACTTTATATTGTAAAGTTGCTGTTGGGAAGTAGTCTTTTAATGCTTTTTTGTTTACTGTAATTTCACCTTTTCCTTCAGAAAGGTAAACACGAGCAACAGCCGTTTTTCTACGACCAATTTTGTGTAATACTTCCATTACTTGAATTCGTTTAAGTTAATTGTAGCTGGTTTTTGAGCTTCGTGAGCATGCTCTGTTCCTGTTACAACAGTTAAATTTCTAAAAAGTGCTGCTCCTAATTTATTTTTAGGTAACATCCCTTTTACAGATTTCTCTACTAATCTTGCTGGATCTTTTCCAAACAATTCAGTAGCAGTTAAACTTCTTTGACCACCTGGGTAACCTGTGTGACGAATGTACGTTTTGTCATTCCACTTGTTCCCTGTTAAGTTGATTTTTTCTGCATTGATAACAATTACGTTATCCCCACAATCAACGTGTGGTGTGAAGCTAGGCTTATGTTTTCCTCTTAAAAGTTTTGCAACTTTAGAAGCCATACGCCCTAACGTTTGACCTTCAGCATCTACTAAAACCCACTGCTTATCTACAGTTGCTTTATTGGCTGAAATCGTTTTGTAGCTTAATGTGTCCACAATTATTAATTTTATTTATTAAACATTCCTCTCTCGAAAAGAGTTTGCAAATTTACGATTATATATTTGATTACCAAATAGTGAAGCCCTATTTTTTGAGGGCTATTAATAGGACTTGATATTTGTATTGAATTTAATATCTAATCTTATTAAAATTAGTCAATTAATAAAACTAGCTATTTTGAATGTATAGGTTATTTATGTGTTAATTTCGTAATTATTTGTTCGTGTTCTGGAAATTTAGAAAGGAGTTCTTTTCGTGTAGGAAGTTCAAAATCGTCAAAATGGAATCCTGGTGCAACGGTACATCCTACTAATGAGTAATTATTGTTATTACTAACGGAAGCTCCAAACCAATGACCCCCAGGAACTATTAATTGTGGGACTTCACCTTTGTTGTAATCGCGCCCAATGGTATATTCTGAATGATCACCAGCAGAGGATATGGTGTGTAAGCTTATAGGGGAACCATCATAAAAATGCCAAATTTCATCTTGCTTAATACGATGAAATGCAGAAAAATCTTCGGAAGTTAGTAGGAAATAAATACAGGTTGAGTAATTGCGTTTATCATTATAATGAGTCCCTAAACTATTTTTGTTTATTTCTCCATTACTTCTATAGGTTTCTTTAAAATAGCCACCTTCTGGATGTGGCTTTAAATCTAATTTTTTAATAATATCTTTAATTTTGCTCATGATCTATGTTTGTTAAATGCTCTCTACTTCTAGTATTTGTATTGTAATTTAGAGGATCTTAAAAGGATTAGATAATTTCTTTATGCTCTATTAAAACAGCATTATCATTAGCTTGTATTTCACAATCCATTGTATCACTAATCACTTTAACAAACGATGCGCCAAGAAAAATAATTTGCGAAGTGTAATACACCCAGAGCATTAATAAGGCTAACACACTGGCAGAACCAAATGTGGAAGAAATATGACTACGTCCAATATATAGACTTATACCTATTTTACCAAAAAGGAATAGTAAAGCAGTAAATGCCCCTCCAGCTAGAACCGCTTTCCAATTTACTTTGGCATCTCCTAAAAACTTAAACATAATAGCAAATACTAAGCAAATAACAATAAAAGAAGTGATGTGTTCATATAAGTACGATAATTTATAGTTGCTGTGCAAAGTATCTGAGTATTTAATTAAGAAGCTAGTAGCAGATGTACTTATTAAAATAATGAAAAAGAGCGTGATTAAAATAGAAAATGAAGCGAAATGCTTAGTTAGGTATCGAGTAATGTTGTTTTTAGGTTTTGCTTTGATGTTCCAAATACTGTTGAAAGAGTTATGGATTTGATTAAACATTCCAGAAGCGCTAAAGACTAAAGTTATAAAGCCTATAATAGACGTAATAACGCCGTTATGTTGATTGTGCTGATTTTTTATGATGTCCTGAATTTGTTGTGAAGCATCTGCTCCAAGAACATCTTTTAGCTGTAAGTAAATCTCTCCAGAAACGGCTTGTTTTCCAAAGAAAAGGCCTAGTAACGAGGTGACTATTATGATCATAGGAAGTAATGAGAATACCGCGTAGTAGGCTAATGCAGCACCTTTTTGAAAGGTGTTACTATTGAAAAAATGAATGAAAACATCTTTTAAAAATTTAAGCATTTTAGTCTGTCTTTATTGGGGTGTCAAATAGGTTTACACCGCCTTTTACTCCAAAATCTAAAGTAGTTACGGAGTATGCAATGGAAATGTTTTCCTTTTCAAATCTTTTTTTTATTTTTATAATAGTGTCGCTCATTGCGTTAAGGTAATCTTTTTGATGTGTGAATTTTATCCAAAATCGAACTTCAAAATTATAAGTAGAATTACCAATGCTTGTAAAATAAAAATCTACAACTTCGTTGGGTAGCAGGGATTCTATTTTATGAACTTCGTCTAAAGCAACTTTTTTTACATGCTCTAAGTCGTCACCATAGGAGACTCCGCTTTGCAGTATAATACGTCTCTTTTTAAAGGTAGAAAAATTAGTAAAGGTATTGTTGTAAATTAATTGATTAGGAACAAAAACTTCTTGGCCAGAAATGGTTCTTATAGAAGTGGTTATCCAGCCAGTAGCTTCAATGGTTCCAAAAACCTCATCAATGGTTACCCAGTCTCCACTTTTAAAAGGGCGTTGCATGTTTAATAAAAAACCAGCAAAGGCATTAGAGGCGATGTCTTTGAAGGCAAAACCAGCAACAATTCCAATAATTCCAGCTCCAGCCAATAGTTTGGTAAGAACACTCTCTAGGCCTAAAACTTCTAAAGCTAGAAAAACGCCAGATAGTATAAGGAAAAAATAGATAAAAACAGTTATTATTTTTAGAATGTTAGATTTTTTATTAAAGGCTTTTGAGTAGAACTTTGTAATACAATTTCTAACGATTTTGGCAATAAAATAAAAGGCTATTAGAATAATTATAGCCAATAGTACTTTTGGCATATAATCTAGAATGGAATACTCCCATTTTTTTAAAAGGCTGTCTATGTCACTAATATTTTTCATTTATATCATGCAGTTTTTTTGTAAAGATATTATAATAATGTGTAAGCTAATACGAGTATAATTATAAAAGTAAAACGGAACGATAGAGTATTAATTGCTATTAAGCAGATTTGTTGTTGGTGTTTTAGTCTTGTTTTTATAAAAAACGTAATCGTCAGTCTTTATGAGTAGACTAATTTTACAGTGGAAGTTATTTTATTATGCGTGTTGTTTTTTATAATATAGAAAAGGGCTACGAATACTTATGCTTAAAAGCAAAATGATTCGCAATCCTTTTTCTTCTTTTTAGTTACCCAAATGTATAAAATGCGTTATGTTTTAAGTGCTTTTGTAATGTTACTCTTTAATAAATTTAATAGTGTTTCCATTTTTAAACTTAATAAAATAAGTGCCTTTTGTTAACTTTGTAAGATCAATTTTTTCATTATCTGAAATATATTGCTTTATAATCTCTGTTCCAATAAGGGAGTAAATTTTTATTTCTTCTATTGTTTTTAAACCTTTTACTTGTATAAAGTGACTTGATGGAATGGGATATATTTGTATGGTATTATTTGAATGATCTTCAAGAGACAAAGTCGTACAGTTATCTCCTTCGTTACATTCACTATCTAGGGTCCAAACAGGGTTAATACTTGGAATTTCATTAGGGTTCGCATACCATTGATTATGCCATATTTTACAGTCATAAAAAACTTGAGTGTTTGGTGTAGCATAAGCGTTATTGGCGTTGTATTCTTGTACGCCACAAAAGGTGTCGCCGCCGCCACCACCACCGTCGGAGCCACAGCCTTCAGAGCCACCTTGATAAGGTGATAAAGCATAATTGCTTGCATTTTGAATCGCATTTGCGGTAGAAGAGCCGGTTAAAACTAAGGCGCCTACATTCATATAAGAATATGCTGAACTGTTAAGAGTAGCGTTTTCAAGAAGTATTTGCCAAATCATAAGCCCATCATTATTATCACTCCTATCTGGATGTTGTTTTATGTGATTGGCTAACGCAGCAACATTTGCATGAGTATATTCATAATAAGGGCCCCATGGTTCGTTTGGGTAATGTACGCCTGCAGCAATTAAAAAGCCATAACTTTCGGCATAATGCGCAAAGGCGTCATACATTATAGAGCGGTTAATGCTTCCTCCGGCATTGTAACCCTGGTATGCTACTAAATCAATTTTATCTCCAACACTTTCAAAAACAGGAATCATATGCCCTGTAGCAGAAAAGCCGAAAAGGTTTATACCATTGGTCGTCGCCGATCCAACATAAAGGTTAGTGTCACTTTCGCCTGTTAATGTATTTCTATTAGAAAAAGCATAAGGCGAATTCGTGTCATCATTCACTACGCCTCCTAAGGCGCCCACGCCGCTAGGTGCACAAGCTAATATATAGCCTTCACTGCGGGGCATTATCGCTCTGGAGTTATTGAAAAAATCT
Source organism: Lacinutrix sp. YIN62 (assembly GCF_057219185.1). NCBI lineage: Bacteria > Pseudomonadati > Bacteroidota > Flavobacteriia > Flavobacteriales > Flavobacteriaceae > Lacinutrix > Lacinutrix sp. YIN62. The sequence continues at coordinate 138,249 of NZ_JBXVVH010000007.1, forward strand.
ATAAAATGTTGAACATTTGTTGCGTTTCCAATATTAGCAAAAGAGCCATTGGGTTCAAAGTCCCAATCAATACCTGCAAACCCCATATCGTCAACGAGGTCTTTTATAGCTTGATAGTTAATGTTGTAAGCATCTGGAGAACCCCAGTAAGTTTCTCCTCCAATAGATAAGATAACCTTGATGCCTTTGTCTTTTAAGGCCGAGACACTTTCTTTTAGAGTGCATCCTCCGTAAGGTGTTTGTATGCCGGTATTTGAAATGTCGTAAGATCCTAAAGTGTATTCTAAATTGGGTTTTGCAAACGATAAGAAAATATGGTTTACAAAGTTAGGGATGTCTCTAAGTTTAGAGCCTTGATTTGTGTCGGTCCATGTTTCAGACCAAGAAGGAAAGTATCCTAATATGACACGGTCATTGGTTTGTCCGTAAATAAATTCTACAGACATTAAAAGTGTAATAAGGGCTAAGTTTCTGATTTTTTTCATTGTTATAGGGGTTTAAATTTGGGTATTTAATACTGCAATATTAACAATAATTTGATTTCGATATAAAAACAGGAAAATTTTTTGCTTGATTTGGTGTTATTTCGATTTGAAAGACATTAAAATGGAGTGTTTTTAATTGTTTTTTTGAATGTTATTAAGTAGCTTAAAACTATTGTTTTAGGGCGTTCTGTTGCGGTTTGTTTTTTAGCTCAAAAAGAAAAGTTTCAAAACTTCTTTATCTAAAATATTACTTTTAAGAAATGTTTTGAAACTTATCATTTTTAATAACAGCATGTTATCTAAATTCTATTTGGTTTGTCATTTTGTGCTTAAAAAACTGTATAGAAATAGTTGCTGATTTGATAGTGTGTTATCGTATAGGATTACATTTTATCTAGAATATTTTTCTTCTTCTCAGTATATTCTATTTCGGTGATTAATTCCATTTCAAACATTTCTTTAAGTGCTTTGAGCTGTTCCATTGGCGTTTTTTGAACTGGTTGATTTTGGTTAGTTGGGCTTTGACTTGGTTGCTGGTTTATAGTATTACCTAAATTTAAGCCTGTTAATAATCCCATTGAAGCGCCAACGGTACCTTCGTTTTTTGCGGCATCTTTCATCGCTTTTAAGCGTTGTAATTCTGCATAATCAATACCTGCTAATTTTGCGGCCTGTACTTCGGCATGAATATCGCTAATACCTGCTATACGCTTATTTGTTTCACTGTCAAAAGAAGTGCCTTCGATTCTGAAATCTAAAAGATTAAAACCTAAGGTTTTAAAAATAGAGAGTGTGTGTGCTTTTGCGTCTTTGGCAATGACTTCAATATTGGCATCAATCTCTGTGTAACCGAATTTAGCATTTGCTAAGTAGTTTGAGATGGGTTGCGTAATTCTGGATAAAAATAGGTCTTGTAGTTCAGAACAATCGTAATCTTCCATGCCGCCCACTATGTTAGTGAAAAAGGCGCGAGGATCCTCAATTTTTATAGAGTAATTGCCAAAACCTCGAAGGTTTACAGGAAAGCTATATACCGGATCATTATAAGTTATGGGAATTCGAGTACCCCAACGAATATTAGTAATGTCGTTATTTTTAAAAAACCATAAGCCTACTTTATGTTCACTTTCAAACGCATTCATAAACTTTTTAAGCGTTGTAATAAAAGGCTTGTTTGTTGTTTTTAAATTATAGAGACCTTCTTCTTGAAATACAGCTTCAATTTTACCTTCAAAGGTGAAAATACAGCCTTGACCAGGTTGTATTATTAATTTTGAAGCATTTTTTAATTCATCGCCTCTATTGGTGAAACGATGAAATATTTGCCAAGGTTCAGGGGTTTCCCATTGAATAACCGATCGTAATTGGTTCTTTATTGCGTTTTTTAGTCCCATAATTAAAAATCGATATCCTCACTTAAATTAATTGCGCTTTCTTTATAATGTGCTGTCCAATGGTTTTCCCATTTATGTCTTATAGCACTGGCTTCATCATAGCGTTTTCTATATTCTTCTGGGTTTGTTTTTACAAGGTTTGCATCCATGTATTCATTATTCCATTTCATATAATGCATATTCAATTGTCCCCATTTTTGTAAGTTAAGTCCATTTTCTTCTATAACAGTAACTGTGTTTATACCGTGTTGTGAAGCAATGCTTTGTTGGTAAAATATTTTTTGATAAGCATTCCAATCAGGGACTTTTTGTAGTAGGTCTTCTATCGCTGTTATATCCGAATCTGCATCTGCAAATTTTCCTACTTTAGGATTGGCAAAAATGTCTCCATATTGTGTGGCTACATTCATATCTACTGCCATTAAATCGCCAAGTTTAGCGGTCCATTTTTCGGTTGTTTCTTGCCATACGGGTAATTCGATACTTAATACATCGCAAATTTCATTTTCACTCATTCCTTGGGCAAGATGTGCACAAGCTGCAGCCCAATTTTTAAAATCCACTCCGTTAATCGTTTCCATAATTATATTGTTTAAATATTAAAAATTAATATCTGATGATAAGTCTAGTTTTTTGTTTTTATAAAAAGCGGCCCAGTATGTTTGCCATTTGGTTGTACTGCTTTGTATTTGTTTTTGTAATTCTAGTTGTTGTTCTTGCGTTCCGTTTTTGTAAATATGTGATTCATATACTAGGTTTTCTGTGATTTGTTTTGACCAATTTTCCCAGCTAATATGATGGTGTTTTTCTAAAATGCTTAAAAAATCAATACCGTATTTTTGAACTTCTTCAGTGTGGTAGAAAATTTTGTAGTAAGTATCTAAATCAAATTCTTGCGAATGTTGTGGTTTTAGGTGCGCGAATTTGCCAATATAGGGTTGCTTATATACTTCGCTAAATTTTTTGCCCACTTCAGTATTGATTGCCATTAGCTGATTCCACTCATGCATTGCTTGATGCCATATAGGACGTTCGATTTTAAGGATGTCTAATAATATTTTTTCATTAATCCCTTGATTGATTAAAGCCGATGCTGCAGCCCAATGCTCGATGTCTATTCCGTGAATACTATCCATCGTTTTTTTATTTTTATTTTATTCGCAATTAACTTGTTGTAAATTATGGTTTTATGTTGTTTCTTTCTGGTGTTTGTTTTTATGGATTTCAAACTCTTTTTGCTTTCGCTGGATGTCATCAATTAAACGTTCTGCAGCACTTGGTTTTAGTTTAATACGTTCTTTAAAATAGGTTTCCCAATAAATGAAATAAGCTGTTTCGTAGTTTGTCCATTGCGTCTCTGTATGCTCCTCTGTTCTCGTATTTGTAATGTCTTCAAGCGTTTTATGCATTTTATCATTTAAGGGTAAAAGCTGATAGGCAACAATATTGTTTATTATATTCCACCCTATTTGTAAGAATTTGGTTTCTGGCTCAAAGGTATTTGTTGAGCTACAGGCACTACAGGTAATATACTGTGCTCTAAATAGATTTTTAACTATTTTTATAGGAGCACCACATTGGCTACAATTAAAGTTTTGATTTGATATTTGAATTGCGTGATCATAAAACCGCTGAGATAGTTTTCCTTCTAAAACTATTTCAAAACGGTTCATTCTTTCTACTAGATGGTTGGATAGCTTGTTTGCCTTAAAGCCTTCTTCTGTATAAAAATAATCCCCTTGATCTACCGTTTGCATTTGTGGCCTTACGGTGTCTTCCCAAGTTTCATTTATCTTGGTGCGAAGGCCATCAATTTGCGCCTTCATTCCTTGCCAAGAACGAAATACTGTGTAATAGTCATAATTGGTGTCTTCTAATTGGGTCAAGCAAGCTTCTTCGGCTTGCTGTAGAGATGCTATATAGCGCGATTCTATTTTAGATAGAAAGGTATCCCAACGTGAAATTAATGCTGCTTTTGTTGCCATTATGCATCGGGTTTTATGTGTTCGTTAATGTCCATAAACTTAGAACTACAATAATTACAAGTGGTTAAGTTGGTGTTTTTAGGTCTTGGAGCACCACAAGTGAGACATTGTATAGTACTCACTGTAGCGCTTTCTTTTACGGAGTCCCACTTTTTTTTAGTGTTTTCTGAGTTTTTGGTAATCTTTTTAAAAGGATTTCCCATTTAATTTTGACTAGAAAATAATAGATAGTACGCCTAAGACTATTAGAATAACACCAGCTGGCACTTGGTATTTTAATAATTTTAAGCGTAAAGCTTGACCTTTTTCTTTAGCCGTTTCGTTTTTTTCTAGTAAATACTTTGAAATAAGTCCGTATCCTAAAATAAACCCAACAATAAACTCTACTATGGCTGTAGCTAATCCTATAATCCAATAGGTGCTAAATGACGTTAGATGTAAAATAGATTGAATAATTCCCCAAGCGCCCCAAAAGGCAAGAATAATACCGATCCAACCTTGGTATGGTGTTAGTTTGTCTATAAGCTCTTTTGCATTAGGTTTTTTAGCGATAATAATTGATGAGGATGCTAAGACTCCTCCTAAAATAGCAATAATTGCTGTAATCATAATATTGGTTTTTGTTAATTTATACTTCAAATTTGGGCATAAATGATTGTATTTTAAAATCTAGTTATTATTCGTTGAAGTATAATTACTATTTGAATTTTACTTGTTGTTTTTAGGTGTATTTAGACCTTCTAAATTAAGGGAGCTACACACTACAGCATCTAAAAATAAAGTATACGCTATTACAAATCTGTTATAATTAAATCTTGTGGTGTTTGTATGAGGGTTTAAAGGGCTTGTAATACCTTAGTAAAGTACAGTTGTTAACTAAAGAGCGGTTTAATATTAGTAGATAATATGCATTATTGATGGCGTATTTTACATTGTGTATGCTATATAAAAAAACACTTAGTCTGTAAAATAGACGACTAAAGTCGGATTTGTTTTTTTGAAATAAAGGGCAACGCAATTTTTATATTTGATCTGTTGTTAATCTAATTTATTGATAGTCAGACATGGGTCTAATGGTGAGGTGATTTGATTAAAATATTAAAATTTAAATCACTTTAATCTTAAGAAATTCTCTTAATTTATTTTATAAATTTGCTTATGATTTTTACTAAAAATTATGTTTTAATTTTTATTCTATCCTTCTGTTGTAGTACTCTTATTGCACAAGAAATTAATTTTAAAAAGGCAGATTCATTATTTAAAAAAAAACTTTATAAAGCTTATGTAAATGAACTTCAGCAAATTGTTAAATCATTAGAAAGGAGTGATTCTAAAGAAGCTATATTAAGAGTTAATAAAAGCCTTTTAGAGTATTATAAAGTTTTCGACTTTAATAAAGATTCTATTCAAAAATTTTATAATAAAGGCATTCGCCTTTCTAAGGTATATAATAATGCAGAGTACGTCGCTAATTTTAATTTTATATGGGCAGATTACCAAGTAAATTTAGGGAATTATACTAAAGCTCTCTCTTTATTTCAATCTTTAGAGGCTACTATAGAAAAAAACAACTACTCTTTTCTGCCTTATTTTTATGACTCTTACGCGCATTTGTTTTATTATTTAAAAAAGTATGATAATGCATTTGAGTTTCTAAAAAAAGAAGCAAAGATATTTAAGCAACGAAAAGAGTATAAAAGTATTGCTGCTGTTTATAATAATTTAGGAATTATATACAAATCTCAAAACGAAATAAGTTCTTCGCTTTACTATCATGAAGAGGCTCAAAAAATAAATTTAAAGCTAAAGGATACCATTAGTATTATTAAATCCTATAACAATATTGGGCAAACACATTTTGTTAATAATGATTTGCTTAATGCTGAAAAATATTATTTGTTAGGCTACAATTTTGCGCCAAGTAAAGCTACTAGCAGTTTACTTAATAATTATGCGATGTTACTTTTTATTCAAGGTGAAAGCTTAAAAGCAGAGCGCTTTTTATTAAAGCTAAAAAAAGAAAGTCAGAGTAAGGAGATGATAAAGAGTGCGTTAACGCAATTGGTTACTTTAAAAAAGAGAGCGCGTGATTTTGAACAAGCATTTGTATATCAAGAAGAGTTAAATGTAGTCTCTAGAGCGTTGTTAGATGAAACTAAAGTAAAAGAAATTGAACGCTTGCAAATAAGTTTTGAAACCACTAAAAAAGAACAAGAAATACAAACGTTACAAGAAAAAAATCAAACACAGCAAATTATTATTCAAAAAAATAAATGGCTTGTAGCTATTGTTATTATACTCTTTTTACTAACTGTTTTTATATTTATTTTGATCTCAAGGAATAGAAGTAATCTGAATAAAATTAATAAGTTGCGAATGCAGCAGCTTTTATTGCGTTCACAAATGAATCCTCATTTTATTTTTAATGCGTTGTCTAATATTCAAACAAATATTCTCAAGCACGAAAATGAAAAAGCTGTAAAATACTTGGTTAAGTTTTCTAAGTTATTGCGTTATAACCTTGAAAGTACAAACCTTAATACTGTTTTATTCTCAAAAGAAATTCAAACCATTACCGATTATTTAGATATGCAAAACTTGAGGTTAGATGATGTGCTTCAATATGAAATTCAAATAGATAAATCTATTGAGCAAGATCTAATTACCATACCAGAAATGATGCTGCAGCCTATTATAGAAAATGCTATTGAGCACGGTGTAGAAGGTGTTGAGAAACCAAAAATAAAAATCAATATCATTGATAAAGAGACCTACTTAAGATGTGTTATTACAGATAATGGTATAGGGTATTCTAATACTCTAAAAAGGGAAGGTGTTTTTAAAAAATCAATTGCCACAAAAATTATCCAAGAGCGATTGCATATTTTATCGAAGAAAGTGAATTTTAAATTACATTATTCTATAGTCGATTTAGAAGAAGGTACTGGTACAAAAGTAATGATTGATTTGCCTATTTTAGAAGATGATAAAACCGAAACTTTATGAGAGCAGTTATTGTAGATGATGAAAAGCAAATTAGAGACGGTTTAAAAATTTTATTGTCTCAAATTGATGGAGTAGTAGTGATTGGGGAAGCCTCAACAATTATTGAAGCTAAACAAGTTATAGAGCATTTACAACCCGATTTAGTATTACTAGATATCCAGTTGAAAAACAAAACAGGTTTTACAATGTTGGATTCATTGCCTAAATTAAATTTTAAATTAATTTTTGTTACTGCTTATAATGAATATGCGATAAAAGCTTTTAAATATAATGCTTTTGATTATTTATTAAAACCCATAGACCCAGAGGAATTGTATGCGACCATTGCGCGATTAAAACAGAAAAATAATACGAGTACAAAACAAATACAGTTACTAAAGCACAATGAAAATCTAGAAAAAATTGTGGTTAAAACGAGCAACCAAGTTTATATGTTGTTATTAAATGAAATTCTTCGCTGTGAAGCAGATCAAGGGTATACACATTTTTATATGAAAGATGGCAAGCATATTTTAAGTTCTAAAACGCTTAAAGAATATAATAACCTTCTCCCAAAAGCGCAGTTTGTAAGAGTGCATCAAACACATTTGGTTAATTGGCATTATGTAGTTTCTTATAATAAGAAAGGAATTCTTACGCTTCAAAATGAGGAAGAAATACCGGTTTCTGTTAGAAAACGCCATTTTATTATGACACTTTTGAAGAAATAAAGCGTTGAAAAATAATAGCTTCTTCAATTGTTTTGCCCTGTAAAATAAGAGTAATCTTTTAAATTTCGATTATGCATAAAAACGACAAAGTCACCTATAAACTTACCTAAATCAGAAGAGATACCAAAATTTCTAACCGAAGAACAATTCTTTCTTTTTTATGCCAAATAATAGCAAAGCTTTCCTAATTTTACCAAAACAAATCAAGGTTAATTCAAATAAAGACCTAATATATAATGCAAATAAACATACTATCTATAATTATACCTACTTATAATGAGGCGAACACTATTCATAAAATTTTAGATAAAATAAAAAAAGTTCAACTTATAAACGATATAGACAAAGAGCTCATCATTATAAATGACTATTCTTCTGATAATACTAAAGAGGTTATTTATGATTATATAAAAAGTAATCCTGAGATGCATATTACCTATTATGAACATAAATTTAATAAAGGAAAAGGTGCTGCATTACAGACCGGAATAAAAAAAGCCACAGGAGAAGTACTTGTTATACAAGATGCAGATTTAGAATATGATCCTCAAGAATACAATGACTTACTCAAACCAATCGTTAATGATTTTGCAGATATTGTTTACGGTTCACGTTTTATGGGAAGTAAACCTCATAGAATTTTATTTTTCTGGCATACCATCGGAAATAAATTCCTTACTTTTTTATCAAATATGGCTACAAACATGAATTTAACAGACATGGAAACATGTTATAAAATGTTTAAGGCTGACATTATTCAAAACATAAACCTTAAAGAAAATAGATTTGGATTTGAACCTGAAATCACTGCTAAAATTTCAAAAATAAAAGGGATACGAATTTACGAAGTAGGTATTAGCTATTACGGTAGAACGTATGAAGATGGTAAAAAAATAGGTTGGAAAGATGGACTAAGAGCTATCTGGTGTATTATAAAATATAATTTCTAATCAATGAAAACTTATAAATCATACCTGTTTTTACTCCCATTATTTATCCTTTACATTATAATTGCATTACTTTTTATAGATAATGAATTAGCTGGCGATCAAGAAAGATACCTTATATATGCTAAAAACTTACTAAATGGTAATTACGCTATTGATGGGCCTTTGTTTTTGTGGAACGGCCCAGGTTATCCAATCATATTAACAATTTTTATTTATTTGGACCAATCAGTTGAAGTATTAAAAAGTTTAAATGTTTTTTTTCTTTTTTTTGGTATTGTCTTTTTTTATAAAACTTGTACAGAGTATTTCAATACAAAACAAGCATTAATTTTTAGTTACATTTTAGGCTTATATTACCCCAATCTCCTTTTTTCTTTACGATTTATTCTAACAGAAGGTTTTTCTTTTTTTTTAGCATGTGGTCTATTATATTTTTTAAACAACTCTTTAAAAAAGTCTTCAAAAAGCAGCTATACATTAGCCTCCTTTTTTTTAGCATTTTTAATATTGACTAAAGTAGTATTTGCTTATGTAGTATTTGCTCTAATTGTGTTTTTATTACTTCTCATGTTATTAAAAAAATATGTAAAAGAAACTTTACGAGTAATAATCATTTGTCTTTTTGCAAATATAATGACATTGCCTTATCTATTTTACACTTATCATTTAACTAATAAATTCCCTTATTATGCCAACTCTGGAGGTCAATGTGTCTATTGGTTAAGTACCCCATATGACAATGAAGAAGGAGAATGGGTTTGGGTTAATAATTCTTTTAAAAAACAGCCACAATACAATAACCACGGTGCTTTTTTGAACTCAATAAAAGAGTTAAAGCCTGTTGAAAAAGATTATGCTCTCAAAGAAAAGGCTTTTGAAAATATAAAAAACCACCCTAAAAAATTTCTTAAAAATTATATTTCAAACATTAGCCGTCTATTTTTAGACATTCCTAATAGCTACACTTATCAAGAATTCTCCTTTATTTTACTAGCTATCCCCAATAGTTTTATTTTTGTATTCTTATGTCTCAGTATGTTTTTAACTATTCTATACAGAAATAGAGTATCTATAAACATTTTAATTTTCGCGAGTTTTTCAGTTATATATCTTTTTGGTAGTTCTCTTTTGTGTGCATACTCAAGAATGCTATTTCCAATTTTACCTTTTGTTTTTTTATGGATTTTCTATATGGTGAACTTCTGGAGGACTCCAGATTAAAAAACATCAAAGAACTGAAATAAATAACAAACTAAAGCCCTCCTTAATATAGAGGCGGTTTATATTTTGATTTTTTTTTATTGAGTTAACTATTTAATTTCTGTAAATTATTCCATTAAAATAATGGTTATAGAAATATTTGAAGGACAAAGTATACTGAGTTTTATAAAAAAACTACCAAATGATGAAGCCTGTAAAGTATATTTAGCAAAAATAAAAATAACAAAATGGCTTTACCTGTATGAAATAGGTTACTCTAAAGGCTGTGAAAAAGCGGATTGTAATTATTATTATTATTATTGTTACGGTTGTCAGTATGTGGAAAGTGCTACAGCTAACACATTGTTTCATAAGGTTAAGTTTGGCTTGCAAAAAGCCTTTTGTGTTGTTTTTGAAATGTCAACGAATAGTAAAATTGCCTCGAGTATTCAAATGAGCAAGCGTTTTAATGTTCGTCAATGTACAGCAAATAAAACGAGTTTACGTAAAGTCTATTAATGACTATTCTGCTAAATCATTAACTCCTATTTTTGAAGAACATATAAGTGAAACAGCACAAATAGTTGCTGATAAATGGAGCGGTTATGCCTCTTTAAAAGAAAAATATAACATTGAGCAAAAATTAAGTAATCAAGGGAAGAATTTTAAAGAATTACATATTGTAATAATGCAAATTAATCTTGATTAAGAGCTATACCAACTCATGTGAGCAAATGGCATATTCAAGCTTATTTCGATGAATTTTGTTTTAGAATAAACAGATCTCAATTCAAGAAAAGTATTTTCCATAAAACCATAGAAAGAATGGTGATAGTAAAATTTATATTTTATAAAAATATCAAACAGATGCTAAGCGTATAACACAATAAAAAGAATACTTACTTTTTTTTATTAATTTCACACCCATCAATATTAATTAAAAGTTTAACCAAAACAATTAAAATGAAAAATTTCCTTTACCTCTTAATCTTTTCTTTTCTTTCCTTTTCTTGCTCTGATGATGACAATGATGATAACAATGTAGCTCCACCAGAAATAACTAACAAATTCGTTATTAATGGCACAGATTACCCCATTATTAACGCAATTTCTTATACTGAATTTAACGGTCCCTCTCAAGATTTTTATTATTTTGACATCTCCTTTTTAGGAGCTGGAGTAAACATAGGAACAACTGAAAATTTTACAGGGAATGGAAGTTTATTCGACTCTACCTTTATTAATGAAACTAATACATTTTTAGCTGATGGAGAATATACCTATCAAAACAACACCTCACTAAGTCCTTTCGATTTAGATACTCCTTGGGTTTTTACTAACTACGATTTTGGCCCTTCTCAAGGGACGTACACGTATAACTACGCTTTACAAGACGGTTATTATGAAGGCTATGAATCGGCAACATTTATTGTATCTAGAGAAGGTGAGACTTATACTATTACAGGTTCTGGAACACTAGTTAATGGTATGCCCTTTACACTTCAATATATTGGCGCTTTAGAAGCAGACCCTGAATCGGAATAGACTACAATAGATCTATACTTATAAATTTTATACTGTATCATAACAAGCAAAAGCACTTTTTAAATAGGTACTTTTGCTTGTTTGTTTTTTGCTTCACAATAAAACTAAAAAAACGCATCCTCACTCCTCAAATATTAATAACTCTAAGTTTTAAATATTAACCTCTAAAAAATCAATTTCATTTATTTTATCCCTATCTTTATATATCTCTCTGCTTAACAAGTATATTAAACATAGCGAAATTATTATTAAATCGAAGATTATAAAACGAAAGTAAAACAGACTTAAAGCGTGCTTTAAATGTGTTTTTTCTGATATAAATCCAATATTTAATTAAATGAAAATACTTTTAACAGGAGCCACAGGGTATATAGGCAAACGCATTCTTCCTTTGCTAGTTAATAAAGGGTATCATGTTGTGTGTTGCGTGAGAGACAAATCAAGATTTAATCCTCCAAAATCACTAATAGCAAATATTTCTATAATAGAAATTGACCTGCTAGATGCGCAGTCGCTCACTAAAATACCTAATGACATTGTTGTTGCATATTACTTGGTACATTCGATGTCTTCCGCTTTAGATTATAAAAAATTAGAACAGCAGTCTGCTATTAATTTTCGAAATAGACTTTCAAATACAACAGTCACGCAGGTTATTTATTTAAGTGGCATAATCAATGAGTCAAATTTATCAAAACACCTTTTATCAAGAAAAACTGTTGAAGAAGAATTAGGAAAAGGCGACTACAGTCTTACCTGTTTTAGAGCAGGGATAATTGTTGGATCCGGCAGTGCATCGTTTGAAATAATGCGCGATTTAGTAGAAAAACTCCCTGTTATGATTGCTCCCAAATGGCTACTAACAAAATGTCAACCTATAAGCATAAGAGATGTACAAAGTTTTCTAACGAAAAGCATTCTAAACGAAGACACTTATAATAAAAATTTTGATATCGGTTGTGATGATATACTTTCATATAAAGAAATGCTCCTTGACTTCGCTAAAGTTCGAAATTTAAAGCGTAAGATATGGACCGTTCCTGTTATGACCCCAAAATTGTCTTCGTATTGGCTTTACTTTGTAACCTCAACGTCTTATAAGCTAGCCAGATCTCTAGTAGACAGTATGAAAGTAGAAGTGGTCTGTAGAAATAATGACATTAATAACCTATTACAAATTCAACCCATATCCTACAAAACAGCCTTAACAAAAGCTTTTGAAAAAATTAAAAATAATGAAATTGCCTCTAGTTGGAAAGATTCTTACGCTAGTAGTGATACACATATTAACATCTCTGAATTCATAGCAGTTCCAGAATTTGGATGTTTTAAAGACATCCGCATTAACCCTATTAAAAATCGAGATACAACAATTAAAAAAATATGGCGTATTGGAGGTAAAACGGGTTGGTATTATGCCAATTGGATATGGAAAATTCGTGGAGTTATAGACAAAATATTTGGAGGTGTAGGCCTAAGAAGAGGGCGAACAAATCAAACAACAATATCGGTAGGAGATTCTTTAGATTTCTGGAGAGTTTTATACGCTAACAAAAAAGAAGGCAGGTTATTATTATTTGCAGAAATGAAACTTCCAGGAGAAGCTTGGCTTGAATTTAAAATTGAAGGGGAAAATTTAATTCAAACTGCAACATTTAGACCTTTAGGTTTAGCTGGCAGACTATATTGGTTTAGCGTATATCCATTTCACAACTTTATTTTTCTTGGATTAATTAAAGAACTCTGTAGACATCCTTAATCATTTTTATACATGATATCAGTATGCTACATCAATAGTAAATCTATAAAAAACAACGATACTTAAACACCATTTTTACAAATAGAATACTGAGAATACTTCATAAAACCACATCCTGTTTTTTATCTTTATAAACCACAAAACTCAATAATAGCAACAAATGACATATAGGTGACATCAAAATGTCGCAACAAAGTAACTCCTTTATCAATAATTTTGTACCAAATCAAAACATCAATTATGGAAACTCAATCAATTGCTAAAAACCTAATGTATCAACGAAAACTAAAAGGCTACTCGCAAGAAGAATTATCAGAAAAAACACAAGTTACCGTACGTACGATACAACGCATAGAAAAAGGAGTCGTAAATCCACATCTTCGCACTATAAAATTATTGGCTACGGCCTTAGACGTTGCTGTCGAAGAACTATTAATATTAGAAAACCCAAAAGAAGAAGCGATAATAAAGAAATGGTTAATTTTACTTCACAGTACTCCGTTTTTAGGGTTTATAATCCCATTAGCAAATATTCTATTCCCTTTATTTATCTGGATTCATAAACGAGAAGATAACAAAATCTATAATAGACATGGTATCAAAATTATAAACTTTCAAATCACCATAAGTATTATCTATTTAGTAGCGTTTATAGCGCTATTAACTATTGAAAAATGGGGGGTCATCTTTTTTATATCTATAATACCATTCAGTATAAGTATTATAATATTCAATATTATAAAATCTATTCACTCACAAAAGTGCTACTATCCTTTATCATTCCCATTTTTAAAGACAAAAAAAAAGAAAAAATCCACAAAAATAATAATGCTGGTCTCACTTTCTTTAATATCGCTTTCAAGTTGCACAACTACACAAAACCCTAATATTTCGCGCTTAGATGGCACAGTAATACATAAAGACTCGTTAACAGTTAAAATTGAAGCCTTAAGGAAAGAAGCAAATGTACATGGTGCAACCATTACTATATTTAACGAAAATGAAGTGTCTTACCATAAAAATTTTGGGTTTAGCGATTATGAAAATAAAATAAAACTGAACGATTCAACCAATATATATGGTGCCTCCTTTAGTAAAGCCGTTTTTGCAGTATTGGTAATGAAACTGATAGAAAATAATGTTATCGATTTAGATACTCCGCTAGAATCCTATCTCCCCAAAAAAATATACAAGTATTCACCCGAAACGAAATGGCATGATGACTTCTCTGCTTTAAAAGAAGATAGTTTATACCATAAAATAACGGCCAGAATGTGCTTAAACCACACCACTGGTTTCGCCAATTCTAGATGGTTTGAAAAAGACTACCAGCTACGTGTAAATCATCCCCCAGGAAAGAGATATAGCTACTCAGGAGAAGGTTTTATTTACTTACAGGTTATTTTAGAAAAAATTCTTGGACGAAAACTAGAACAACTAGCTCAAGAAATAATATTTAAACCACTTGATATGCAAAATTCTAGCTATCAATGGAAGTCTAAGTTTGAAAAAAACGTTGCTTATGGCCACAATGCTCTAGGAGAAAAATACGTAAAAGATATCGATAATGAACCAAGAGGCGGCAGTACTTTAGAAACCACTCCTGAAGATTATACGAAATTTTTAACCGCAGTATTAAATCGTAAAATTCTATCAAAAAAATCATGGAACGAAATATTTAAACCCCAAATTAGAATTCGTTCCATTAAGCAATTTGGACCACTAGCTCTTAAAGACTCTAGTATTAATGACAAGATCCAGTTAAGTTACGGCTTAGGTTGGGGAATACTACAAACACCATATGGAATAGGTGTGTTTAAAGAAGGCCACGGCAATGGGTTTCAACATTATTCAATTCTATTTCCTAGTGCAAAAAAAGGAATTATGATTATGACTAATAGCGATAACGGCGAAAGTATTTTTAAAGCTTTATTAGATTTAACAATAAAAGATAACTACACGCCTACCGAATGGGAAAACTACATCCCATATAATAAATAACACCCCAACTACTCATAGATAAAAGGACTACACGAATACATTTTATTTTTGCTAATTATGCTTTACTGCCTTCATCATTTGGTAGTTCTTTTATAAAACTCAGTATACTTTGCTCTTCAAATATCTCCATAACGATTGTTTTTAATGGAATAATTTATTCATTCTTAAAAGCCAAATCAGCGATTTGGCGGTGTTGGTAAATAGTACTGAACATTCTTAAGCCATCGAGCACCCTATTTTCTATAGTATCCATGAAAAAGTAGAAGGTCCAGTATCTTTAAAGTGTTTTAAAACAATAAGATATGGAGGCTGAACAAACTGCTCAATAAAAGTTATACATTGGGATTGGTATTCACAAACGAAGCTAGAAAATACATTGTTCCACCGATTTATTTTCAGGAAAACCTTTTACGATGCCATCACAGCCAGAAGTATTACAGAATTATGTAAATAAACACTTTAGGAATTATGTTGTTACTACGACTTGTGAATCAGATTGTTGTGGCTATTATGCACATCGCTGCTTTGAGATCTATGGCTGGCGATATTTAG
Organism: Lacinutrix sp. YIN62; assembly: GCF_057219185.1. Lineage (NCBI taxonomy): Bacteria > Pseudomonadati > Bacteroidota > Flavobacteriia > Flavobacteriales > Flavobacteriaceae > Lacinutrix > Lacinutrix sp. YIN62. Next base: position 153,836 of record NZ_JBXVVH010000007.1, read on the forward strand.
TTGTTAATCTAGCAGACATCCATCGAAAAGGAAAAGAAAAATATACTAAGACTGATAAAATAGATACCCAATTAATTAGTAGAGCACTCAAAGATGGTCGATTGGATTGTATTAACATTCCAGAAATTGAAAGCGAATAACTGAGAAGCTTCTTTAGAAGACGAAATGATCTGGTTAAAGATTATAGACGTGTCAAAAGTTATATAAAATGCAGTTACTTTATTTTGGAATAGCCATTCCAGACGAATTTGACAATGATCTCTGGAGTCATAAATTTCGAGCTTGGGTTGATGCCGTCGTTTTTGATTACCCGACGGCTCGAGAAACATTAGATAGCAGAATGCGCTATTTTCGATTCATAGATAAAGAAATAAGAGACGTATCTACAAAGTTGCTTACCTATTGCCGAAAACATTATAATAAAGATTATTATTTATTACGTAGTATTCCAGGAATAGAAGGCATAGTAGTTTGTGGGGTTTTTATGTTAACTTGATGATCTATAGTGTTTTAGCAATGTAAAGTATTTGTTTGGTTACATAGGTTTAGCACCTGATATTCATCAAAGAAGCACAGGCATAACGATGCGTGCTCATCGCTTGATGCGCAGTTATTTTGTAGAAGCCTCTTGGCAAGCCATACGGACCGATCTAGTAATGCAGGCTTATTATTGAAAACATCAGGGCAAGAATGTTAAGAGTATTATCATAAAAGTAGCCGTAAACTCTTAAGTAGAACCCTAGCCGTAATAAAAAACAGAGCTACCATACACTATTGATACATTAAAATAATAGATAACAAATAACAAAGCTCATTAAAAAGTAGTCAGACTTGTATCACAAAACAACGTGGGTGAACTCGTTAAAAAGTATCACATTTTTATAGTAAGTGACCAGGGTATTATAACTTATAATCATAAAAATACTGGTGACGGTCTAGAATCAATGACAAATAGGATGCCGAGCAAGTTATATAGTGTTGAATTGTTGAAAAATAAATATTAACTTTGAAGAATTAGACTAGTGCTTTTCATAGGACACGGTGTTAGCCGTAGTCTTTATTTTTTAAGTATTATTTTCTGATGTAAATTTCCTTTATCAGTATAAATTTTTACAAAATAAATTCCATTTTCTAATTCATTAAAATCGATGCTTTTTTCATTTGTTGTTTTTAGATGTTTAATAAGTCTACCTAGTTCATCAAAAACATCGATTTGTTTTATAAGTGATTGATTTCCATTGAATTGAGTTATTCCGTTTGTTGGGTTAGGAAAAAGTGCATAGTCTCTTTTAGTTAATTCATATTCAGTTGTTGACAAAGTATATTCTACTTCTATAGTTTCATTATCGGTATTTGCAAAATTGTCACAAGTTATTTGAGAAGATGAAAGTATTATATGAACGTTTACAGTATAATTCCCAGTGCTTGAAAGAGGGATTAGAAAATCGTTATCAAATTCAAGAATCGGTAAAGTTTCATCAAACCAATAACATACAGATAAATCTATTATGTTTCCAGTTATTGTGTAATCGTGACTTAAATACCCTGAACCAGTTCCTGAAATAGTTTTAACATTCACATTAATGCCTCCATTAACAATAGTTGTTGACAAATCAGTAATCATAATATTCTGACAATAACAAGATGCGCTTACTACGAAAATTGCGAGACTAATAAGTATTTTTTTCATAATCAATTTTATTAAAATGATGAATTATTTTTTACATTACGGCTAACGGTCCGTGTATGGTGTGTATCTCGGAGGATATGCACTATAGAATTTGTGCCTGTTGCACAAGTTTGTTGCTAAAGATAGTAAAGGAATTTAAAAGCGGCTTAGTTATTTCTTAACTTTAGTTATGCAAGGTAAAAAAGAGTGCCAAGAAAAATTATTTTCTCATTTTCAATGGAGCGAACGCATTCCGAAACACAAGTTTTACCGCAAGTTAAAGCGGTATTACATTTAGAATATGCTTTAATCTAGCCTTTTTATGGCCAAAGTGGTTAGAAAAGTATTGATCCTGTTGTGTTCTTTAAATTATGTTTGGTGGGGTGATTTGGATAAGATTAAATATATTTTACTTAAAATAATCTCTTAAAAGTTTTTTATGTGTTGTAATGGCACACTCTTTTTATGAAGTGGCGTAATAGTGAAGTGAAATGTGTGTAACATGGGGTTTTAGCTAAAAAGGTTAACTAACCGCAATTAACCGCAACTATATAGGGCTTTAATAGGGCTTTAATAGGGAGTATCTATGAAGTAAACATTAACTAAGCATCTGCATGCCCCGTACTAAAATAACTATTCAGTTTATGATATTAAACCGAATAGAATTATACAACCTTAGTTTAGCCTGTTGTAAACTTAAGAGTGTATAGAGCGTTTTAACGACACGTTTAGAGCTGAACGTTTAAATGTGAATTGGTTTCTTTCTTTCTTTCTTTCTTTCTTTCTTTCTTTCTTTGGAAGGGGCTCAAGAAAAATTTGAAAAAATGAAAATAACTCAGATTGTAAAGCGATGAAGCATTTATTTTGTGTTCTAAAACGCTTGTTTAGACCTCAAATAAAGCTGTTAGAACTAATATAATAGGCATCCTAAAATTTAAATAGTGTTGGTTTTAACAAAGTAAAAGCTCCTGTAAAAGGAGCTTTTGAATGTTTTTAGAGGCTTGTGCAACGATTACCATTGTTAGCAAAAGTTATTCAGTTAGCACATAACTATTCTGGTGTTCGTTTTTATATTCTGCTAACCGATTTAAAGTTTTCTTACTTAATGGGTTTTTTGAAATCCATAATTTATGTATAGCCACTTTTTTTGGTATGTGAAAATCCTGAATTGAGTTTTTACCAAGACCTATAAGACTAAAATTAGCTGAATCTGGAAGTTTAATTACCTTCAATTTATTTTCTCTAATAAGCACATCTATCATCTTTTTATTTGAAGTTAAATCTAAAATTTCAATGTTATTTTCATCTAAAGAGAGGTGATCTAAATTTTGATTAGATGAAATATCAATACTATGCAATTCATTTTTGTCTAATTCTATTTTTTGCAATAGCTTATTGATTGATAGCTTTATAGCTGAAATTTCATTATCATTTGCTATTAGTTCCTCTAAACTAATATTCTGTTTTAAATCAATATATTTAATCTTATTATTGCTGATATTTAAATATTTCATTTTTTTAAAATTGGACAAATCTATCTGTTTAAATTTATTTCCTGATATGTTTAGTCCTTCAATGTCTTTAAGGTTTTCAATGTTTAAATTTGATAGTTTGTTGTTACTTACATCAAGTTGTTTGATAAGCGGATTATTGCTTAAGTCCAAAGTCGTTATTTTGTTTCGATTAATTGTAAAGCCTTTTAAAAGTGGACATTTTGTTAGGTCAATCTTAGTTAAAAGGTTTTCGTCAACAAGTAATTGTGTCAAAAACGTATTTTTTGACACATCAATTGTTAAAATTTTATTTCTAAGTAGAAAAGCAGATTTCAATTTAACGTTATTTGAAATATCAATTTCGGTGATATTATTATTTTGAATATCCAAACGAACAAGACTTTTGTTCTTTGAAACATCTAATTCATTAATTGAGTTAAGACCTAAGCTTAGTTCTTTTAATCTTAGATTATTTGACACATCAATGCAGGTTATTTTATTACTTGTTAAATCTAAATATTCTAGATTATAAAAGAATGCAATTTCTTTTACTGATTTAATGCTCTTATCATAAAAATAAAGTCTTTTAACATCTTCCACTTTCTCTATTCCTATTTCAAGAATAGCGTTTTTAAAATTGACATCTTCAAAATCTATGTCTTTTATAAAAACAGGTGGATTTAGTAATTTTTCTTCAGAAAGATTGCAATTAGTATATTGAGCATTTTCACATCCAAATATTAGACTGAAAAGAATAGAAAAAAACGAGATGTAATATGTTTTATATGGTATCATTTTAATTTTTGCTAACGGTTTCGTATAACCGTCAGTTACGGGTTAAATTAGTTATTATATTTGGTTTAAGAACAGCCCTTAGCAATTCCGAGTGGATTCGGACGTAGTCGAATCCGCCGTAATTGCGGTTATACCTCTTAAGTTAGCATTTTATTAAATTAGACACATAATCATAAAGAACTAAAGCACAGAATAAGGTTATGATACACGCAGAAGCTTAAGACTTCGTCAACATTGAAAATCCCTGTTCTTTACTATGTTAAATTCGTTCAGTTCTGTGAAGCTTTAGACTTCGATTTTAAGTTGTAGAATTCACATTAGATTAAGTTCTTTACAATCCTTTTTTTTAGGACTAAAGATATTAAATATTTTGGAATAGATATTAGTAAAGATTTTTTTGATGTCTGCGATAATCATTCGAAGTATTATCAATTTAGTAACAGTATTTCTGGCTTCAAAAAGTTAGTTAAAATATTAGATTCCAATACGGTTTGCGTTATGGCAGCTACAGGTTATTATCATTCTCGATTAGCTTACTTTTTGTTAGCATTAGGTTTTGGAGTAAGTGTCGTTAATCCATTAAAGATTAAACGTTATATCCAAATGGATTTATCAAAAATAAAGACCGATAAGAGTGATGCGAAAATGATTCAGCTTTATGGTAAGGATAGAAATCCTAAGTTATGGGTTGGTCAATCAAGTAGACAGCAAGAGAGTTTGCAGTTATCGCGTATGCTTAGTGTTTACAGTAAACAAAGGACTCAGTTAAAAAATAAAATACACGGCGAATCGGTTTTAGTAAATCCATCAAAAAGTGTTGTTAAGTCTTTAAAGAGAAGCTTAAAGCATCTAAAAAAAGAAATGAAAATTTTAGAAAAAACATTGCAAGAGCATGTGAAAAAAGAACATCAATCATCATTAACTTTATTACAAAGTATTCCCGAAATAGGCAACAAAACGGCTTTAATGTTATTGGTTTTCACAGATGGTTTTCATCGTTTTGAAAGTTCAAAAGCGTTATGTAGTTATGCTGGATTAACTCCAATAATAAGACAAAGTGGAAGTCGTGTAAAAGGACGCCCGCGAATTAGTAAAATGGGGAACCCAAAACTTAGAAGTTTATTATTTATGTGCTCTTTTAATGCCTGTAAATATAACCGGGCATGTAAAGCCCTTTTCGATAGAATAGTGGCTAAAGGCAAAAGTAAAAAACTGGCTTTAATAGCAGTGTGTAATAAGTTACTAAAACAAGCGTTTTCTATCGTTAAAAATGGGGTGCCTTATAACGATGAATATAGCAATGTTTTGAGGTGTAATTAATTGCGTTTTATTTGGTTTTTACCTCAGTACTTTGTTGGCAACTGGCTTTTATTTATTCGCTTAATGCATCTATTATTTTCAATTTCAGCTCTTCATTAAAGTCATCTTCTATTAATATTGAACTGATTATTTCTTGCAGTAGTTCTTTGTCAATTTTATTGTCAGCAACATATACCGCTATGTTCTCCATTTCTATAATGAATTTATCAATGCAGTATTCAATCCCATTGACCTCTAATAAATATGCACCTAAAGCGATTGAGGTTCTTTTATTTCCATCGTTAAATGCGTGAAACTTATTTACGGAAAATACAAGATGCGTTAACTTTTCTTCAAATTCAGGATAATATAGGTCGTTCTGAATATGTTCTAGCACACTCTCAATTTTTCCAATTTCTATAATTCCAGAATTTCCACCAGAATTTTCTATAATAAAGTCGTGAGTTTGAATGGTGTGTTCAATGTCAAAATAAATATATGTTTCCATTATCTATTTTTTAATCTTTTAAATACGTCAATATTGTTTAGAATTCGGTCTTTTAAATCCATACTTTTTTCTCCAAGGAATTTGTCAAATTCTTCTGTTGAGAGATGAGTAATATAATTCTTTAACTTTTCGTGTAAAGCATCCCTGAAAGTCATATCTCTACTAGCCATTAACCCTCTTACTTTTTCTCTTAAAGGTTCATATATAGAATTTGTGAGACTTTCAAATTGGTCGAACAAAGTATTTGTTTCTGATAAACGAAGTTTTCTGTTTGCCTTTTCAGAGTGTTTTTTTAAAAAGTCAGCAAATCCGTTTTCATAACTTGAAATCAAATCCAATACTTCTGAATACATTGTTGATCTAACACTTTCTTTATCTTTTAATTTTAGTATTTGGCGATATTCTTTAGCATCTTCTTTAAAAACGCTCTTGTAAACTTTATTAGTTAGTTGAGCATATTTAAATTTATTAGGTTCAACATATTGGTCAAGAGCATTTGTAAATTCTTGTCTATAATTATGTTCTTTCAAAGCACTAGAAAGAAACTCTTCTTCTCTTTGATTTATGTACTTTGTGTTTCCTCCAAGTTTTTGATTAATTGCATCGAGTACAATGTCTAATATAAAAGCTCGTAGTAATTTTGCCTTTTCACTTTCTGTTAAAATCATTCCAATATTTAGAAATGCACGAAAGGTAAAAACGCCTAAAACCGATGTTTTTTTTAGAGATTCATCTATGGTGCCGACATTTGTGTCGGTACCATATGCTAACTTGAAGTCTTTCAGCCTCTTTCTAGTTAGAATTTCATATCCTGATTCTTCAAATTCTGACTTGTTATTTTCAATATATCTTTCTACAGTTCTATCGTCAATTTCAAAGAATTCAGCTACTTGTTTTTTTGTAAATCTATATTTATTTTCAAACATTACACCTGGAAAAGAAATTTCGTTATAGATGATTTCTAAAGCATAATTATTATTGAGAATATTTCTCCTATGTAAGTCAGATGTTGTTAAATCTTTGTTCATTCTGTAAAGTTACGATTTTTGTTTTTTTCGTAATGTTCGTTAAGGGACATAGTTTACACAAGTTAAAGATTAGGGTTTACAGTAAACAAAGTACTCAGTTAAAAAATAAAATACACGGCGAATCGGTTTTAGGAAATCCATCAAAAAGTGTTGTTAAGTCTTTAAAGAGAAGCTTAAAGCATCTAAAAAAAGAAATGGAAATTTTAGAAAAAACATTGCAAGAGCATGTGAAAAAAGAATATCAATCATCATTAACTTTATTACAAAGTATTCCAGGAATAGGCAACAAAACGGCTTTAATGTTATTGGTTTTCACAGATGGTTTTCATCGTTTTGAAAGTTCAAAAGCGTTATGTAGTTATGCTGGATTAACTCCAATAATAAGACAAAGTGGAAGTCGTGTAAAAGGGCGCCCACGAATTAGTAAAATGGGGAACCCAAAACTTAGAAATTTATTATTTATGTGCCCTTTTAATGCCTGTAAATATAACCGGGCATGTAAAGCCCTTTTCGATAGAATAGTGGCTAAAGGCAAAAGTAAAAAACTGGCTTTAATAGCAGTGTGTAATAAGTTACTAAAACAAGCGTTTTCTATCGTTAAAAATGGGGTGCCTTATAACGATGAATATAGCAATGTTTTGAGGTGTAATTAATTGCGTTTTATTTGGTTTTTACCTCAGTGCTTTGTTGTGTTTTCGTGTTATTTGTCGGTCTGTATTATTGATATTAAATGTTTTGAAATCCCCTTTTGGATTCCGTCTATCATTTCATTCATAAAATATGATTTGTATTCATTTTCTATTTCAAAAAGAATAGTCTTATTTTTCATAACACCATCTCCATTTGCATTGGATTCTGAAATTTTCAACTCATAATTAGATTCTTTTAAATCTAATGAACAAGAAATCTCATAATCCTTCTTCTTCGTAGCAGATTTTAATGATAACATTTTTTTAGTCCATGTTATGTTATTGACTTCATCTTCTTCTAAATCTTTTCCAAATATTTCATATGGTTTTATTTCTACTTCTTTGTCTGCATACATACGAGCAATTCCCATAATTGAGTTATTTACCGTTTTTGTTTTTCGGTATTTGAAATGGTCAATATGAATTTCATTAGAAGTTTCGGCAAAAAAATCACTGAATTTATTTAATAGCTTATTTAGTGGAGACCACAAATCATTATTAATATGATTAATTAGGTCATAACTAACTTTAGGAGTATTGAATATCTTTGTTTGTGTAAGTTTTTCTCTTTTTAAAATTTCTATTTGTTTTTCTATATCTCCTAATTCATCAATATCTTCTCCTTTTCCAGCTTTGATATTAAGTTTTAAAGAAGCAATAGCCTGTTCTTCTACGTATTCAATTAGGGAAACTAAATTTCCTGTGTCGGCCTTTTGTAGAGCTGTTAAATAACTTTCTTTGTCTTCTGATTTTATAATTACCATAGGGTAATTATGCTTTAATAAAATATAGTTCATTAGTAATCTTGAAACGCGACCATTTCCATCATCAAAAGGATGAATACAAACGAATTTATAATGAAATTCTGCAGCTAACTGAACTGGATGGAGCACATCATTTTTTTCTTGATACCAATTTAATAAATCTCTAATTAAAGCAGGAGTTTCTTCTGGAGAAGCATATTCATGTATTTCTCCATTTTTTAATTGAACACTATTTGGTGAAGTTTTATACTGACCTATTTCAATTTTCTTTCGAGTTGGTGTTCCGTTTGGAGAAACAGCATCTTTCCAAAATGAGTTTACAAGAATCGTTTTATTTAACTCTTTTATGAATAACTCAGACAATGGACGTTCGTGATCCTTTGCCATTTCTAGAATTTGTGAAAGAGCAACATCATGAGCTTTCATTTCTTCAATGTCACTTACAGGAACATCTCCTGAACTTTTATCAAAAAAAAGTAAAAGTTGAGTTTGTCCGTACGTTAAAGTATTTCCTTCAAGGTGATTCGAATTATAATTAAATTCAAGTCTGATCTTTTTTTGAAGTTTATTCTGATTCTCTTCAGAGAACGGAATAAGCAGGTCAAGTTCAGACTTTAACTTATTTATCGTTTGTATATTTTTAGTGTTATAATTCATTCTTGCTGATGTTTTTGTTAGAGACAAGAAGGTCTTTTACATCAACCTCTAGTATTTCGGATATTTTGTATAAATCTTCAATACTGGGTTGTCTTCTATTTTGAACATAAGAATTAATCATGTTATAGCTTTTGTCAAGTTTGTCAGAAAGCCAAGTTTGTTTTATTCCTTTTGCTTCAAGTATCTCTTTAATTCTATTCATTAAATATCATATTATGAGATAAAAATACACTATTAAATTTAATTTATCTAGAGTTCTAAGGTTTTTTTACATGTTCGTTAAGGGACATAGTTTACACAAGTTAAAGATTAGGGTTTACACTAAATTAGTTTCTAACCTTGTAGATTGTTGTTTGTTTCTAAGCTGCTTTTCATCA